>CAZQZC010000050.1:0-17761 GCA_964597685.1 uncultured Hyphomonadaceae bacterium | reverse complement strand
GAAGAAGTCGAAATATTTGAAGACGGCGAGGACGCCTAGATTGGAGGCGATCCCAGCGACCAGAATCCCTCGCCGCGCCGTCGACCCCGGGCGCCGGCCAGCCGCCAAAAGCGCAGTCGCCCAGGACACCAGGATGACGAAGGCGATCAGCCCCAGAAACCGCCAATCCCACCATCCATAAAAAACGGCCGACGCCGCCAAGAGGACGTCGAGCCGCGCCTTGCGACACCGCACAAGCCAATAGGCTGCGAATACACTCGCGAAGAATGCAACGAAGACCAGCTCGGTGAAGATCATTCGAGCGCCCCCGAAGCGTCGAGCTGATCGGCGAGCCAACGAACATAGATCGCCGCGCCCGTGTCCAAGAGGTGCTCGCGATCGAACCAGACGGGCCCATCGAGCGCGCGAAGCAAGTCGGGGTCGTCAGGCGCGATACAGGTCGATGCGGCGAGTTCGGCCTTACAGAGCGAGCTGACATAGGCGCGCAAGCCGGGATCAATCACTGGCGGAAAGTAATAGCCGACTCCTTCGACCCCCGCCGCTTGCAATCGGTCCCGCTGGATCCCGCGGAAGCTTCGCGCCCATTGAGGTCCGACGGCGGGAACCTCGTCGCGGATCTCCGACAGAGCGGCCGACGCCGCATCCAGGTCGAGATGTTCACGAGGGATAGACTGCCCGTCGAACGAGGTCGCCCCGCGAAGGGTCGACAAATCCTCGCCAGACGACAGCAAACCGACATTGAGAAAGTTCACCCCCGCATGCGCCGACACCAGCGCGGCCGACTTGCCGCAATCCACAGGCCCGTCGCAGCCGCCGCCAGCGAGACCAAACAACGTCCATAAGGTTTCGCGCAGGCCGAATTGGTCGATGGCGCGCAGGCTGAACTTTGAATTGTCGAAGATGAAGGCTGGCTTGAAATCGAAAGGTCGGGCGACCTCGACGAAAACGACCTCCGGCGCGCGCCCGGCTCGGGCGATAAAATCCGTCAGCCGCGCGTCGCGCTCCAACATGGAGGCGGCCTCCAGCGACAAATTGATCGCCCGATGGGGATATCCCTTCTCCCGCAGCGCGATCGTCAGACGCTCATCGTCGATCGCGTTTCGAGAAAAGCTCGCCCCGGTGAAGACGATCAACGGGGAATCATCCTGGCGCGCGATGTCAGCTGCGCGGACAACGAAGCGGTCAAAATCCGTGGCGCGGCCAAACCCAGCAATTTGCGTCGTCGCCTTGATGGCGAGCGCCGACGCGGCGAGACCGGCGACAAACGCAATGACCGCGAATCCGCCGCCCCTCTTCGCGCCCCGCAGGACATGCGCCCCGGCCAGGGCCGCTGCGGCGGCGGCATAAAAGCTCCAATGCATCGGCGCTCCCGGACGATAAGCGCCAAATTGCCCCGAATTGGCGCAACCCGGCGCGGTTCGCCCAACTGAGATGCAGAGAGCTTGCCGCTTCGCGTGCGGCGCGAGGTTTAGGCCGGCGCCACGTCGCCGTAGACGATGAAATGGGGATTGTCGTAGCCGCGCTCGCGTTTGCCATACAGAAGTGGCGCGCCGTCTTCGGTCAGCACCCGGGCGCCTGCGGCTTCGGCCACGGCCTGGCCGGCGGCGGTGTCCCATTCCATGGTCCGCCCAAGACGCGGATAAAGGTCCGCCTCGCCGGCGGCGAGCAAGCAAAATTTGAGCGACGACCCCGCAGACACGATGTCGGCGACGCGAAAGCGCTGCAGAAATGCGTCGGTCTCAGGCGAGCGGTGGGAGCGGGATGCGATGGCCGTCAGGCCCGCCTCGGGCGCGGACCTGATCGAAAGCGGCCTACGCGCGTCTGCGGACGGCAATTCATCGCTCGGCGTCACATCGGCCTGCCAAGCTGCGCTGGGGCCGTCTGCGACGAAGAGACGGCCAATCGCAGGCGCATAGACCGCGCCCATGATCGGACGGCCTTGCTCGATGATCGCGATGTTGACCGTGAATTGGCCGTTTTTGTTGATGAATTCCTTGGTGCCGTCCAAAGGATCGACCAGCCCGAAGCGCGAGCCGTGCTCCGGCATACGGCCGGCGGCGACGGATTCCTCAGCGATGACGGGCAAATCCGGTTCGGATTGCGCGAGGCGCTTCAGGATCAGTGCTTCGGCCTTTTCATCGGCTTCTGTGACAGGGGAGGAATCGTCCTTCCGGTCGACCTCGAAGTCGGACTCGTAGATCTTCATGATCACGCCGCCCGCTTCTAAGGCGATGGCCGCCAAGGTTTCGGCGTTCACAGCCATGCTCGTCTCCTCGAAGGGGTCAGTCGTGAGTGTCGGGATTGTGGTCCAGGGCATAGATGCGCTGGACCAGGTTCAGGGCGTCGAACACTTGGCGCGTATTGGCGAGCCAGCCGCCCTGCCCGCCTTTTATGCTGTCGAGAAAAGCGGCCAGCGTGTCGGCGGGTTTCGGCGCGTCCTTGATCTCGTGGATCTCTTCGTCGGGGTTCGGCAAAAACGCCCCGTTCGGTCCGCGTTGCAGACGGCCGATGATCAGCATCTCGGGGGCGAAGTCGGCCGTGGGCGTCGCCAAGCCGTCAAGCCAAATATACCCTTTGTCGAACCCCAGCTCGAAGCGAAACGTATGCCGCCATTGCGCGCCAGACGCATGCAATTGCGCCACGACGCCCTTGCTTGTTCGGAGCACGGCCATCCCGTTGCGTTCATGCTTGCGTGCGCCATCGTCGGAGATCAGTCCGTAGACGTCGTCGAACGGTCCGCAAAACCCAAGCGCGAGGTCGATCAGGTGAAACCCCCGATCAATCAAGGCCCCGCCCTTGGCGGTCGACGCGCCATAAACGCCGCGCACAGTCAAAAGCTGTCCCAAGGCGCCGCTGGCGGCGAGGTTCAAAGCGGACGTCACGGATCCGTGGTGGCGCAGGGGCATGATAAAGCGGACGGACTTGCCGGGAGAGGCCGCTTCGGCGCGTCGGATGCGGATCACCTCGTCAAGGCTGGCGCCGGGAGGGCTTGCGCATAGAACGTGCAAGCCGCGCTTGAGCGCGGTCTCGCAGATCGCGCCGCGCGTCGCCATCTCGGATTCGACGATGATCGCATCGATCTCAGCGCTGCCGATCAAAGCGCGCCAAGCCGTTTCGTCGCCCGAGCACATCCCGGCGAGCGCGCAATCCCGCCGCGCCGCGATGGGCGCCTCGAAGTCCGACAGGTCTTCGTTGCAGACCAACCCGATTCGGAGTTCCGACATGTTCTCTCCGCCCCTGGAGTTCGACAGGCCGTCGCCTAACCTGCGCCGCGACGAGCCGCAAGCGTCCTGGCGCGCTTAACGCAAGCTTGAACAGCGCTCTCTGGCGAAGTCCCTGTCTTCGCCTTACGGCCCTATCGAGGAGGAACGACGTCATGATTGATCTTTACACTTGGTCCACGCCAAACGGCCGAAAAATCTCTGTCATGTTGGAGGAGACGGGCCTGCCTTACGAGGTCCACCCCGTAAACATCCGCGAAGACGAACAATTCAAACCCGATTTCCTTGCGATCAGCCCAAACAACAAGATCCCCGCCATCGTCGATCGCGATACGGGCGTCAGCGTGTTCGAGTCCGGCGCGATCCTGATCTATCTCGCCGAGAAGGCGGGGCAGCTCCTTCCTGAGGCCGGGCCGGAGCGGGCCAAGACGCTGGAATGGCTGATGTGGCAGATGGCGAGCTGGGGGCCGATGCTTGGCCAGCTAAATCACTTCGCCAACACCGCAGAGACCAAACTGCCCTACGCCATTCAGCGCTTCACGCAGGAGGCGGTGCGCCTGTTCGGTGTTCTGGACAAACGGCTGGGCCAGGTCGAACACCTCGCCGGCGATTACTCAATCGCCGATATCGCCGTTTATCCTTGGACGCCGCTCGCCCTCAACGCGCTCAAGCAGATGGCCGGCCTTGAGGCGCCGAACGTGGAGGCCTGGGTTCATCGCGTCGGCGCGCGGCCAGCCGTCCAGCGCGGCATGGCGATACCGGACGTTTAAGCCCGGTCAGCGCGTCTGCAGGATATCCTGCAGCTCCAGCTCGAAGATCAGATCGGCGTTCGGCGGGATCGGCCCGCCGGGCGTCCCGGCCTCGCCATAGGCGAGATCCGACGGGATATAGATCAGCCAGCGGTCGCCCGGCCGCATCGCCTGCAGCGCTTCGCTGAAGCCAGGGATAAGCCGGCCCGCAGGGAAGATCGCCGCCTGGCCCGATGGGAAAGAGCTGTCGAACGTTTCGCCCGTCTCCGCCAAACGGCCTTCATAGTGGACAACAACATTGTCCTGGGCGGCCGGCGTCGCCCCAGCTTCGTCTCCGCTTTCGAGGACGACATATTCGAGGCCGGACCCGGTCGCCGTCACTCCGTCTCGCCCGCTGTCCCAGGGCGTGAAGCTCGCCCAGGCCTCGCCATCGGCTTCGCGCGGCGGGGGGGCCGCGATCACCTTGTTCAGGTCCACGAGGAACATCAGATCGTCGCCTGGCTTGATCACGCCGCCGGGACGCGGATTGTCGCCATAGCCAAGTTCAGCGGGGATGAAGAAAAGGAACAGGTCGCCCTCCTTCATCAATTGCAATCCTTCGGTCCAACCGCGAATGACCTGGCCGAGCCCGAATGTCGCCGGCGCGCCGCGGTCATAGGAGGAGTCGAATTTCTCGCCCGTGGCGGCGATGCGCCCGTCATACATGACTGTGACGCGGTCACGCGGAGACGCCGGCGCCAAGGCATCCGCCGGCCCCTGCTTCAAGACGATGTATTGCAGGCCGGATTCCGTTGTCTGAATTCCGTCCCGGCTGGCGTCCCAAGGCGCGTAATCTGCAAAAATGGCGTCCACGTCGGGTCCTTGATCTGCGCCCGGATCGGTTGAGGCGACGTCGGCGGCGGGCGTTTCCGTTTCGGTCTCAGGCGTGTCGCCGCCGCAAGCGGCGAGAAGCGCGGCTGCAAGACCCGCGGCGGGAAGGCGGAGGTGCATTGGGGGAACTCCGTATTGGATCTGCGCGACGGTCTAGACGTCGCCGCAACGCCTGTCGACCGCCGCGCTCAGCCGGCGCCGACGGGTCGGGGCGGGTAGCCCGCCTGGGCGAGGCTGTCGACGACTTCTTGCGTGTGCTGAGCGTCCCGCGTCTCGATGAGGATGTCGAACTCAGCGCCCTTGGCCGGCACGTCTAGCGCGATGCGGTTATGGGCCACTTCCATGATATTCGCCCCCGCGTCGCCGATGATCTTCGACACTTTGGCGAGCAGGCCGGGCCGATCGTCGCCCACGATTCGAATATTGGTCAGACGCTTCTCGCGCACCAACGCACGGGTCAGGACCGAGGCCAGGAGCCGGGTGTCGATATTGCCGCCGCAGAGGACGAGGCCGATCCGCTTGCCGGAAAACTTCGCCGGGTGGGCGAGCATGGCGGCCAGCCCCGCCGCGCCCGCGCCCTCGGCGATGGTTTTTTCAACTTCGGCGAAAAGCGTGATGGCGCGTTCCAGGTGCTCTTCCTCAACGAGAACCAATTCGTCCACGACCTCCCGCGCGATTTCGATATTCAGCGCGCCAGCCTTCTTCACCGCGATGCCTTCCGCGATCGTCGCGCCGCCCGTATGGGGCGTCTGGCCGCGCAATTCACAATACATGGCGGGGTACATCGCGGCTTCGACGCCAATGATGCGAATATCCGGCCTCAGCGCCTTGGCGGCGATCGCCATGCCGCCGATCAGGCCGCCCCCGCCGACGGGAACGACCAGCACGTCGAGATCATTGCGCGTCTCCAGCATCTCAAGCGCGATGGTGCCTTGGCCGGCGATAACGTCCCGATCGTCGAAGGGATGGATAAAGGTCAGCCCCTCCTTGTCGCGCACGGCATAGGCATGGGCCGTCGCCTCGGCCAGATTGTCGCCTTCCAGGATGACCCGGGCGCCGAAATCGCGGGTGTGCTTCACCTTGTTGTAGGGCGTGCCACTGGGCATGACGATCGTCGCCGGAATGCCAAGGCGCTGGGCGTGGAACGCGACGCCCTGGGCGTGGTTGCCGGCGGACATGGCGATGACGCCAGCCCGTTTTTCCCCGTCGCTGAGCTTGGACAGGCGGTTCAGCGCGCCGCGCTCCTTAAAGCTTGCAGTGAATTGCATATTCTCGAACTTCACCCAGATCTCCGCCCCGGTGATGGAGGACAGCGTGCGCGACAGCCGCATGGGCGTGCGCTCCACCTGGCCTTCAAGGACTTTCGCGGCGGCTTGAACATCGTCGAGCGTTAAGGGGGACATGCAGGTTTTCCCGAGTGAGTGGCGCGCGGACGCTAGGGCGTCGCCGCCGACCCCGCAAGCGGGTTTGCGCTAAGGCTCGTTTCGGGCAAAATGCACACGGGAGACCGAGGGGACGCGGTATGACGTATTCAGTGGCCGAGCACGCCATTACGACGCTGGATCTTGACGGGCATTGCGGTGGCACGGTGTGGGGGCTGTTTCCGCTGGCCTTCGCAATCGCGTCACTAACGATCACCGCCCTTATAGGGCTGGCGCCGGGCCTGAGATACAGTGAGACCGGACCTGTCGTCCTTCAAATCGCGAACTGGGTGATCCTCGCCCCGTTCCTTGTCATTGCGATCCCCGCATATATTCACGCCACGGGCTTCTCGAAGCTCAGCAGAGGCGGGAAAATCAACGCGGCGATTTGGACCGCCGCCGTCATCGTGTTCACGTTTGTTTTGGCAACCCTCCTCAACGCCTGGATCGCCGGAAAACCCTTGTCGCCAGCGATTGTGATACCCGATTTCGGCTCATTTTTTGGCGGCAGACCGATCGTTCTGGCTGTGTTGGGCTTACTGAATGTGGCTGCGGTCGCGCTGATCTACGAAGCGTCTCTGCGCGGGATGCTGATGGGAGGTTTGATCGATCGCGGCGCCTCGCGTTGGACCGCGGCGATCACGGCGCTGGTCTTCAGTGTGATCGCGGCGTTCGTGATCGGCGCCTGGAATTTGTTTCAAGCCTCCTTGTCTTACGGAGGGTTCCAGAGCGCGTTCTTGCCGACCTCGATCGGATTTCTGACCGTTGTGTCAGGCGCCGTCGTCTTGATCGGCCTGCGGTTGATCACCGGATCTGTGACAGCGTGCGTCATCGCCGGAATGGTCTGGGCGTTTGGCGGAACCTACATTACGACAGCGGCGCAATTTCGGGTGGCGGGCTACGATCCCTATGAATCGCCCTGGGACGAACCGAGCTTCGGCGGCGCCGAGGATTGGAGCGACCTCGCTTATGCGGACCCCGGCGCGACGCCCTTCTTCTACGACCGTGACGGCGTCGTCGCACTTGCCGAGGGTTATGGCTTCTCGGACGATTTGTTCGCCTTCTCTTGGGAGGAGACGTCGCAGGGCTACGATTATTGGTCGCGCGAGTATGACCGTCTGATTGCAATCGGCGACATCTCTCCCGGGGCGCGCGACATTCTCCAAGTTTGGCTGGCGGACTCGCCCGGATCAACAGACGCAGCAGATCCTTTCAGCGATTCGTTCTCAAGCCCGGCGCCAAGCGGACCTGCGGAGCCTGGCTCCCCTCCGGACGATCTTGATCTGGAACGGGCGCGCCGCCTCGCCGAGGGCGTCGGGACGGCCGAGGATCTCGACTACGCCATGCTCTGGGCCAACACGCCGCAGGGGTCCGACTATTGGGGCGCGGAATACGACAACATGCTCGCGGGCGCACCGCTTTCAGCCGAGGCGCAGGGGATTTTCCAGACCTGGGTCGGGGGCGGATCGGCGCCCGCGATCGAGCCTGCGCCGATCGACACGCTCGGCTATAGCTTCCTCGAGATCGACCGATTGCAACGCCTCGCGAACGGGTCCGGCAGCGCGGAAGACCTCGATTACGCCTTCCCATGGGACGAGACGCCGCAAGGCTTCGCGTTCTGGAGCGCGGAATACGACCAGATGATCGCGGGTGAACCGCTGTCCGAGAACGCGCGCCAAGCCGCGCAGGAATTGCTGGCCGGCGTCGAAGATTAAGCGTTCAAAGCTCCCGCACGAGGCGCACGCCGATTGACGGAGAGCGCGCCTGTGCGGTGGCCCGAGTGCGGCTGGCGCAGCGCAGGAGCACGGCTGGATCCTCAGACGAGCCGCCGCGCGTCACCCGCATGGAGCCGTCGCCCGTCGTCCAGGCCGAGCTGTCGCCGGGCGCGCCGGAATAATTGTTGTGCCAGAGGTCGGCGCACCATTCACGCACATTGCCCGCCATGTCGAACAGCCCAAAGCCGTTCTTCTCAAATGTCCCGACCGGGCAAGGACCGTCATCACCCCCGAAACAGGCGGTCTGAGGATCAACGTCGGCGCCAGACGGGAACGGCGCGCCGACCAGGCCGCCGCGGCAGGCGTACTCCCATTCCGCCTCGCTCGGCAAACGATAGAGAGAGCCTGAGATGGCGCTCAGCGCGTCGGCGAGTGCGTTGGCCTCGTACCAGGTGACGTCCGTGACGGGCGTGTTCTCACGCCCCTCGCCGCCGCCTGCGGGTTGGTGATCGATCCGATCGGCTGCGATGCGATGCCATTCGGCGTGGGTGACGGGGAACACCCCGAACGCCAGCGTGTCCGGCAAGGTCACATTGTGCATCGGACCTTCGGATTCGCGGCGGTCCCGCTCCGACAGCGGCGACCCCATCTGGAACCGCCCGGCCGGGATCACACGCATGGGCGGCAGGCCGTCGCCGTCGGCGAACACGGTGCCAGCCGGCGTGGCGGGGCCTATCGTGGCGCCTTCCAAGATATCCTCGCCGGTCTGCGCGAGCTGACCGAGTTTAACGCGCTGTTCGCCGGGGGCGGGCGTGTCGGAGCCGCCCGCACGACGGGCGTGGGATTGCACCAGGTCTCGCACCCAGATCAGGCATTTGCGCCAATTGCGATGATCCTCCGACCCGTCCCATTTCGTCAGGTCGACGGCCTGCGTCAGGGAAAAGGCCAGCGGAATGGTGCAAGGCCGCAACAGGATCGGCACCATCACCTTTTTCGTGCTGGCGAAATGGGCCTCCGTACGCACCCAGTCGGACTTTACCGATAACGGTGTCCAAACCACCACGACGGCCTTCGCCGCGCTGATCTCCTCCTCGATCGTCTCATCCCACGAGCCCTGGGGCGTGATGCGATCGTCCCACCAAACGCTGAACCCGGCTTTCTCGAACGCCGCCACGAGGCGACGCGCATCCGCAACGTCTTCTTTTTTGTACGATAGAAAGATGTCCGCCACTGATCGTCCCCCTGGTCACAGCGCACCGACGAAGCAGCCCCCGCGCCCCGCCAATCAAGAGAATGTCTTGCACAAGAGGTATAGTCTATGGGAGCTTCAGGTGTCGAGGCGGGACGAGTGGGGATGGTCCATGGACAGACGAGAATTCAAAAGCTGCATTCACCCGAAGGAGCTGCCGCGCTTCTGGCTGGCCTGTCTTGTTGCGGTGCCGTTGGCGATCCTTTTGGTCGCCGCGTCTGTGATGACCTTCGGCCTGGTGGCCTTGGCGATCCTCGCATTGGTCTTCCTGATCTGGATCGGCTTCCGCATCTTCTACGCGATCCTCGTCGGCAACACCGTCATGGTGTCGGACCTGAATTATCCGCGCGTCAAACAGATCCTGGATGAAACGAAGGAATCGATTGGCGTCACCAAGGACATCAAGGTCTTCATCTTCGATGAATCCGCGTTCTTGGCGGCGTTCACGTACATCTTCGCTAGGAACGCGATCTTCTTGGCCGGCGCGCTGCTTGAAGAAGGCGTCAACGATAAGGAGCTCCGCTGGATCATCGGCCGCTTCGTCGGACGCATCCGCGCCAAACGGCGCCTCGGCGTGTTCACATGGATGATCGAACTGGCCGAGCGGATTGCGATCTTCAACTTCATCCTGCTGCCCTATGAGCGCGCCACCGCCTATTCCGGCGACAGGATCGCGCTGGCCGACATTGGCGGCGACATCGCCACCGCCGTTGCCGCAATGAACAAGCTCTATGTCGGCTCGAAGATCGGCTACGCGCTGAACCCGGCCGGGATCGTCGAACAGCGCCGTGTGATCTCCGGCTCGGTCTTCGCGCTCTTGGCCCGCCTGTTCTCGCCGATGCCGCACTTAACGGACCGATACGTCGACCTGATCGGCTTCGCCCGGCGAAATTACCGGCTGGAATACCAGCGCTTCGTGGCGGAAAATCCGGGCTTCCCGCCGGCGCTGAAGCTCGCGGCTTAGTCCTCGCGGACGCGCAGGTCGAAGAGGTCCGGCCGGGCGTAATGGCCTGCGGTGTCGAGATCGAATTTGCCGCGCGTGATTTCGCCCTTGTCGATTTCAGCCGTCACCAATGCGGTCTCGCCGTAGACAGGTCCCGCCAGCACCTCGCCCAAGGGCGAGACGATGCAGGAGCCGCCATTGATCAGAACGGTCTGAGGCGCGTCGCCCTGGATCGCGTCATAGGCGACGCCGGCTTTTACATCGGCCAGGGTCATGTACTGGCAGGCGCTCGTCACAAAGCATCGGCCCTCAAGCGCAATCATCTGCATGCTCGGCAGCCAGACGGGCCGGTCGTCCACCGTCGGCGCGCAATAAAGCTCGGCCCCCTGATTGTAGAGGTGCTGGCGATACAGGGGCATGTAATTCTCCCAGCAGATCGTCATCGATACGCGGCCGATCTCGGTCTCGGCGACCTTCATCGTATCGCCGCCGCCGAAGCCCCAAATGATCCGTTCCATGGCCGTCGGCATCAGTTTGCGGTGCCAGCCGGCAATCTCGCCCTTGGGATCGAGCGCCGCAGCGGAGCAATAGAGCGTCCCGCCGACCGGCTCCATCAGCCCGGTCACAACGTGCAGGCCGGCCCCCGCCACAAGTTCCTTAACCTTGCCGAACCGCGCGCCGGCGGGGTCGAAGGCTGTTTCGAAATAGAGCTGGAACAGCTCCCGCCCCTCGGGATTGCGCGATCCCACCCGCGCGCCAAAATCGACGCCCTTCGGATAACCGCCAAGAAACGCCTCAGGAAAGACAACGAGGTCGGCGCCCGCTTCAGCGGCTTGCCGGAGCCATGCGCCAAACCGATCGAGTGTGGCGTCCGGGTCGAACAGAATAGGCGCGGCTTGTACGGCGGCGAGTTTGAGGCGGGTCATGCGATCGGGTTCCGTGGCTGCAATCGATTCCATCCCTTAAACGGGGGTCTGATGGTCGAAAACACCCCGACTTGACACATTCTCGTCACAAGAATTCGGCATACGACGCACCTCGCGAATGGGGGCGGTCCCCGTTGTTTCAACCGGAGCCAGCGCATGCGGCGAACGAGCAAGAATTTGACTTGTTCGCCCCTCTTTTACGGGGGGCGCGTCGGCGTCTCCCTGCGTTGGCTGGGCGGCGTCTGACATCACCAAAATCGAAGTCTAGCGACTTGAAGCGCGTCATTAAGGCGCGCGTGCGATGTGATGGAAGGAGGCGCCGCCATGAAAGCGGCCTTGAAACATGCGCGTGGCGCGTGCGCCCTCCGTAAGGCGGGCGCGCCGACGCCGCTTCTGCGCTTCCTAGCCGGCGACGCTGCAGAGCTTATCGCCTTTGCATGGCCTGCGCCGCACGATGGGTTCTTCGCCCTGCCGGCGGCGCGTCGCCATGCGGCGGCGATGCTGCTCAAGGGCTTTGGCGAGGGCGCGAGCCTGGACCATCCGGAGGTGCGCGCCCTTGTCGAACGCGCCCGCGACCAAGCGGTCGCCGCGCGTCTCCTTCCAGTCGGAGAGACGGCGGGCCTGGTCAAAGCGCTCGGCCGCATGGGCGAACGGCTGTGGGCGGCGCGGGATTATGCAACGTTCCTCGAGCTCTTCGCCGAGCCCAACGCCAATCGCGTGATCCGCCACCTGGACGCCGTTACGCCGGACCGATTCGCTCCGATCGCCACATTGCCCGCGCCCTTGCGGGAGGCGGCGATCGTCGCGGCGGTTCCGAACTTGCCGGCGGCCGAGGATCTAGCGCTCGCCTATGACCTGGCGCTGCGCATACGCGGAGCGCGCGCGGCGGCGGCCCTCGTCGAACGCTGGGGCCGGGCGAAGGGCGCTAACCGTCTGTTCAACATGGCGGCGGCAGACCTTGCGCCTGAGGTGTTTCTGGCTCCGACGCCGGCGCCGAGCCTGCCTCTGCCGTTCGAGCGTGTGGAGACGCGCAAACAGCTCGTCGCATTGGCGATGGAGTTCCAGAACTGCCTCCGGGACTTCACGAACGACATCGCCGTCGGCCGCATGGCGGTGTTCGCCTGGCGCGGCGCGCCCAATGCAGCCGTGGCGCTCAATTGGGACGCCGCCGGTTGGCGCCTGGCGGAGGCCGAGGGCAAGGCGAACACGGACCTCGACGAAGCGCCGCTTCGCGAGATCGTCGCCGCAATCGGCGAGGCGGGCGTCCGCGTGGGTCCGGCGGTGAACGTGCTTGTCCAACGCCTGCAGCGCCGGGCGACGGGCGATGCGCATCCGGTCGGCGCGACCTGGATCGAACGCCTTGAGCTTGGCGACCTGTGGGATTGAACAAGCCGCCGCGCGCATTGGAAACCGGCGGAGCGATTGGGCTCCGCCGGTTTCTGTCCAAGGATTAATGCAGACCAGCTCTGGTCTGTGCTACATATGTAGTGCGGCGGTTCAGTGGGGAAGAGATCTGAAAGGATCGATCATGACCCGCTATATCCTGTCCGCCGCCTGCGGCGTCGCCGCGCTCGCTTTGCCAGCTTTCGCCGAACCGCCATCGGACATGAAGACCAGAACGGTCGATTATTCCGGAATGGACCTCTACGAGATGGAGGACGCCGAGCAGCTCTATCGGAAGATCAAATCCGCCGCGCGCGATGTGTGCGACCACCGCTCGGGCCGCATGCCGCTTAGCGAGCGGCGCGCGATCAACGCCTGCGTCGAAGACGCCATGGTGCGCGCCATCCGCGACATCAGCATGGACACGGTCGCGGAGGTTCATCACCGCCGAACCGGAGACCGGATCGTGATGGATTACGGCGGCGACCGAGGCTGAGCCTAAAGAGGCGCACCGTCGAAACGACCCTCGGCGATCTCTTCCACGTCGCCGAGGATGTCGTCCTTGAGGATGCGCAGATCGAAGTCGAAACCGACCGGGGCGCGTCCGTCGCGGGTGAGTTCGCCGTCACGCTTCACGTCCAGCAGGAACCTGGCCAGCGCCGGCAGAGCGCTGTCTGGGAAGCAAAAATACTCGATCTGGCTGCCAGGCCCGGTTGCATAGGGGTCTCTTTCAGCGCGAAGCGCGGCCGGCGGATCTGACCAGATGGCGAAGCCCGCGCGGAGAAGGTTCTTTTTCGACGGATTGTTCGGCGCGATGATCGCGCCGAAAATGCGATCATAGGCGCCGGCCTGCATAATCTTCACAGTCAGAATCCGCGCGGCGTGGAGAAGCTTGTGCACGCTAAAGCCGCGATAAGGCGTCGACACGATCGACCCACCGTTCTCGAACAGCCGGACGCCATCATAGACGGCGCGATAAGCCCCTGAAATCGCAATCCAATCTCCGACTCCGTAAGCAATCTGCGGCGCACTTGCCCCCTCGGGATAAGCCGCGAGTTCAGCGCAAAACAGGGCGCCGTCCTCTTGGGCGGCCCGCAGCACGTCTTCGGCGCGGGGCATGACATGGGGATCGGGATGCTTGGCGTAAAACGCCCGCGCAACGGCGATTTCATTGGCGCGCGCTTCACGTATTGTGAACCTCGGAAGAACCAAATCGCCCCTCAATCGATACGGCAGATTTTCCCATATGGAAAAATCTTGCATTTTTTGGCGCGCCGTTCTATGTTGGTCCGATGCGTGCGGCCCAGTCGTTGTTGGGTGAAGTTTAGGAGACCTCAAATGCCAACGCCAGCAGAAAACTCAACCAGTGAGGACGAGGCGTCTTGGCGGTCCAACCTGCTTAAATTGCGACTCAATAGGCTTGATAGGGCGATTGAGCATCTGAAATCGTATCAAGGTGAGTACAAATCCGCCTTCGCCCCGGCCCTGAACGAGGCGTTGGCGTTTGGGTTTCAAAAGTCCGACCTCGCGGAAGAGTTTCGCGTCTCCCCGTCCACCGTAACGCGCTGGATCGACGGCGAAGCCTGCCCGCCGAAACGTACGCGGGCCGCCATTATTGCGAAGACGGCAGCGCTTCTTGAAGCCAAATTGGTGCAGGCGTTGGTCGCCGCTTGATCCTGCACGCCGGGATCAGCCGTCGAACTCCGCCACGAAATGCCCCTCTCCAACCGCTTCCAGGAGCGGCTCATATTGCTCCGCGTCAGGGTCGTCGATCAGCTTTGACTTGAGGAAGCGGAGGCTGGCGCGGGTGTCGAGCGGGCTCGGCAGGTCGCCGGACAGCTTCACCCGCTCTCGCGCGCGCTCCGACTTGGGATCCGCGTTCGGCACAGCGGCGATGAGGGCCTGCGTGTAAGGATGGCGGGCGTTCTCGTAAATGGCGTCACGCCCAGCGAGCTCAACCACCCGGCCGAGATAAAGCACCATCACCCGATGGCTGATCTCGCGCACGACGGCCAAATCGTGGGAGATGAAGATCATCGACAGGCCGAAATCCCGCTGGAGCTGGATCAAGAGATCAATCACCTGGGCCTGGACCGACACGTCGAGGGCGGAGACCGCCTCGTCGCAGACCACCAGTTTCGGCTCCAGGATCATGGCGCGCGCAATGCCCACGCGCTGGTTCTGGCCGCCGGACAATTCGTGCGGGTAGCGATTGATGAGGTTCGGATCGAGCCCGACCTTGGGCAGGATCTCCGCCACCTTCGCCTCCCGCTCGGCGCGCGACAGGTGCGCGGCGTGGACGGTCAGCGGCTCGGCAATCGATTTGCCGATGCTCATGCGCGGGTCGAGGCTCGCCAGCGGGTCCTGGAACACGATCTGCAGGTCGGACCTCAGCCGGTTCATCTCCGCCCGGTCGGCGTCGGTGAGGTTCGCGCCCATCCAGGCGACCGCCCCGTCCGTCGGTTCGATGAGGCGCAGGACGGCGCGCGCCAAGGTCGACTTCCCGCACCCGGACTCGCCGACAACGCCTAGCGTCTCGCCGGCTTTGAGATCGAACGAGACGCCGTTCACCGCCTTCAAGGGCTTGGTCTTGCCGAACAGGCCGCCGCCGGCCTTCACCGGGAAATGCACCCGCATGTCTTGCACGTCGAGCAGGGTGTCGGCCTCCGCCCCCGGCGCAGGGCCGAGCACCGGGCGACCGCCGCGGTCCGGCTGGTCGAGCCGGGGCACGGCGTCGAGCAGCATTTGCGTGTAGGCGTGCTGCGGCGCGTAGAAGATGTCGTCCACGCCGCCGCGCTCAACGATTTCACCATGGCGCATGACGACAACCCGGTCGCACATGCGCGCCACAACGCCCATATTGTGCGTGATCAGCAGGATCGAGGCCCCGGTCTCGCGCTTGATCTCGTCCATCAGCTCCAAAACCTGGGCCTGGACCGTGACATCCAGCGCCGTGGTCGGCTCGTCGGCGAGCAAGAGTTCAGGCCCGCACAACATGGCGATGGC
The DNA here is from genome assembly GCA_964597685.1 of uncultured Hyphomonadaceae bacterium. Taxonomy (GTDB): domain Bacteria; phylum Pseudomonadota; class Alphaproteobacteria; order Caulobacterales; family Hyphomonadaceae; genus JBCBTJ01. The sequence goes on along the minus strand of CAZQZC010000050.1, from coordinate 2,278 downwards.
GATCATCACCCGTTGGCGCATACCGCCCGAGAGCTCATGCGGGAACTGGTCCATGCGCCGGCGCGCCTCGGGAATGCGGACATTCTCCAGCCAATCGACGCAGAGCTTATCCGCGGCCTCGCCCCGGATCCCCTTATGGACCTTCAGCGTCTCGCGCATCTGCGCGCCGACGCTCATATGCGGGGTCAGCGAGGTGAGCGGGTCCTGGAAAATCATGGAGAGTTTGGCGCCGCGAATGTCGCGCAGGGTCTTCGCGTTCGCGGAGAGCAGATCCGCCCCGTTGAACAGGATCTCGCCCGACGCGCGCCCGTTCGCCGCCAAGAGGCCCATGGCGGAAAGCGCCGTCTGGCTTTTCCCCGATCCGCTCTCGCCCACCACCCCCAGACACTCGCCCGGCCGTATGTCGAGATCGATCCCCTTGACGGCGTGGACCGCGCCGTCGGGCGTGTCGAAATCGATGGTCAGGGACCGGATGTCCAGGATTGGCGGCGGCGGATCGATCATGGGCGGTTCGGAGCACTTGCAAAAGACCAGCGAATTCGCCTCGCCTCACACGACAAAGTCAATCGGAAACGGCGCCTGGCGCGCAGGGATCGCGCTCCGCTCCGCCCGACCTAGTCCGGCGCCGGCCCGAACACTTTCTCGTCCAACCCGGTGCACGGGGCCGGCTGGAGATAGGGCGCGCGGCTGGCCGGGCCGACGGCGTCGCCGAGGGTCCAGACATCGTCGCCATATTGGGTGTCGCCGTCGACCAGTGTGATCGTCTCGAACGTCACGCGTCCGTCCGGACCGCGCGTCCCGTCGATCAGCCATGTTTCGAATGAGGCGTAATAGCCCTGCGCTTCGGAATGGATGTTTCCGAAATGCTGGCCCCAAAAGGTGCCGTCCGGCGCGCGGGTCAGCTCAACGCCCTCGTCGGTGACGTCGTCGGCGAAGAAAAAGCAGCGCGTCTGCGCGCCAGCGCCCGCACATAATCCCAGCGCCAACACCCCGCCCATCGCGATCGCCCGCAGATTCATCGTCATCGTCCCTTTCGCCGCCCGGTCAGACCGTCTGGGATGAATACGGCGAGGTCAAGCCGACATTCGGTCGAGAGGGGGTGCGAAGCCGCCGGCGGGATGATCCACACCCGAAATCCGCCCTTGCCCGCTGCGGCGCGACGGGGTTTGCTCGACAGAGAGACATCCGGGAGGCCGCCATGATCGTTATGAACTATCTTACGACTTGCGTGTTCGGGCACGGCGCGCTGGCGCGGCTTGGCAAGACGCTGAAATCCTTGGGCGTTTCGCGCCCGTTCATTGTGACGGATCCAGGTATCAAGGCGGTCGGCATCCTCGCCCAAGTCGAGGACGCGCTGGACATGCCGGTGGCCGGCGTGTTCGCCGAGACCGAGGCCAATCCGCTGGAAACGCAATGTAAACAGGCCGCCGACGCTTACACCGCCTCTGGCGCCGACGGGATCGTCGCCGTGGGCGGGGGATCGTCTATGGACATGGCGAAGGGCGTCGGCTTGATGGCCGCCCACCCGGAGCCGGTCGAAACCTACGCCGCCCTCACCGGCGGGGCGAGTAAGATCGGGAAGATCCCACCGCTGGTCGCCATCCCCACGACCTCCGGCACCGGCTCCGAAGTGTCGGTCGGCATGATCCTGACGCTGGAGAACGGCCGGAAGGAGACTTTCGCCTCGCCGCACCTGATCCCGGCGACCGCGATTTGCGACCCTGACCTCACGCTCGGCCTGCCGGCGCATCTGACGGCGGCGACGGGGATGGACGCCGTCACGCACAATATCGAATCGGTCTTGAGCCCCCGCGTGCATCCACCGGCCGAGGGGATCGGATATGACGGGGCGGCGCGGGCCGTTGGAGAGGGCTGGCTGAAGCGCGCCGTCGCCGATGGATCGGACAAGGACGCGCGCTGGCATATGATGATGGCGAGCGTCGAGGGGGCGATGGCCTTCGTGAAGGGCCTGGGCAGCGTTCACGCGCTCAGCCACGCCGCCGGCCGTCTGCATGACAAACACCTCCACCATGGCACGCTGAACGCGATCTTCCTGCCGCATCTCCTGCGCTTCAACGCCGGCGCGGCCGACGAGAAGTATGCGCGGCTGCGCCAGGTGATGGGCCTCGGCGAGAACGCCGATCTCGGCGACGCGATCGAAGACTTGAACGCCGCGATCGGCATTCCGCCAACGCTTTCAGCGATCGGCCTAACGGCGGACGACGGGCCGGGCGTCGTTGAATATGCGCTGGCCGACCTCGCCCACAATTCCAACGCC
>CAZQZC010000049.1:0-17821 GCA_964597685.1 uncultured Hyphomonadaceae bacterium | reverse complement strand
AGACGCGGAAGCCTGCGACGCGATCGGCGTCGTTGGCGCCGTCACAGGGATCGCTGCAGCGCGAATGGCGCTTGAGACCATAAAGGTGATCACGGGCGCGGGCTCCCCCCTGATCGGCCGGATCTGGTTGTTTGACGGATTGTCAGGCGAAACGAGATCCGTCGCACTTCGTCCGGACCCTGAGTGTCCAACCTGCAAGGGGTGAACCTCTGTTAAAACAGCACTCTTGTTTGACGCTTTTACGACAGCTAAAACCCTCGGGTCGATTGAGGGGAAGCGGACATGGTTCGTCGATTTCTGGCGGTGCTGCTCACCGTCGTCGCGGTCTTGGCGGCCGGCTGGCTGGCGCTGAGGCGCAGCGACATTCCCTATGACGTGCTTGAGACAGCCTATGCCTCATCCGAGTCTCAATTCTTGACGCTCGAGGACGGCCTCAAGGTTCACTTTCGAGACCAAGGCCCGAAGGACGCGCCGGCCCTTGTTCTAATCCACGGCTTTTCCGCGTCGCTTCATACCTGGGAGCCTTGGGTCGGACGCCTGAAAGAGTCTTATCGAATCATCTCGCTCGACTTGCCTGGCCACGGATTGACGCGAGTTCTCGACCCAAGAACCCTCGACGCCGATCGTTTCGTTGAGGTGATCGAAGAAACCACGCGTCGGATCGGCGTCGATCAATTCGTGTTGGTCGGCAGCTCGATGGGTGGAAACGCCTCGTGGCGATTTGCGCTCGACCATCCGGATCGACTGGACGGCCTGGTCCTGGTCGGGGCGTCGGGGTGGCCTGGCGAGGGCGAAGAAGGCAGCCCGCCTCTTATTTTCCAGCTGATTCGAAACCCGATCACTCGGATGATCATCAAAGACCTCGATCTGTCGTCCGCCGTTCGCGACGGCTTGGAGGCGTCCTATTCCAATCCGTCCTTCGTCGACGACGCCCTGGTCGAGCGCTACGTCTCCCTCGCCCGGGCGCCGGGCCACCGCGACAGCCTGCTAACGCTTGTCGCCATGAGCGACACACGGGCGGAAGCCTCCTTTGCTGTACTCGCCGACATCTCTGTTCCAACGCTGGTTCTTCACGGCGAACAGGACAATCTTGTCCCTGCCAGCCACGGACGGAAATTCGCCGACGCGATTTCCGGCGCTGAATTGGAGATGTACGACGGCGTTGGGCACCTGCCCCACGAAGAGATCGCCGATCAGACCGTCAACGATCTGACAAGCTTCCTCACACGCAGGATCTATGTCGGCGACTCGCCAGAAGCCGAACCGTCGGACACCGCCTCTCTCCCCTCTCCGGCGGACGGGACGAGTTCTCGGTAATTCGGAGCAAGCGGGGTCGCTCTGCGTTCGCTTAAAGCATAGCCGGGATAACCCGGTCCGGCGGTTTGTGGCCGTCAGCGAACGTCTTGATGTTGATGATCACCTTCTCACCCATTTCGACGCGGCCTTCCATCGTCGCCGAGCCCATGTGGGGCAGAAGCACGACATTCGTCAGGTCCTTTAGCTTCGGGTTCACCGACGGCTCACGCTCGAACACGTCGAGGCCGGCGCCTGCAATGCGACCCTCTTCCAGCGCCCGCGCGAGGGCGGCTTCGTCGATCACCTCGCCACGCGATGTGTTCACGATGACGGCTTCCGGCTTCATCAGCTCGAGGCGGCGCGCATTTATCAGATGAAACGTCGCCGGCGTATGGGGACAATTGAGCGATACGATATCCATCCGCGCCAGCATCTGGTCCAGGCTGTCCCAATAGGTGGCCTGGAGCTGGTCTTCCGTTCGCGCGCTGACGGGCTTGCGATTGTGGTAATGGATCTGGAGCCCGAAGGCCCGGGCCCGCTGAGCCACGGCTTGGCCGATACGGCCCATGCCGACAATGCCGAGGCGCTTGCCCGCGATCCGCCGCCCCATCATCCAGGTCGGGCTCCAGCCGGGGAATCCGTCCCGATCCATGACGCGAACCCCTTCGACCAATCGCCGGGGCACGGCCAGGATCAACGCCATGGCGACGTCGGCGGTGTCGTCGGTCAGAACGCCGGGCGTATTCGTCACGGCGATCCCGCGCTGGACGGCGCTCTTGACGTCGATGTTGTCGACGCCCGCGCCAAACTGGGCGATCAGTCTCAACCGCTCGCCAGCCCGCGCCATAACGCGGCCGTCGATCCGATCCGTCACCGTGGGCACCAGCACGTCCGCGCGGCCGATGGAGTCGACCAATTGGTCGTGAGAAAAGGGAACGTCGGTTTCGTTCAGCTCCGCATCGAACAATTCCTTCAGACGCAGCTCGACCGGCGCGGGCAATTTCCGCGTGACGATGACCTTGAGCCGCTGTCCGGTCATGGCGTTGTTCCTTCCCGCTTCTGTTGTTTTCTCCGCGAATAGCAGAGCCGCGCGCCGTCGCCAATGCGAACAGCGCCCCCTTAGTTTACAGCCCATTCACTGTGCTGGCCCATTTTATGTCCATCGAGCGATAGTGGGGTCGGGAATGATGAGACATGCGGCGGGGATGGCGGCGTTCTGGGCGTTTGCGACAGCTTCGGCCGCCGGAGAGCCGCCGGCCCGAATCGTCAGCCACATCTCGGGCGAGCCGGTGCCGCGCTATGAGAGCCTTCGCTACGCCGCAGTGCACGGCCGCTCTGGCCCGAGCCTCGATCACCCCATTGTGTGGCGCTACGAGCGCAAGGGTCTTCCGATGCTTATTGTGAAGGAAAGCCCTGGCTGGCGGCGTGTCCGCGATCCAGACGGCGCGGAAGTTTGGGTGCTGGCCCGCATGCTGGGCGCCGAGCGCACCGTAATGACCCGCGGCTCCGTTGTGCTGCGTCGTAAACCGGACGAAGGCGCCAGGGGGATCTGCATCCTGGCCGAGGGCGTCGTCGCTGAAATCATCGCTGAGGCCGACGGCTGGCTCCGTCTCTCCGTCGCTGGTCGAAAGGGGTGGATACAACGCTCAGGCCTCTGGGGGCTCAATCCCGATGAAACCGGTCTTTGACCTAGCGTCGGTCGCTGCAACCCTTATGTGTTCGCGTTGACATCGGGCTCGCTAGGGGCCCCGATATTCAGATCGACATCGAACGAGGCCAGACCTTTGACGACCGGACCCCATGCTTACCATTCGCCGCAGCCAAGCTATTCCCATGACGAGTTGATCACGTCGGGGCGCGGCGACCTGTTCGGCCCCGGCAACGCGCAGCTGCCGCTGCCTCCAATGCTCATGATGGATCGGATCACCGAGATCACGCTCGACGGCGGCAAGTTCAAAAAGGGCCACGTCGTCGGCGAATTGGATATCCGGCCAGATCTCTGGTTCTTCGAATGCCATTTCGAAGGCGACCCGGTCATGCCGGGATGTCTTGGGCTTGATGCGATGTGGCAGGCCGTCGGCTACTGGCTCGGCTGGTCGGGATCGCCCGGCCGCGGGCGGGCGCTTGGCGTTGGCGAGGTGAAGTTCACCGGACAGATCACGCCCGACGTCAACGTCGTGCGCTATGAGGTGCATCTGAAACGCGTGAAGCGGGGCAAGCTGGTGCTTGGGATCGCGGACGGATGGGTCTGGGCGGACGACACCCAAGTCTACAAGGCCACGGACATGAAAGTCGGCTTGTTCACCCCAGAACAAATGTAAGCCTCACGGCACGAAGACGGTGTAGACGACCTCAACCTCGAAATCGAAAGTGCCGAGCGACAGGTCGTATCCCGTCAGGGACCCCGCGCCGATTGTATAGGCCGCGTCGAAGCGCACCGATTGTTCCGCCAGGCTCCCTGGCGCGGCCGCGGTGCGCTGGTTTCCGGTGAACACTGTCGTTCCGCCGAGCATCGAAAACAGTGTGGCGCCCGCTGTAACGCCTCCGGTGGGGCCGGCGGTGTGGGGGAATTGCGCTTGCGAGCCAAACGCCAGTCCGTCGTCGCCGGACAATTCGACCGACAGGTCCAATTCGATAGCCAGAAGCAAAAGCAAATCCAGAAAGCTCGTCGGCGCAGTGGCCTGCGCCTCGATCACGAATGGGGTGTTGGACGCGACATAGAAGCTGGAGCTTGTCTGCGTTCCGCCGACTGTAATGTCTGTGTCGGCGTCCAGAACGAAGGGGGAGAAGGCGTCGTCGCCATCAACGACGAGGTCGCCATTCGCGTCGGTGGTGAAGTCCCCATTCGGCGCGTCGTCGATATTGAAGGGAATGCCGCGCGTCGCTTCAGCCGGGCCCGGGGGAAGGTCGGTGGAGATCAGCGTGCCCGTCACGACGGTGTGGGCGTCCGCTGCGATGAGATCGGCGTCGCCAGGTCCGGCGACCGTGTCCACGATAAAGTCGACAGCGACCGGCGCCGCACCAGTCGGGTCCGCACTCCAGACCACGACGAGGCCCGGAACGTCGAAATTGGGCGTATCCTGAATGTCGGCGCCGGCCGGCGCCGCGAGCAGAATCGCCGCAACGGGAATTGCAATCTTGGAGAACAATTGCGCCACCAACTCGTATTATTTTTCTCGACGCTCTTTCGACGTCGTCGCGCGATCTTCTCGAAAAACTTCCAAACAAGCGTTAACGCGCCTGTCTCGTTTTCACCTTGCGTGAACGATTATGCGAAAATCGCCGGGCCGAAGCTCCATGCCGGTCACCACAAGGTCGAAGCGAACAGCCTGGTCGGCGATGCGGCCACGCGCGAGCGCCGTGCGCCGGTTAGCCGTGTAGACAATCCCCCCCGAGCCAAGGTCGGCCAGGGGCGTCGACTGCTCGAACGGTCCGGGCGCCTGGGCCGCCGGCCCAATGTCTGCGACGGCGAGCGTAACGCGCGCGTCCGGCGGAGCGGCGCCTCCGCGCCAGCTCGCTTCGATCTGAAACGCGCCATTGGACGCCACGTGGATCGATCGGATGGTTTCCGGCGCCGTCAGCGACCCGGTGAGGACAAGGCCGGCGTCGCGGGGCGAACCCGCCTCGACCCGCGGCCCCATCAGCGCGTCGGCTGGATCGTCCGTCCAGACGACGACGACCGGGGGCCGTTCGAACCGGACCGTATGGACCGCGTCGCCCCACGCCTCACCTTGATAGGCGGCGAGCCCGCCCGCAATGAGCGCGGCGCACACCCGCAGGACAGCCTTCACGATCCGTCTCGCTCTGCTTCGGTTTTCCTGGCTCACGCATCCCTCGCCCGCTCGCTCACGCGCCATCATTCAAGCTGCAGGCCAGATGCTTTATCATTTCGAAATCAAAACCAATCGGCCGCAACCACCGCTTGACCCTGTCCGACACCCCGCCTAGCCGGTTTAAGGTAACGACAATCTGCGGAGGACCCGATGGCCGAAGACTGGAACATGCCGGCAGGCGACCTGATGGCGGGCAAGCGCGGCCTGGTGATGGGCGTCGCGAATGACAAGTCCATCGCTTGGGGCATCGCCCGGCAATTGGCCGCCCAGGGGGCCGAGCTGGCCTTCACCTATCAGGGCGACACGCTGGAGCGGCGCGTACGGCCGTTGGTCGAGGGGCTGGGCATGGATTTCATGGTGCCCGCCGACGTCACCGACGATGCCCAGATGGACGCCGCCTTCGACCAGATCAAAGCCCGCTGGGGCAAGATCGACTTCCTGGTCCACTCCATCGCCTTCGCCGGCAAGGAAGAGCTCCAGGGCTCCATGGTGGCCAACACCACCCGCGAGGGCTTTCGCCGCGCGCTCGACATCTCCGTCTACAGCTTCATCGATTGCGCCCGGCGCGCCAGCGAGATCATGCCGTCGCGCGAGGACGGCGGCGGGTCGATCATCGCCATGACCTATCTGGGCGCGGAGCGGACGGTCCCGTCCTACAATGTGATGGGCGTCGCCAAGGCGGCGCTGGAGGCCTCGGTGCGTTACGCGGCCCGCGACCTTGGCCCCCAGGGCATCCGCGTCAACGCCGTGTCCGCCGGCGCCATGCGCACCCTGTCGCTCGCCGGCATCCGCGGCGGCAAGAGCCTGATGGGCACGGGCCGCGACTGGTCTCTCCTCAAGGAAGACACCAGCATGGAGGGCGTCGCCGGCTGCGCCCTCTACCTCCTCTCCCCGCTTGGCCGCAGCATTGCGGGCGAAGTGGTCCACGTCGACGCGGGCTTCCACGTGGTCGGCGTGCCGCAGCTGGAGGACGGCGCGGAGGGGTGATCCGGAGCGCCCGCGTCGCCCCCCATCCCCGCGCCGGCGCCGACCTGGAGCCCGTCGAGCACGTTCCTAACCTCATCCTCCCCAACGGCGAGCCCCGCCGCGGCAAGCGCGCGCCGCGCGACTAGCTCCGCTGCCGCCCCCGCCCTATGCTGGGCGTTGGAGAGACCTGGGAGGCCCCGATGGGTGATGGAGAGGCCGGGCGGGCGCAGGGCGCGCCGGCGGGCCGGGCGCTGGAGGCGGTGCAGGCCGACTGGCGGGAGCTGCGCCGGGCGTTTTCCGGCTTTCGAAGCAGGACGAACCTGCGGGATGTGTTCATCTTCGCCCGGCGGCGTTTCCTGGGCGATGTCACGCTGAACCAGAAACTCTCCTATTGGCGCAAGGCCAAGGACGTGATGGCCCGCCTCACCGATCCAGAGGTCGATTATCTCCGCACCCTGGCGCAGCAACGGCTGGATCTGACAGGCTCGCTGTTTCGCGGCTGGGCGGTGCTGTCGCTGACCTTGCCCATCTCCGCCCTGGTGATCGCCAACCAATTGGCGCCCGATTGGCTGCGCCGGGAAGTGTTCGACGATGCGGACCGGTTCTCAAACGGCGTCTTGACCGGATACGCCGTGCTCGTGGTCATGAACCTCATACAGATCTATCTCAACCTGTTCAAAGCGCGGGAGATGGCGACGGCGCTGGAGCTTGAGGCCGCCGAACGCCGCCTGCGCCGCGGCGAGCTGTCGCCAAGCGCCGCCCCGGCCGCGGCGGCGGAGCTGCCCAACCTGCCGGGCGGGGATTAGCCGCCTTGGCGCGCCACGTTCCTCGCGATAGTTTGGGAGAGACATCAGGAGCGCCGCATGTCGTCTCTGCCGCTTGACCTCGGGCCGCATTGGACCCGCTTCATCCAGGACCAGCTGGAGAGCGGCCGCTACGCCTCAGCCGACGACGTCGTGCGCGACGCGTTGCGAACGTTGGAGGCGCGCCAGGATCGGCTGAAGGCTCTGCGCGCCCGTCTCGGCCAAGGGGCGGCGGAGACTTTGTGGAGACGTTCTCGATCGACGTGGTCTTGGCCAGCGCCGCCGCCGGGTCGTGAGCCGGTGTCGCATCACCCGGCGGGCCGCCGCCGACGGGCTGAAGACCTGGGGTTAAGATCGCGTCCGCCGCTATCTCGAAGACCTGGAGCGCCGCTTCACATTCCTGGCCGACCACCCGCATCTGGGCCGAATGCGAGACGAGGCGCACCCTGGCTATCGCAGCTTTCGCCAAGGCGCGCATATCGTGTTCTATCTGATCGCTGAGGACGCGATCGATGTTATTGGCGTTCCCCATGCGGCAATGGACGTCGAGGCGTATTTCGAGGACGATCCGGAACCATGAAAACCAATCCAGACACCCACGTCCCCCTGCCCGATTGGCGCGAGTATCCGGTGGACGAGATGCGGGCCCGGGCGCGCGCCTTCCAGGCCGACATGTCGCGGCGGCGCTCGGTGCGGAGCTTTTCCGACCGGCCGGTGGATCGCGAGATTATCGAGGCCTGCGTGGCGACGGCGGGGTCTGCGCCGTCGGGCGCGAACCACCAGCCCTGGCACTTCGCCTGCGTCGGCTCGGGCGAGGCGAAGCGGCGCATTCGGCTAGCGGCCGAGGAGGAGGAGCGCGGCTTCTATGGCGGGCGGGCGTCTGAGGAATGGCTGGACGCGCTGGCGCCCATCGGGACGGACGCGGAGAAGCCCTATATGGAGATCGCGCCCTGGCTGATCTGCATCTTCGCCCAACGCCGCGGCGGCGTGCGCGAGGGCGAGGATCGGAAGAATTACTACATCCACGAAAGCGTCGGCATCGCCACGGGGCTCTTGATCGCGGCGTGCCACACCGCCGGGCTCGCGACGCTCGTGCATACGCCGAACCCGATGGGCTTTCTCAACGAGATCTGCGGCCGGCCCGAAACGGAAAAGCCGTTCCTCATCCTGGTGGCGGGATATCCGGCCGACGACGCAATGGCGCCGACGCACGCTCTGGTGAAGAAGCCGCTCGAGGCGATATCGAGTTTTCTGTGATCTATCGCGCCACGGTGACCGAGGGGCCCGGCAGATTGATGAATTCATAGCGCCGCCCGGCCGGGTCCAACGACCGCTCGCCATAGGCGTTGAGGATGGCGTCGCCGGCCACGCCAGTCGGCACGCGCACGGCGCCGGCTGCATCGGCGACAAAATCCACCGCCCGCTCGCCGACGCCGAGCAGGAAGCCGCCAAAGCTCCAATCGATGAGATCAGCCTGGAGCCCGAACGCCTCGCCCGGCGCAACCCGAAGCGGCGCGTCGTCCGACAAAACGCCCGCCTGCTTGACGAAGACCTGCGTGATCCAGGCGCCCTCCTCTCTCAAGACCACGCCGAACCCGGCGTAATCGATGTTGGACGCGAGGATGTTCTCCCGGTGGCCCGGGCTCTCCATCAGGATCGCATGCAGGATCTCCGGCGCGCCGTCGAGGTCGAACGGCCCCTGAACCGCGGCGAGGTTCTCACGCGACGCTTGCGAGAACAGCCGGCGATCCAAAGCGGCGATTCGATCGGCATGGGTGCGCGCGTCGGGGCCGCTATGGTCGAAGAAATCGTTGACGGCCATGTCGAGGCTGTGGAACCGCGCCGCAGCGACGAGTTCAGGCCGGTAGGCGAGCGCCGGCAGGCCACGCTCCCTGCGCTCCTCGTTGACGAGGTCGAAGACCCGCCGCTCCTGGTCGGCGTCGAACCAGTACCCCTCGGGCGGAGAGACCAGGCAGGCTTGGGCCGCCTCGACATAGTCCGCTGTCGCACCTGGCCGCCCATCGGGCGTAAGTTCACACGCCGCCGCCAATCCGGCAGATAGAACAGCCTTGAGAATTAGGAGTGCAGCGCGAATCGTCATCGCCCGAAGACTTGGGCGTTCGAGCGCTAAAGAACACCCTCGTTTCGCAGACGATCGAGGATAGGCGCCATCATCCGGCCGATCGCTTCGCTGGAGGGCGCCACGTCCCCGTAGGCCGGCAAACCCTCGTCCGCGATCACCAAATCGGCCCGAAACTTTGCAGGATGCGTATGACGGTAATGGGCCGCGCGCACCGTGCCGAGATACTGCGTCAGCACGCTTTCCACGTCCCGGCCGCGTTCGATCACATCTCTGCGAAGGCGCCGCGCCAGACGCAGATCGTCCGGCGTGTCGACGAAAACCGACAGGTCGATCAGGTGCTCCGTCTCAGGCGCTGACAAAGCGTGGATTCCCTCCAGGATGACGACGTCCTTCGGCTCCACCTTCAGCGTGCGCTGTGGGTCTCGGTCGTGGCGGTCATAATCATAAACGGGCTGATCGACGCCGCCGCCCGCCTTCAAGGCGGCGAGGTCTCGCGCCATGTGGGCGCAATCCTTCGACGCGGGACTGTCATAGTCGATCTGCGCCACAAGCGCATGCCGGCCGGCCTCGTCGCTCGCGTCGCCGTAATGGCTGATCGGCCAATAATAGGCGTCCTCGTGAAAGATCACCGCGCGGTCCGTCCCGAGCGCCCGCGCGAGCGCTTCGGCTAAGGTCGACTTTCCGGAGCCGGATCCACCCGCCACGGCGATCAAATAGGGCGTCCGGTCGCGCAACGCGGTCATAAGCGGGGCTCACTCGCCAAAGCTGCCGGCCGGGCCCGGGAAAACGACCGGACTTTCCGCCCCGGACTTGGCCACGGACGCGACGCCGAAATAGTAATTGTCGATCACGACGTTCTGCAATGTGTGCTCGGTCACGTCGCCGACGAATTCTGAGAATTGCCATTGGGGCTGGTCGGTGTAGCGCCAGTAGATGCGGTAGCCGGCCAAATTGTCCGCAGCCTCACCTTCGGGGCGAGACCAGCGCAATGTCGTAGAGGGTTGAACGGCGCCAGAGATCTCGACATTCGCCGGAAACGGCGGCGCGGCGGCCATCCCAGCCAGCGAGACGACGTTCAGCGCCGTCAGCTTGGCGGCGAAATCGAAGTCCACCCCGTCGAGCGTGTCGCCGTATTCGATCCCGTCCTCGACCCGCAGATCTTGATGCTGGCGGTTGTAATTCTCGTTGGTCTCCATGATCCGCACGCCCGGAATGCCCAATTCGTTGAACGGCCTATGGTGCCCCCCGCGGCCGAACCGATCGAGCCGATAGACCATCATGACATCCAGGTTCTCGATGTAATCGTCCGCCATGCGGTCGACATAGCGTGCAATGTTGCGGGACGGACTGTCGACCTCGCCGCCGGTGAACCGTCTTATGCGCGCTTCCTCAGGCGTTTCGACAACACGCGTGCCTTCCGAGAAGACCCGTGCGGTCGTGTTGTTGATGATTCCGTTGATCCCTTCGATGTTGCCGATCATGTCGTTGTTGAGCACCGCTTTGATGCGCCAGCCTTCGGCCAAAGCGTGGCGGGCGACGATGCGGCCGCCGAACAAGCCCTGCTCCTCGCCGGCCAGGCCGGCATATACAATCGTGCCGGGGAATTCGTACTTTGACAGAACCCGCGCGGCCTCGATGGCGCCCGCCATGCCGCTGGCGTTGTCGTTCGCACCGGGGCTGTCGTCGACGGCGTTCAGCGGATCGGAAACGCGGCTGTCGATATCTCCAGACATCATCACCATGCGATCAGGGTCGAGCGTCCCGCGCTGGATAGCGACGACGCTGACCACGTCGACGGGATCGGGGATCCGCGGCTCGCCAAAAATTGTGTCGGAGACGTACATCACCTCCAGACAACCGCCGCATTCGGCCGAGATCTTCTCGAACTCCGCATGGATCCAGCGACGCGCCGCGCCGATGCCGCGGGTGTCGCTTGTCGTCTCGGACGCTGTATGCCGGGTGCCGAACCCGACCAGGGTCCGAACATCCGCTTCAATCCGCTCCGCCGACACATCAGATGCGAGGTCATGGAGCAACGGAACCTCCGTCGACGGAATAGCCGTCTGTCCAAAGGCAGGCGCGGCGGCCAGCAGGGAAGCGGCGACCAGGCAGGTCAGTTTCATAGAGGGCGTCTCCAAACGTGATCGCGGCGACCTTAGGGGAGGGCCGCGGCGCTGTCACACGTCCAAAGTGCGGCGCGTGCGCCACACAAGGGGCGCGGAATGACCTCCGCCATCGTGAAAAAACGGAGAAGGTTGATTTGAGGCGTTGACCGAACGCTCATTATTTTCTGTAAAACGATAAATGTTCTGCGTTTCGACGTCGAGGAGGACGTATGTCGAGTCCCATGAGGCATGGAATTCAGCGTCGCCGGCGCGCCCTTTTGGCCGCCTCATCGGCGAGCCTTGTTTTGACGGCGCAGTTCGCCGTGGCCCAGAGCCCCGACAATCCATTCGCCCAAACCTCAACCGAGGACCAGGTCAAGCTGGCCCAGGCGGCGGAGCCCTACAATTTGGAGCCGCCCGAACCCCGGGATCTGGATTTGGAAGATCCGGAGCTCGAGCCGGACGCGGCAGACCCGCCCTACAATCTGGACCAACCGGGTCCGGAGACCTCAGACATCGGCGAGGATGAGGCAGATCCCGCCGAGACCCTGATCGAGTCGCGGGCCGCCGCCTTCGCCACCAACCCGCAATTGCAAGCCCAAAGGGCGTCGCAAAGGGGGGTCGAGGAGAACTTGTCGTCTGCAAGGGCGGGCCGGCGCCCGACGCTCAGCGGCAACGCGCAATTGGCGTTCTTCGACCAAACCAACAGCTTCTCGACAAACCCCGGGTCGCAAATTAACGGCCGAACGACAAGTTTCGGCGCCAACTTCCAGCAACCGCTGTTTCGAGGTTTCCAGAATCGCAACGCAATCCTTCGTGCGCGCCGAGACATCGAAGCCGGCGAAGCGCTTCTCGCAGCAACGGAGCAGAACATTCTGCTCGCGGCGATCACGGCCTACGCAGACGTCAAACAGGGCGAGCGAATTCTCGACCTGACGCTGCGAAACCGAGCCACTCTCAAACGACAGGCGCAATCAACGCGGTTGCGCTTCCAGGTCGGCTCGTCGACCCGTACGGATCTCGCACAGACCGAATCGGCCGTCGCAAACGCAGACACGCAGGTCGCCATCGCGCGGTCCGACCTCGAGGCGGCGCGTTCATCCTTTTTGACCATTGTCGGACATTATCCGACGCGATTGGCGGAGATGCCGCCGCTGCCGGAATTGCCAAACTCGTTGGAAGACCTTCTGCTGACGGCGCTTGATCAGAACCCGGCGATCGTCGAGGCGCGGTTCCGCGAAGAGGCGGCGCTTTTCGCCGTTCGAGAGGCTCAAGGCGCCTTGTCGCCGTCCTTGAACATCACCTCGTCGATCAACCGAAATACAGGCCCGGTGAACTTCGGCCTTTTCACGGACAGCCGCGTCACAGTCAGCGTCAATGCTGGCCTCAATTTGCAAGTTCCGATCTACCAATCGGGCCAAGAATTTTCCAGCATCCGCCGCGCGAAGGCGCTACGGAGCCAACGACGCTTCGAAACGGCCAATTCGGCGAGACAGGTCGAAGAGCGGGTGCGGACCGTTTTCCAGACCCTGCTCGCAGATCGCGCGGCGATCATCTCTAACCGCGAGGCGGTGCGCGCCGCAGAGGTCGCCGCCCGCGGGACGCAACGCGAAGCGGCCTCAGGACTCACCAATGTGCTGGACGTGCTGCAAACCCAGCAGACGCTGTTCAACGCCCAGATCACCGACGTGCGCGCCCAGCGGACGCTGCAGGTGGACACCTACCGCCTGATGTTGGAAGCGGGCGAATTGCGCGCCGCCAACCTCAATATCGAAGGTTACGCCGACATTCTGGACGGCACGGACCTCGACGAGCGCGCAGGCTGGCGAGACTACTTCGTCGGCTTTGCTGAGAAAGACCCGAAGAACAAGACGAAACTGGGCATCGGCCTCGGCGTGGACGACAAGCCGTTCCCGGATCCGGCAGACGCGCCGGACCCTATCAGCCTCGAAGGCATGGACGCGGTTATGGAATAGTCGCGTCTCGCGCCTATAAGAACGAATACGGATCGATATCGACGGCGACGCGCACCGCGCCGGGCGGTTTCAGTTTGCCGCGCCAGGCCGCCATATAAGCCGAAAGATCCACACTGCGCGGCGATTGGATCAGGAACCGACGACGGTGCCGGCCGCGTAGAATGGCGATTGGGGCAGGCGCTGGTCCGAACACGTCGACGCCTTCGCCATGGGGCGCGGCTTTGGCGGCGGCGTTGCAGAATTCGTCGACCTGCTCCGCTGACGGAGCCGATATGATCAACGCCGCCAAACGTCCGAATGGCGGCATGCCCGCAAGCTCACGCATCTCTTGTTCAATCGCCAGGAATCCATCGCGGTCGGCGGCCGCCAATGCCTGCATGGCGGGGCTCTCGGGTTGATAGGTCTGGATCAGCGCCCGACCGGGACGGTCTGCGCGTCCCGCACGACCGGCGACCTGGGAGAGGAGCTGATAGGTTCGCTCTCCGGCTCTCAAGTCTCCGCCCTTCATGCCCGCGTCGGCGTCGACGACGCCGACCAAAGTCAGTTTCGGAAAATTGTGCCCCTTGGCGACGATCTGCGTGCCCACAAGGACGTCGATCTCGCCGGCGGCCATGCGCGCGACGAGGTCGGAGGCTCCTCCGTCGCGTTCAGCTGTGTCGGAGGACAAGATCTCGATCCTCGCCCCGGACAAAATACGCCGCGCTTCCTCCGCCACGCGCTCCACGCCCGGACCGACGCCCATAAGGCTGTCCGCGGCGCCGCAATGGGGGCAACGTTCCGGGCGCTTCATGGAGAACCCGGTCAAATGGCAGACGAGCCGGCCGGTATAGCGGTGCTCGGTCAGCCAGCTCTCGGTGCCCGGGCTCTTCATGCGTTCACCGCACGCCTTGCACAGGACAAGCGGCGCATAACCCCGGCGATTCAAGAAAAGCAACGATTGCTCGCCCGCGCCCAATGTCTCGCGCATGGCCTCGACGAGGACGGGCGACAGCCAGGCGCCCTTGTCCGGGGGCGCGTCGCGCAGGCTCACCAGCGCCACGTCCGGCAAGCGGGCCGCGCCCGGCCGGGCTGCCAGCTTCAAGCGGCTGTAGCGACCCGTCTCGGCGTTGACCATGGTCTCCAGCGCCGGCGTGGCCGAGGCGAGGATGATCGCCGCGTTTTCCAGCTTTGCACGCATGACGGCCAGATCGCGGGCGTGATAAATCACGCCGTCCTCCTGCTTGAAGGAGCCGTCATGCTCCTCATCGACAATTATGAGCCCCAGCCGCGCAAACGGCAGAAACAATGCCGAGCGCGCGCCGATGACAATCCGAGACCGCCCGTGGACGATTTCCCGCCAGGCCCTTCGGCGCTCCTTCTCGCTGAGGCCGGAGTGCCAGGCTGTCGGCGCGGCGCCGAAGCGCGTCTCGAAGCGACCGAACACAGCTTCGGTGAGCGCGATCTCCGGCAATAAGACCAGGACCTGGCTCTGGGCGTCTCGGTTCAGCGCTTCAGCGATCGCCTCGAAATAGACCTCCGTCTTGCCCGACCCTGTGACGCCGTCGAGCAGAAAGGGTTGGAAACCGGTCGCCGCAATCGCAGCGCGCAAGGCCTCGGCCGCGCCGCTCTGCTCCGGCGTCAGGTCGAAACCCGGTCGGCTGGGATCTGGTTTGGCGAAGGGACGGTCGACGTCGGCGACGAGCTTCTTCAACGCGCCTGCGTCCACCAAGCCCGAGACGACGCCCGTCGACACGCCCGCTTCCGCCGCAAGCAGTGCCGCGCTCGACGGACCTAGGGCTGCGGCGGCGTCAAGCGCCTTCTCCCGCGCCGGGGTGATCCGCGCCGGCGTCTCGCCGGTGCGAGCGAAGAGCGTCTCCGTGGGCGAGGGTTTCAACCCGCCGGAATGGCGCAGGGCCATGGCGAGCACGGCTCCCGGCGCGGCGACGACATACTTCGCGGCCCAATCCACAAAGCGCCGCATCGCCTCCGGCATCGGCGGCGCAGGGTAGACGTGGGTCACCTGTTTTAGCGTCCGGCCGTCGGCCGCCTCATCATTGGCGACGTCCCAAACCACACCCGTGCGCTCCACCGCGCCCAGAGGAACGCGAACATAGGCGCCGGGCTCGACAGCGAGACCTTCTGGAACCTCGTAGTCAAACGGCTCCGGCAGGGGCAAGGGAATCAGGACACGCGCAACGGGCATGGCACAGAGAGTGAACAAAACCGCGCGTTAACGCTAGGCGCCGCATCACATCGGAATGGAGCTTCTCACTGAATTCCTCGCCTATCTCTCCGGCGAACGACGCGCGGCCGCCAAAACGGTTGAGGCCTATGCCCAGGATTTGCGGGCGTTCTTTGCGTTCCACACCTCCTATCAGGAAGCGCCGGCTTCGGAAGACAGTCTGGCGGCGATCTCAACCCGCGAATTGCGCGCCTTCCTCGCCCAGCGCCGCACTGACGGCCTATCCGACGCGTCGATCGCCCGTGCGCTGTCGGCGATTAAAGCGTTTTATCGTTGGCTCGACCGGGCGCGGGACCGACACAATGCCGATATTCTCCTGATCCGCGGACCCAAACGCCCCGCCCGCCTGCCGCGGCCTGTGTCTGAGCCGGCGGCGTTCGATATGGTGGCAGAAGCCGGCGAGGCGGACGAACCTTGGATCGGCGCGCGCGACGCGGCCGTCTTGTCGTTGCTCTACGGCGCCGGGCTCAGGATCTCGGAGGCCTTGTCGCTGACCGGCGCGGACGTCCCGGCTCCTGAACGGCTGCGGGTTACAGGCAAAGGCGGGAAGGTGCGGATCGCGCCCCTCTTGCCAAGCGTGCGCCAAGCGATCGACGCTTATTCAGCGGTTTGCCCGTTCGCAGCGGCCCGCCACGAGCCCCTATTCCGCGGCGCGCGCGGCGGGCCGCTGGGACCGCGTGCAATTCAGGCCGCCCTCCAGCGGATGCGCGCCAGTCTCGGCCTGCCTGACAGCGCGACGCCGCACGCCCTGCGCCATTCTTTCGCCACCCACCTGCTAGCCCATGGCGGCGATTTGCGCGCGATCCAGACCCTGCTTGGCCATGCGAGCCTATCGACGACCCAGGTTTATACTGGCGTTGACGCAACGCGACTGCGCGATGTGGTCTCGGCGGCCCATCCGCGGGGGTGACCCCCTGTACGGGTTGCCACGTATTGCTCGGCGACGCGCATCACGCGCGAATGTCGACATCAGGTCTCAGAAAGGAGCCGCCTTATGTCGCATACGCCCCACGAACTGCATGAGGAATTCCCCGACGCCGCAGCAAGGATAACGGCGCTGAAAACGGGCAACGCGCATTTTGCGAAGCTTGCCGAGGAGTATCATGAGGTGAACAGGACGATCCATCGGATCGAGACCCATGTGGAGCCCGTCAGCGACACGCACGAAGCCGAGCTACGCAAGCGACGTATGGCGCTGAAAGACGAGATCTATCGAATGCTGACCTCAGCCTGATTCCGTCTCAGACCATTTCGGACGATATAAGAAAGGCCTCCGGACTCGTATCCGAAGGCCTTTCCGTAAATTCGATGATCGCGCCCTCTAGGCCGATTTCTGCTGATCGCCGTCGACCTCTTCGAAATCCGCATCGACCACGTCGTCGCCGTCAGCGGCGGCGTCTTTAGCGGCGTCGGCTTCGGCGGTTTCAGCCTGCTGCGCAGAGTAAATCGCCTCGCCCAGCTTCATGGCGGCCTGGGTGAGCGCCTGAGTCTTCGCGTGGATGTCGGCGAGATTATCGCCCTCGGCGGCGGTTTTCAGCTCCGCGGCGGCCGACTCGATCTCGGATTTCACGTCCGCACCCACCTTGTCGCCGTGCTCTTCAAGCTGTTTCTCGGTCTGGTGGATCATCGCTTCAGCGGCGTTTTTGGCTTCGACGAGTTCGCGACGCTGTTTGTCCGCGTCTGCGTTCGCCTCCGCGTCCTTCATCATCTGATTGATCTCGTCGTCGTTGAGGCCGCCATTCGCTTGAATGGTCACCTGCTGCTCTTTATTGGTCGCCTTGTCTTTGGCCGACACATTGACGATGCCGTTTGCGTCGATGTCGAAGGTGACCTCGATTTGGGGCAGGCCGCGCGGCGCCGGCGGAAGGCCTTCGAGATTGAATTGAGCCAGCAATTTGTTGTCGGCGGCCATCTCCCGCTCGCCCTGGTGGACGCGAATGGTAACCGCGGGCTGATTATCGTCCGCCGTCGAGAAGACTTGGGACTTCTTGGTGGGGATCGTCGTGTTTCGGTCGATGAGGCGCGTAAACACGCCGCCCAATGTCTCGATACCCAGCGACAGGGGCGTGACGTCGAGGAGCACAACGTCTTTCACGTCGCCCTGAAGGACGCCGGCTTGGATCGCCGCGCCGATCGCGACCACTTCGTCCGGGTTCACGCCCTTGTGCGGCTCCTTGCTGAAGAAGGATTTCACCGCTTCCTGCACGGCCGGCATGCGGGTCATCCCGCCAACCAGGACGACGTCGTCGATTTCAGATGCGGATTTGCCGGCGTCGGCCAGGGCTTTCTTGCACGGCTCGATCGTGCGTTTCACCAGGTCAGCCACCAGGCTTTCGAACTTCGCCCGCGTCAGCTTGATGTTGAGGTGTTTCGGGCCCGAAGCGTCGGCCGTGATGAAGGGCAAGTTCACTTCATATTGCGAGGCGGAGGAGAGCTCCTTCTTCGCCTTCTCAGCTTCTTCCTTCAGGCGCTGGAGGGCGAGCTTGTCGGCTTTAAGATCGATGCCCTGATCTTTCTTGAATTCCTCGGCCAAGAAGT
>CAZQZC010000048.1:0-17928 GCA_964597685.1 uncultured Hyphomonadaceae bacterium | reverse complement strand
CTGGGGCTTCGCACCCTATACGGGCGGCGCGGTCTCCTACATCGATCTGAAATGTGGCGTGAAGGCCTTTGTCGAAGAAGCTGATCGGCTGGCCGACAAATATGGCGAGCGCTTCCGTCCACCGGCTCTCTTGCGCGACATGGCGGCAAAGGGTGAGAGCTTCTATGAACGCTTTCCCCCTGCCGAGGCTGAGAAAGCGGCGGCTTAAGGGCCGATTGCGTGCGAGCGGCGCCCGTTTTGTCGCCGCTCGCACCGACACCGATACTGTTTCGGACAGGATTAGGCTTGGATGCGGCGGGATTAGGCGCCGGCGCCGCGCTCAGTTCCGTGGATAGATTTGCGCCTATCCCCCGCGGCGGCTGCTCGCTGTTGCGTGATCGAAGTTTAGTCGACTTGCTCGCAAATAACGCTCTGATGCGCAAAATCGCAACGGAGACGCTGACATGCGCGTGACCCCGACCGTCCTCTTCGCCTCCGCCGGCGTTGCAGCCCTGCTGGCCGCCGCTTGGGTCGGCCGCACTGCGCCCCCCGCCGAGGCCCAGGCCGAAATCGTGATGCCGCGTACGGTGAACACGACCGTTGATTGGGATGTCTACTTCGACCTGCTCGCGTCGAGCGATAATGAGGAGATTGATAAAGCTCTGAAAACGCTGGAGGAAAACTTCCATCCGGCTCAGATTCCGCACGTCATCGAGATCGCCATCCTGTCTGCGACGACGCGCACGGAAATCGGTGTGTTCGATATTCTGGAGCGTCAGACGGGCCAGTCGTTTGGATATAACGCGCAGGCTTGGTTCCAATGGCTTTGGAACCAGCCGGAAGTCATCTCCGTCGATTACGCCGATTTCAAGGGCGAGCTATACAGCATCATAGACCCCAAATTTAAAACGTATTTCTCCGGCCGGCAGCAAACGTCGCGCATTCGGCTCGACGAGATTCGTTGGGGCGGCGTGCGCCAAGACGGCATTCCGCCCCTGCGCGGGCCGGACATGATCGCAGCCGACGAGGCGGACTTTCTAGCCGACGACAACATCGTTTTCGGCATCGAGATCAACGGCGACGCCCGAGCTTACCCGAAGCGCATCCTGGCCTGGCACGAAATGTTCGTCGACACGGTTGGCGGGGTCGAGATCGCAGGCGTTTACTGCACGCTCTGTGGGACGGTTATTCCATATAAAACAAGGGTCGATGGCGTGAATCACGAGCTCGGCACATCGGGCTTTCTCTATCGCTCCAACAAATTGATGTATGATCGCGCGACTCAGTCGCTGTGGAACACGATCAAGGGCGAGCCCGTTCTCGGACCGCTCGCCGACAGCGGGATCCAGCTGGAGCATCTCTCGGTCGTGACGACGACCTGGGGCGAGTGGAAGCGCCGCCACCCCGACACGCAGGTTCTCTCCCTCAAAACGGGCCACCGGCGCGATTACAGCGAGGGCGTGGCGTATAAGGAATACTTCGCGACCGACCGGCTGATGTTCAACACGCCGTTCGACGACAAACGTCTGAAGAACAAGCAAGAAGTGGTCGCGCTCCGTTTCCCCGCCGCGCCCAATCGGCAATTGGCGATCGACACGCAGTTTCTGGATCAGAACCCGATCTACACCGATCGCGTTGGCCCGCAGAAGCTGGTGGTTCTAACCGACGCGAGCGGCGCCAACCGGGTCTATGATCCGGGCGACGTCGAGTTTGTCGAATATGACCGCGATAGCACGCTGACAGACAGCAGCGGGCGAACCTGGACCTTGGACGAAGCGCAGCTGACGTCTGACGACGGCCGGATCTTGGAACGGCTGCCTTACCACCGGGCTTTCTGGTTTGGGTGGCACGCGACGTTCCCGGAAACCCGTTTGGTCAAGTAAGCTGGCGCCCGACGCCCTACGTAATCTGCCGAGTTTCATGCTTTGACGTCCGCCGCCAAATTTGTGGACGCAGGATTTGCTGAGACCCGGGAGGATGCGCGTGAGTTTGATCGTCGCTTTGTCGAACACGGATGACGCCAGCCGAGGCGCGCTGGACCACGCGATAGCCTTGTCAAAACGGCTCCAGACCGATCTGCACGCAATAGCGCCGCTGCCCGACCCCTCGGGTGCGTTCATCTACGCTTCCTCGGAGTTTGCAGTCGGGGTGGGCACGCTTGCGGTCGCGCAGGTGCGCGAAGCGCAAGAGGAGCTTGTCGCCGATCTCCAGGAGATGGTCTCGGAAACTTGCGGCGCCGCTGGGCTTGAGGCGGGCAAGTGGCGGTTCGAGCACGTCGTCGGGCTGCCCGATATGATCTGCGCCCAGGCTGCGGTTCTGTCGGATGGAATTGTGTTTCCGCGCCTCGACGGCAAATCGCCCTCGGCGCTCTCGCGCGCCTTTGAATCGGTCCTTATGGATGCGCGGCTGCCGGTTCTTTTACCCGGCGCAAAGGCGTTTACGAGCGGGCCTGTCGTCATCGCCTGGGACGGAAGCCCGGAGGCCGCCCGAGCCGTCATGTTTCATGAGCCTCTGATCCGGACCTTCGACCGCGCCATCATCGCCCAGAACCCCGACGATTTGAAACCAAATCGCGACGGCGAGGCGGGTGAGCCGGCCCGGTTGGAGGCTTGGCTTGAGCGCCGGGGAGTCGCTGCCGAGAGGGCCACATTCTCTGGGGGGATTGCGAAAGGATTGCTCGAGGCGGCCTCAGACGCGGCGCTACTCGTCATGGGCGCCTACGGACACAGTCGAGCGGGGGAGTTCCTGTTCGGCGGCGCCACGCGCGGGGTCTTGAAAGCGGAAGCCGGGCCGGCCCTGGCGTTGTCGCACTGAGAGGAGACGGCCAATTATGACGCTTTATCGCATTACGCTTCAGATGGCGCGAAATCCCGGACACCCCGTCGGCGAGGTTGATCAGGGGTACTTCATCGTCGCGCCGTTAACCGATGATCGCCATCTTGACCTGGAGACATGGCGTGAGGTGCGGGACCAGTGCCATGTGCGGCGGTTTCATCCTGATCCAGATGAAGCCGCAGACGGGAGGCTGACCCATCGCGGCGCCCATTGGCGCTTTCACTATGACGACGAGGACCTGGAAGGCCCCGACGAGGAAGGATATCGGCTCGGCGATCATGTTTTCGAAGAAGGCGAATACGTCACCATTCATCACCACGAAGACGGTGCGCTGACCTATCAGGTCACCGATGTAACAGCGATATCAGATCTCTAAGTCTGGTCTTGCGGCGTCTTCGTCCACAGTTTGACCTTAGCTGGCGGCGGCGAGGGATTGAAGTCCACGTCGTCGAGTGCTGAGAGCGCGCGGTCGCGATCCTCAGCTGTGAAAGATCCCGTCGTCAGGCAAAACTCCACCATGTTGCCGTTGGGATCGCGCGTGTAGATCGACCGGCACCAATTGTGGTCGATCTCCAAGACGTCGAGCCCGGCGGCGCGCCATTTGGCCTTCCACGCCAGCAGGTCAGCCTCGGTGGCGACATCGAAGGCGAGGTGGTTTGTGCCATCCGGAAGGTTGGCCGCGGCGTTCAGATCGTGGATGTGGTCCTCCTGGCTTGGCGTTTCGTGGAGTTCCCAGAAGGCGATGAATTTCGAATCATCACCGTCCATGCGGTAAAAGAAGTGCTTGCCCCAGCCCCCTTCGCGTATGGGGGCGATCTCCACCTTCACCAACTCGAATCCCATCACGCCTTCGTAAAAGGCGTGGGTGGCCTTCATATCTTTCGCGGCGAGGGCGAGATGGTGGTAGCCCATGAGCCTCAAGCCCCCTTCTTGTCCACAACGCTCATGACGTCGCTCGCGTCGCCGCCGGTCTTTGGCGCCGGAACCTCGGTCACCCGTTCTTCGACGTCGTCATACTCCAGCCGCAAGGCGCGGCTCATAATGGCGTGCATCATGTATGTCGTTGTTATATATGTGAATTCTAGGATTTCGTCGTCGCTGAGATGGGCTTTCAGCGCAGTGAAGATGCCGTCCGACACACGGCCGCGCTCAAGCACGATGGCGTCGGTGTAGGCGAGAACGGCGCGTTCGGCCGTCGTGAAGCAATCCGCAGTCTGCCAATGGGGAATGGCTTGGATCTGCGCCTCGCTCAAACCGACATCCCGGCTCGCCTTGCAATGCTGGGAGAAAACAAATTGGGAGCCGACAGCGTACCCAGCACGTGTTTGTCCAAGCTCGCGCAGTTTCGGGTCGAGCTTGCGCGCCGATGAGCGATAGAAGCGAAAACCCTCGGTCGTGTGCTTGAAGGCGTCGGGGACTATGGCGAACACGGTCCACCAATTGCCGGGCGTCCCGGTCGCGGTTCCCGGTTCGGCGACCGGGTCGCGGTCGCCGAACAGATGATCATAAACGCCGCGGGCGTACTCGTCAGCCGCGTCCCGCCCGGCTTGGCGTAGGCGCGGCATGGCCCGCCTCCTCCTTTAGCTCATGGCGCGAGCCTAGGGAGCAGGCGCTGCGTCTGCAAGGGTTTGGCTTTGCCGTCCGATATGCTTGGAGATGAAGGCGTCGAGGGCCTCAAGGGTACGAAGGCGGCTTTCGCTAAAGGACAAATTGTGGTCCTCGCCCCGCAGCTTCACGAATTCCACGTCCTTGCCAGCACGCTTTAGCGCTCGCTCCATGATCTCGCTTTGTCGAATTGGCACAACCAAATCGTCCTTGCCGTGGATAAGGAGAACCGGGGCTTGGAAGCTGGATGCGTTTCGCGCGGGCGAGACGTCTTTCAACATTTCGCGGTCTTCCTTGCGGTCGCCAATGACACGCTGCCAATAGGCCAGCACCCAATGGTCCGAGCCATGATCCTTCTTCTCTTCCGACAACATAACCGGCAAGTCGCTCACCGGGGCGATGGCGGCGACGCACCTATAGAGGTCGGGTGAGTACGCGCCGCCAGCGAGCGCTGAATATCCGCCATAGCTTCCGCCTACGATACAAACCCGCTCTGGATCCACATAGCCGTCCTTGATGAGGGCGAGCACGCCGTCAGTTACGTCGTCCTGCATTTCCCGCCCCCACTTGCCGCGACCCGCAAGCTTGAACTCGAGACCAAAGCCGTCTGAGCCCCGGAAGTTGGGTTGGAGCACTGCATAGCCGCGGCTCGCGAAGTATTGCGCCATCCAATCGAACGTGACCTGGTCGTAGGCCTCGGGGCCCCCATGCGGCATGGCGATAAGGGGAAGATTTTCCGTCTCGCCGCTGAGGGGAAGGGTGAGAATCGCAGGAATAGTCAGGCCGTCGCGAGCGGGATATTCGATCGTTACAACGGGGGCGACGTCGTCGAGATCGATTTGAGGCCGGGTGCTCGTTAAGGGCGAAATGCGCATCTCGTTGCGATCTAAGAGGTAGTACACGCCAGGTGCGTCACCGCCAGATACAAAGAACACTAGCTTCGATAGGTCGTCCGTCCACGAACTTAGGAAAACGGAAGACTGTAGAAAGTTATCCTGCACACTCGTGACAATTTGGGTCAGTTCATCATCGAAGAAATCGTATGTTGGGTAAAGGCCGCTATACTGAACGCCGATTACAAACCGATTTGAGTCGATGAGTGTATAATCGATTTCTGCGCTTTCTTTGGCGAAGACCGGAGCGTCAGACCAAACGCCGTCAAACCCAAGTTTGTAGAGCGCCGAAAACCCGGATTCCCTTGACGTACGTGTGACCATGAGGCCTGATCGATCGGGCGCCACGCCCAATACGCCGATGGGAATAAGTTCGGTCTTTGCTTCATAGATCGTTTGTCGGTCTCCCCCGACTTCGGAAATCAGTTCATATTTGTTGCTGGAATTGTCGTAGTCTTCACGGGCCAGGATTGTACCGTCCACGTCAGCGAACCAGTCTATTGTCCGATTTTTTCCCGCAGAGAACTTACGTCCTCGACCATTATCGAGATCAACCCGGAGCAAATCGTAATCGGGTTCTGGGTCCGAACGGCTTCCCATAAAGGCCGGCATGAGCACTTCATCTTTCGGAGCATAGGCGCCGACGATCGCTCCCAAACCGCTCTGCGCTGGGAACAGGTCCTTTGTACCCTTTAAGAGCTGAACCACTTTACCCGTCTTTAGATTGTACGAGAAAGCCGCGCTATATTCAAAGCGACCGCGAAAACCGCTCACCCGCGTCGTTTCTGAAACGCCAAGAACGACGTGTCCGTTGCCGGCGAAGTCGACCCAATTCGCTTTGACATCTCTTAGGTCGACGCCTTGGGTTTCTTTCGTCTCTAAGTTCAAAACGAGCAGCGCACGCTGTTCGCCCCTTTCGGACAAGTAGGCGAAATGCTTCCCATCCGGTGAAATCGTGACGGCTCGGATCTCGCTCAGACGGCCATAAGCTTCCAGCGGCGGCGGCTCGGCCACGGCGAGCGTGACTGAACTGATCGACATAACGATAGCGATGATGCGCAGGACCTGCTGCAACATTTTTCATTCCTCCTCACTTCCCCGTGAACACGCTATCGCGTGGTGGCGCTATGTCGACATCAAAAGACCTACTTCTGTGGATGTCCAGACCTGTCTGTGGCTGATTGGCAGCAAGCGTCCGGCCGAAAACGAAGCCGAGGTCTGGTTAGATCAGCCTTGACGGTCCGCCCGCGGGTGGGCGGAGTCGTTCCACAAGAGTCTCAACCATCTGCCTTCGGAGGATTATCGCCATGTACACGCTCTACGGCGGCCCGCTCAGCTATTTCACGGGCAAGGCGCGGGCCTATCTGCGTTGGTCGGGCCTCGACTTCGAAGAACGCTTGGCCACGACAGAGGTCTACAAGGACGTTATCCTTCCGCGCGTCGGGTGGCCGGTGATACCCGTGCTGATCGATCCAGATGATGAGACTCTTCAAGACACGTCTGACATCATCGACGCTTTGGAGCGTCGTCATACGATTTTGTCCGTTTATCCTTGCGATCCGGCGCAACGCTTGGCGGCGCTGTTATTCGAGCTTCTGGGCGATGAATGGCTGGTGATCCCGGCCATGCAGTATCGTTGGGCGCACAATCGTGACTTCGCCTATGCGGAGTTCGGAAAGATCGCTGCGCCGGATGCATCGCCGGAACAGCAATATGAAACGGGCAAGGCGCGCGCAAAGAACTTCGAGGGCGCGCTGCCCTTTCTTGGAATCGATCCGCGCACAGCCTCTGAAGTTGAGACCGCTTACCGCAAATTTTTGGGGCAGCTTGATGCGCATTTCGCACATCATGCGATGTTGCTCGGCGACCGCCCGTCCATAGGCGATCTTGGGCTTTACGGTCCGCTGTACGCCCACCTCTACCGGGATCCCGCGTCGGGCGCGCTTATGAAGGAGATCGCCCCCAATGTCGCCTCGTGGGTCGAGAGATTGCGCGATATCGAGCCGCAATCTGGCGCGTTTCTACCCGACGACGATGTCCCGGATACTTTGCTGCCGATCCTCGCCGACCAGTTTCGCGACCAATTTCCCGTTCTGGAATCAACGGCCCGCTCACTCGCCGCCTGGGCGGCGGACAAAGAGCCCGGCGAAGAGGTGCCTCGAGCGTTAGGCTCGCACAGCTTCACCTATGGCGATGGCCGGGTCGAGGGTGACCGAATGATTTTTCCGTTCAATCTCTGGATGTTGCAACGCTCGCTCGACTGGTACAGAAGCCTGGATGCGGAGGATCAAGACGCTGCGGACAAATTGCTCGATGCATGTAATGGCCAAGCGTTGCGCGACTTTCCGGAGTTTCCACGCTTGACGCGCTCCAATTTCCGTCTCGTCCTCGCCTAGGCCGGTCTTACATCCAGGGGTTGAAACGCGTCGCCGGCTTGGGGGGCGCGTCACCGGCTTCGAGATCCTCTTCCGGTTCTGGCTCGAATGGGTCTTCGGCCTCCGGCGCTGGGGGCGGCGTCAGATTCAGCGCTTCATCCTCAGTCGCTGCGGCCGTCGCAGGAGACTGCTCGACCGGTGTGGCGGGCGTTTCCGCTTCGCTGGCGATCGGTTCGGCAGCGATTGTAGGTGCGACGTCCGCCGTCTCAGCGATATTCGGCATGTCGTCCGTAGCCGTAGCTGGTTCAACGGGCTGCGCGAGGGGTTCCGATGTTTCAGCAATCTCCGGCGCCTCGACCTGCGCCTGAGCGAACGGTGTTTGACGTTCTACGGACATGTCCTGCAAAGCCGTGGGCTCGATCGGCTCGCTTTCGTTCGCCGCGGCTGCGGGGGCGGGCTCGGCGGCTGTCGTCAAGGCGGTCGCCGCAATCGGCTCCGGATCGGCCTGGACTGGCGACGTAAAAGGCGTCGGTTCGCTGGGGGCTTCCGGTTCGACTTGGACTTCGACTTCAGGCTCGATCGGCGATTCGACGTCCGGCTCAAAGGTTGATCTCGCCTCCGCTTCAGGCGGCGATTCTACTGTGGTGGCCGTATCGGTGACAGACGCCAGAATTTGGTCCTCAGGCGTATCATCCGAGGCGGGCGCGTCATGGGGGTCGGTCTCTGGCTCTGGATCGGTCGTTTGGGTTTCAGGCGTCGCGTCAGCTTTTTGCGACTCAGGCTCAGAGACGGGCTCGGCGGTCGGCGCCGTTGGGGCGCCAAAGCTGCTATAAGCGCCGAATGCGCCGAGAGGTGAGGCGGCGGACGCCGATTCCGCTGGTTGCGGTGTTGGCTGACCCTGTTCAGCTCTTGCTTCTTCCGGACTGCCCTCATCTGACCCGGGAGCTGACTGAAGCTCCGCAGCAAAGCCAGGCGCCGCCGAGACGTCCGTTTCAGCCACGAGAGGCGGCGTCGCGGCGTCTTGGATGGTTGGTTCGTCTCTAGTTTCTGCAGTCTCTTCGACAGTTTCCTGCTCGGGAGCGAGCGGCGCCTCGGCCGTCTCGAGCTGTTGTCGCGAAGCGGGTTCGTCGTCGACGGGGGCGTCTTCGGAGGCGTCTGCGCCATTGACCTTGTCGGCGAGTGCGGCGACGGCGAGCGTCATGTTTGGTTCGTCGAACGGGCGCGTCTCATCGCCCGTGTCTTCGACCACTTCGGACATTGATGTTTCATCTGGTTCAATGTCTTCGGCGTCGACGAGATCCGCCTCTATATCTTCCGCTTGGGGCTCCGGCGTTTCGGGCAGTTCGAAACCGGCCAGCACCGTTTCGATCGCTGTTTCCGTGCCGCGGGCGATCCGTTGCGCCTCGCTCGCCATCGTCGAGATGATGTCGGCGAACGTGCCGCCGCTGTCCGCTGGGGTCGACGCCAGAAGCTCTGCGTCCGCGCGCTCGAGCTCTTTGCCAAGAGCGTCTGATAAGATCAGCTCGGCCGGTTCGGCGTTCACCGACACCCGATAACCTTCAGTGTCGTAGACGCTTCGACCTTCTTCGCCTTCCGCCCAGGTGATGCGGCGCTTGTCCGTCATTTCCTGTAATTTTTCGATTAGTTTTCGAGTGGAAGGGTGAAGCATCTGGCGGACCTGTATATTGCGGCTTGAGCGCTGTCTTCTATCGCCTGAGCGGCGAGTTTTCAAACGCTCGCCTGGAGTTTTTGGGCGGATTTCTCGGTTATCTCGACGCTAGCGAGCGGTGCGAGCAGGCCCTTGGTCAGCCACTCGACGACGGGGACGGAGACGCCGTCGCCGAGAAGGTTGAAGGCGTTCGTCGCGCCTCGGGGCAAACGGTAGGAGTCCGGCAGACCCATCAAGCGCGCGCCTTCCCGCGGCGCCATGGCGCGAAGCCGGAGGTCGCCGTTCTCCGATATCAGCAGGAGCTGGCGAGATGAGCCGCCCTTTAGGGTCCGCAGACATCCGGCCAAGCCGTCATAACGGACTTCCGCCCTTTGTGCGCCGTTTCGGATGCGCCGATAGACGGCGCCGACGCGATAGGCGTGCGCCTCGACAGCCGCCTCCACCCGCCTGCGATGGAGCGGCGCCATTTGGTCGAGCAGCTTTTGAAGATCGACTGCCGATCGCCAGGCGTCCGTCGGCGCGTCGCGCTCTGTCACGTCCGCAAGGGCGCGCCCGTGTTGTGGAAGTTCTGGCAGCCGCCACCACGTCCAGGCGCGCTGCGCGGGCGCTCCAAACCGTCCGACTGCGTCGACGAGTTTCTTGGAATGAAAGCGCGGATCAGGCTCGCGCTGCATCAGACGAGGTGGGATAGGATGGCGCGCCGCAATGATAAACAAGCGAGGTCGCGACTGGGCTGAGAAGTCGGCGGCGTCGAGTATGACAGCGCCGAAACGCCAGCCCGATGCGGCCATAACTTCGCCCAGCGCTGCAAGGTCCTGGCCGTGACGCGATGAGATTAAGCCGACGACGTTCTCAATCACGATCACACCGGGCGCGCGTTCAGCCTTCTGCAGGTTCTGCATATGCCGCCAGAAGGACCAGAATACGCCAGACCTCGGCGCGTTCAGGCCGCCGCGGCCGCCGGCGAGCGAGAGATCCTGACAGGGAAAGCTCGCCCAGGCGAGATCGGCGGTGGGAATGTCGTCAACGCCAAGCGTCGCCACGTCGCCCTCGACCAGCGCATCGGCGCCGAAATTCGCACGATAGGCCGCGCATTTCACCGCATCCACGTCGTTGGCGAACACCGTATCGAACGCGACGTCGAGGCCGAGCCGAGCCATGCCGCCGCCGGCGAAGAATTCCAGGCATGTGGGACGCGGTGTCATGTCCATGGCGCTATCGTGATTCCCGGCGGCCTCGAATTGCGGCTCAATTCCGAAAGCGAGGCTACACGCCTGTTCACAAACGCTTGTCGCCCGATGCGCAGGCTGAACGGGCATAGTAACTAGCCCGCGCCATCATCAAGTGTGCGCCGGCGCCGGGCGACCCGGGCGGCGCGCGACAGCACCAAAAGGACGGGTAGGGCAATGAACATCGTCAAATGGATTCTCTCGCTCGCGGTCGGCGGGTTTCTCATCCTCTTCGGGATTACGAAATTTACGGGCGGCGCGCACATCTTTCCGGTCATCGAGATGAAGGCCGCAGCGCTCGGCTTTCCAGCGTCGGACCTGTTCTTCCCCCTCGTGAATTACGCCACGGGCGCGCTAGAGCTGGTCGCCGGCGCGCTGGTCATCCTGCCGATGACGCGCAAGATCGGCGCGCCGCTGGCTGTGCTGCCCTTCCTCGGCGCGGTCGTGTTTCACATTTCGCCTCTGCTCGGCGTGGTGACGCCCGAGGCCTTTAACACCGACAACGCGACGCTTGCGGACGCATTGAGCGCCGGCGGTCCGTTCGTCGCCGACCACTTCACCGGGTCCACGCCGGTCTTGTTCATCCTGGCGGCGGTTTTCCTGCTGTTATCGGCGGCCAATGCCTTCCTGCAACGCGGCGACGGGTAAGCCGCGACCTAGACCCAGCTTAAAGACAGCCCCTGGCGATTGCCGGGGGCTGTTTTGTCTTTGCGCCCCAGAGGCATGTCATGGACGCTTTTCTGACGGCGCTCGACCGCCTGCCCACAGGCCACGTCTTCGGCTTGTATAAGGGCGCCCGCTGGGGTGTCGCCGTACAGCGCCTCTCCAGTGGCCGGCAGGTAAAGCTCTACGCCGAAGAGCTTGGGGGATCGGACCATGTCAGTTTCAACCTCTACCTGCCTGCGTCCGGCAAGGTGTTGCTGAAGCCCTGCGAAATGCCAGCGCAAAAGGTGGTTGCGTTTGTGGAGGGCGTTGAGATCGCGTGATAACGATTTCACGTTGGGCAGGGGGCGGCTGTCCCATGCCGAAGGCGACCCGGGGGGAGTGGCTGATGAAACGACGTGATCTTCCGTCTTTAATGGCCGTCGCGCCGTTGATTGGGTGCGCAAATGCTTCACCGTCGCTCGGTAATTTGCCGCCGCTTCGGGGATATCTGCGCACAAATTAGAGTGCGGATCCGTTTTCCTATGGCTCCTATTCCTACCTGGCTGCCGGTTCGGGAGACGCGGACAGACAGACGCTGGCCACACCGATCGGCGACCGGCTCCACTTCGCGGGCGAAGCGCTCAATCCCAATTATCAGAGTACGGTCCACGCCGCTCACGAATCCGGTGTTGCGACGGCGGAGGCGCTTCTAAAGGCCGGACACAGCCGGATCGCCATCCTCGGGGCCGGTAACCCCCGACCAAACGGCCGGGGGTTTGGACGTGTCCGCCAGGAAAAACTTGGCCTAGCTATAGATCTCAAACAGACCGGCTGCACCCATGCCGCCGCCGATGCACATGGTCACAACGCCCCATTTCGCGCCGCGGCGCTTGCCTTCGAGGAGGAGCGAGCCCGTGCAGCGCGCGCCGGTCATGCCGAAGGGGTGGCCGATCGAGATCGAGCCGCCGTTGACGTTGTACTTTTCCGGATCGATGCCCAGCGTGTCACGGCAATAGAGGCACTGGCTGGCGAAGGCTTCGTTCAGCTCCCAAAGATCGATATCGTCGACCTTGAGGTTGTGGCGCTCAAGCAGGCGCGGCACTGCTTTCACCGGGCCGATGCCCATTTCATCGGGATCGACGCCGCCCACGTTGAAGCCGACAAACCGGCCGAGCGGCTCGATGTTGCGGCGCTCGGCCTCCTTGGCCTCCATGACGACCACGGCTGCTGCGCCATCCGAGAGCTGGGAGGCGTTGCCGGCGGTGATGTACTTGCCTTGCTGGACAACCTGGCCGCCGGAGAAGACAGGCTGCAGGCCCGCAAGGGTCTCCACCGTGGTGCCGGGGCGGTTGCACTCGTCCCGGTCGACGACGACGTCTTCATAGCTCTCTTCGCCGGTCTCTTTGTTGACAAGCTTCATGCGCGTCTTCATCGGCGCAATCTCCTCGGCATGTAGCCCTTCTCTTGGAAGGCGGCCGTGCGGCGCTGGCTTTCGGCGGAGTATTCATCCTGATACTCGCGGCTGATGCCGTAGCGATCGGCGACGATTTCCGCCGTTTCGATCATGGTCATCCAGATCGCCGGCCACGTCTTCATCAGCTCGTCTTCGGTATAGCGATGCAGGTTCATGTGGCCCGAGCGGGAGACGAGCGAGAGGCTCTCGACCCCGCCGCCGATGGCCACCGGCGCGCCTT
This sequence comes from uncultured Hyphomonadaceae bacterium, assembly GCA_964597685.1. Lineage (GTDB taxonomy): Bacteria > Pseudomonadota > Alphaproteobacteria > Caulobacterales > Hyphomonadaceae > JBCBTJ01. The sequence goes on along the minus strand of CAZQZC010000048.1, from coordinate 5,004 downwards.
CCGCCGTCACCGTATGAGCGGCGTTGGCGATGGCTTGCAGGCCCGAGGAGCAGAAGCGATTGATCGTGGCGCCGGCCGTGGTCGACGGGCAGCCGGCCCAGAGCGCGGCGTTGCGCGCCACGTTGTGGCCCGTGGCGCCTTCGGGCTGGGCGCTGCCGAGATAGACGTCCTCGACCTCTGCGGCCTCGATGCCGGCGCGCGAAATGGCGTGCTTGATGGCGTGGCCGGCCATGGTGATGCCGTGGGTGTCGTTGAGCGACCCCCTGCCGGTCTTGGCGAGACCCGTGCGGGCTGTGGATACGATAACGGCTTCACGCATGACGTTTCCTCCTGCAAGCGCTTGCATATCTTTGCTCGCCGCGACCCTAATCGCACCGGCCATGCGGCGCTAGTGCCGACGCAAGGGCGCCCCTGATCACGGATTTGTCGTTGTTCGTGAGCGTGTTAGCAAACGTTCAGATAGTATTTATGCAGATAAGCGAGGTACTCAACTGTCATTCATGCGCTCATCTCTCGATCGTCGCCGGGACGCGGCCATGACTTCGAAAGGAAAAAGCCATGACCATCATTCGGAAACTCTCGATCGCACTTGCTGCGGCCACAGCCACCGCGGCGCTCGCCGCCCCGGCCGCTTCGGCCGACGTTTTCCACAAACGCGGCTTCGGGAAAACGGCCATCGTGAAAGTCGACAAGGGCTTCAAGGGCAAGCACGTCCGCGGCTTTAAATCCTTCGGCGCCCACCACGGCGGCAAGAAGGTCATTGTCGGCGGAAAAGGCGTCAAGAAGGTGGTTGATCCCTTCGCTGGCTATCACCTCAAGGGCTACGGCTTCCGCCATGGTAAGAAGGTGGCCTTCCTCGCCGATCCATACGGCAATTTCAAAGCCGTCCCTGCCGACGTTTACCTGAAAAGCGTCAAGCGCCCGGTCGGCAAGAAGAAAGTCGCCTTTGCGAAAGGCGCGTTCTTCGGCGCCAAGTACAAGTAAATCGAGGATTACGATGTCGCGCCGGTGGGACAGCCCGCTGGCGCGACGTCTGTTTCGCTCAAAGCCTTTTCACCCGAATTGTCCGAGGTCACGGACTCCAGAACGGAGCGCGCATCGAAGGCCCGAGGTTCATTCTTTGGGGTCTCGCCGCGGCCCATGGCCATGAAGGCGACGGCTTCGTATCTCGAACTCGCCGACGTATAAGTGTTGAAGCCCCAGGGATAGCCGGCTGCGTAATAAGGGAATCGCGATCGACCGACGGCGTAATAGCCGCAAACCGACGGTCCCACGGTCCCGAACTCCGTGAAACGCTCTGAGTCGAGTTCCATGGCCGTGAAGTAATCGTAGCCGTTTTCGACCGTCAGCTCCGCCATTCGGCGCAGGAGCGAGTTTTCCACAGACCGCCTAGATGTGGAATCGTTGCCTTTGAACGTAACGCGGTAGTGGACGTCGTCGATCTTCTGTTCGGCATATCCATAGCGGCCGTCGCCAAGGGGTTGGTACGGTGTTTGGCCGCCGCATGCGGCAAGCAGGGCGACCAAACCGGCTGTACTCACGACTTTTAAGTTGAGCATTTTGAACCTCCGAGCCTTTTCGGAGATTTCGGCACAGGGCCCGCGCGGCCGCGTTGACCTTCGTCAAAGCGCCGCGCTGTTCACACGTCTCCAAAAGCGGCTAGGGCGGCTCGTGCGATCGGTTCGCCCCATTCTTGGACGAAGTGACCGCCGTCGGGAATTTCCATGGGCTGCGGGCAGCCTTTAATCGTTGCGCGCAGATCATGCATGACGGCGCCGCCGAGGACGGGATCTGCCATGCCAATCGCCATAAAGCTGTCGCCCGACCATTCGTTCGCCCACCAATCCCTGGCGCGTCTGCTTTCGGCGACGCCCTCCATGTCCGGCGCCACCATCACCATTTCCGGAAAACGCCGAACGCCGGCCTTGTGGGATTGGTCGGGGAAGGGCGCGCCATAGGCGGCGGCTTCGGCGTCGGAGAGAACCGGCGTTCCGCGCTGCATCAATCCGGCGACATCGAGGTCGGGATTGGCGGCGGCGAAGGCCTTCCAGGCGTCGAAGCCGGGCCCCGGCGAAACGCCGACGGCGAGCGTCGTGTTCATGACGATCAGCCGCTCGAACCGGTTCGGCATGTCCATGGGGAGGGTGAGGCCTAGAAGTCCGCCCCAATCCTGGCAGACCAAGGTGAGGCCGCTGAGATCGAGCCGTTCGATAAAGGCCTTCATCATGTTTCGGTGAAAGTGAAAGCCATACTCGGCGTCGTCGACGGGCTTGTCCGACCGGCCGAAGCCAAGCCAATCCGGCGCGATCACCCGAGCGCCGCTCTCCAGGAAGACGGGGATCATTTTGCGGTAGAGGTACGCCCAGCTCGGCTCGCCATGCAGGCAGAGAAATGTGTGCTTTGCATCCCTCGGACCTTCGTCGACGTAATGTACGCGCAATCCTCCATAGCCCGGTAAATCCTCAACGTAATTGGGGGCGTAAGGCCAGTCCGGCAGGTCGGTGAAGCGAGAATCGGGCGTTCTGAGCGCGCTGATGGTCATGTGTCGGCCTCGGTCGTTTGTCTGAAACACAAGTGTGCGGCATTCTGAGGGCGAGGCCAATCGGGAGGACGCAAGACATGGCGAAGGTTCTTGGGGTCGGCGGTATATTTTTCCTGTGTAAGGACGTCGACGCGACGCGCGACTGGTATCGCCGCGTGCTGGGGATACAGCCGGACGATTATGGCGGGTACGGTTTCCTGCATAAGGAAGCTGCCGATGCTTTCCCGAAGGCGGCCAGGACGGTTTGGGCCCCCTTCAAGGCCGAGTCCGATTACTTCGCACCTTCAGCGAGCGACTTTATGATCAATTTGCTCGTTGACGACTTGGACGGGGTTTTGGCGCGCGCCAAGCGGGAGGGCGTCGATCCTGCGCAACCCACGGAAACGCATGATTACGGCAAGTTTGGGTGGCTCATGGATCCGGACGGCCGCAAGGTTGAATTGTGGCAGCCCTTTGAGCCGCCCGCTTGACGCAGTGCTGTGCTCGCGTGCGATTGAACCGAATGTTACCTTGTCGCGACCAAGTGTCAGGTGCGATCTTCGAAACAAGATACATAATTGTTTTGCGAAGGGACTTAAATAAAGGAGCGGCCAATGGCCACGACATCTAAATTCAAACTCACCGGCGCGGCGCTCGTGGCCTTCGCGGTCGCCGCTTGCGCGACGCCGCCAACCCCCTATCAACCGGTCAACAAGCGCGGTTTCGGCTTCGACAGCGTCAAACTGGAAGACGGCAAGTATCGCGTGTCCTTCCAAGGCAATACACGCACGGATTTGGCGACCGTTGAGAATTACATCCTGCTTCGCGCGGCCGAATTGGCGATCGCCGACGGCTTCGGCCACTTCGTTATCCTGGACGAGAACGAAACCGGTCTCTCCACCTTCCGTTCAAACGGCACGACGTTCGGCAATGGCGGCTTTGGGCGCTTCGGCGGGTTCCGCGGCGGTTTCGGCGGCGGCTTCGCGACGACGTCGTCAACCACGCGGGAGCGGACCAGCTACGAGGTGGACGTCATCGTCCAGGCGTTTGAAGGCGAGAAAGATCCTCAAGATCTCGATGCGTTCAACGCGGTGGCGCTGATCGCCAACCTGGCGCCGATCGTGATCCGTCCGTCCTAGGCGGCGACAGCCTCCTTCGATCGAAAGAGCCCGCGGAGCGATCCGCGGGCTCTTTGCATTGTGCACGCGCGCCGGCCCCGTACATTTGGTTTTGACCAAGACTGCGTGGAGGGTGTCTGATGGACTTCAACATACCAGCCGAGCTTAAGGCCTATCTCGCCGAGCTAGACGCCTTTATCGACGCTGAGATCAAGCCGCTCGAGGAAGCCGACGACAATATCCGTTTCTTCGATCATCGCCGCGAATGGGCGCGGACCGATTTCGAGAATGGCGGTCTGCCGCGGCCGGAATGGGAGGCGCTGCTGACCGAGGCGAAACGCCGGGCGGATGCGGCCGGGCATTTCCGTTTCGGTCTGCCTAAGGAGTTCGGCGGCCAGGACGGCTCGAACCTCGCCATGGCGGTGATCCGTGAGCATCTGGCGCGCAAGGGCCTCGGGCTCCACAACGACTTGCAGAACGAGCACTCGATTGTCGCGAACTTCCCGCAAATCTTGATGCTGCGCGATTTCGCCCGGCCCGATCAGCTGCACCTCGCCAATGACGCGCTCGAGGGCCGCTTCCGCGCGACGTTTGGCCTAACCGAGCCCGATCACGGCTCAGACGCCACGCATATGGAGACCCGCGCGGTCCGCGAAATCCGCGACGGGATGGACGGATGGCTGATCAATGGCGAAAAGATGTGGACGACCGGCATGCACGTGGCCACCCACATGATGTGCTTTGCACGCACCAGCGGCGATGATGGCGACGCCCGCGGCATTACCTGCCTCCTCGTGCCTGCCGACGATCCAGGCGTCGTGATCGAGGAGTATCTCTGGACCTTCAACATGCCGACGGACCATCCGCGGGTCTCGCTGACAAATGTCTGGGTCCCCGACGAAGCGGTGTTCGGCCCGCCCGAAGGCGGGCTCGCGCTGGCGCAGCACTTCGTCCACGAGAACCGCATCCGCCAGGCGGCGAGCTCTACGGGCGCCGCGCTCTATTGTATCGACCAGAGCGTCGACTACGCCCGCGAGCGCGCGCCCTTCGGCAAGCCGCTGGCCGTCAACCAGGCCATTCAGTTCCCGCTGGTCGAACTCGCCACCGAGGCCGAGATGCTGAGGCTTCTGATCTTCAAGACGGCCTGGGAGATGGACCAGATGACCAAGCCTGAGGTGGCGATCCAACTCTCCGACAAAGTCTCCATGTGCAATTATCGCGCGAACCGGCTCTGCTGCGAGGCGGCTGACCGGGCGATGCAAGTGCATGGCGGCATGGGGTATTCGCGCCATAAGCCGTTCGAGCACATTTACCGCCACCACCGCCGCTACCGGATCACCGAAGGGTCGGAGGAGATCCAAATGC
>CAZQZC010000047.1:0-18044 GCA_964597685.1 uncultured Hyphomonadaceae bacterium | reverse complement strand
TGGCTTGTTCGAACATGTCGCGGACACGGCTGGCGCCGACGCCGACGAACATTTCGACGAAGTCCGAGCCGGAGATGGTGAAGAACGGCACGTTCGCTTCGCCGGCCACCGCGCGGGCGATGAGGGTTTTACCCGTACCGGGCGGACCCACCAGCAGGGCGCCCTTCGGGATCTTGCCGCCCAAGCGCTGGAATTTCGCCGGATCCTGGAGGAATTCGACGACCTCCTGAAGCTCTTCCTTCGCCTCGTCGACGCCCGCAACGTCGTCAAAGGTGACGCGGCCATGCTTCTCGGTGAGCAGCCGGGCGCGCGACTTGCCGAAATTCATCGCGCCGCGTCCGCCCGCGCCGCCGCCCTGCATCTGGCGGAAATACATGAAGATGAATGCGAGGAAGAGGCCGAGCAGAAGGAAATTGATGATCGCCCCGACGGTGATCCCCCCGCCGGAGGGCTTGTAGCTCACCTCGACGCCGTTCTCGGTCAGGTAGGAGCCAAGGTCGAGATCGACGACGGGCTTGCTTGAGACAAAATCGACGCCGGATGTGGTTTTGCCGACGATCCGCTCGTCCGAGAGCGTCACTTCGGCGATCTGGCCGTTCGCCGCTTTGTTGCGCACGTCGCTATAGGTGAAGGTCTGCGCGCCGCGCGGCGCGCCGGCGCCTTGGGTCGCGACGACGAGGGCCAAGACCAAGGCGGCGAGGACGCCCCAAATGGCGAGATTGCGCAAATTCATCGAGTCACATCCGTTTCGTATATCGAGTCTGGAATATAGGACCGCTTTTCCGGGAAAACGACTCCCCCCTGCCGCAACGTCGCAGCAAGTCCGGCGCCGGCCCGCATCGCGCGCGCCAAAGCGTTGAGGCGCCCGGGGATCAGGCAATCGGCGCCGAGATCTCCAATCTGTTGAAACGGCGCGGCTTGACGCACGATCGCCGGCGCCGAACCCGCTGGTTTTGGGCGGTCCGCGCCAATCCGGAACCGTCCGTCCCACACGCCAGGCCCCGGCGCGCCTGCGGCGGCGGCGCCGCCGGGATCTCGCCCGATGCGGACAGATCCGCCGCGTCGATCGATCCAGGCCCCGCCAAGCGTTCGCCGCGTCGCCGGTCCGCCCGACGCGATATCGCCGGCCAGGTCCTTCAGGCGTTTCCAATCCGGCGGGGCTTCGCCGCCCGCGACCGACATCAAGACCAGGCTCAAGGCCCGCGTCAGGGTTTCGCCCGCGAAATCGTCGACGGGCGCGGTCGCCATCCCGTAAGCGTCGACGGCGACCCGGTCTTCCAGCCAATCGGCGATGCGCGCGTCGGCGGCGTCGCGAAGGGCCCCTAAGGTCCCTTGGATGCGGGCGATGCGGTCGAACAATCCGGGCGTTTCGGCGAGGCGGCGGCGAACGCGGACCCGCTCAAAACGCGGGTCGAGATTTGTGGGGTCTTCACGCCATTCCTGTGCCTCGGCTGCGAGGCGCTGGCGAAGCCGCTCCCGTCGTGTTTGCAGCAGCGGTCGCGCGATCAGGACATCGCGTCCGTCCGGCCAGGCCGGCGACGCTGAGACGGGGCGCATGCCGGCCAAGCCATACCAGGCGGACCCCTGCCGCGCGCGGATCAAGACGGTCTCCGCCTGATCGTCGGCGGTATGGCCCGTCAGGATCAAGCCGCCGCCGCGGCCGCGGATCGCTTGGGCGAGCAGGGCGTGCCTGGCCTGGCGCGCCTCGGCCTGGCTCGCGTGTCCCCCTGGAGGGCTCCAGACCAACGTTTCATGGGAGAGGCCCAAATTCTGCGCGGCGGACGCGGCAAAGCGCGCTTCGTCGGCGGCCTCGGACCGCAGGCCGTGATCGACGGTCAGCGCGACAAGCTCACGTCCCGATCTCTCCGCCCAGTGTGCGGCGACTGTCAGCAGCGCCATGGAATCGCCGCCGCCCGAGACGGCGAGCCCGATGGGGCCGGGCTCTAGACCGGAGACCTCATCGAGCGTTGCGTGGATCGAGGTCAGGTTGCGCAGTTTGACCGCACACGCTCAACGGCGGCGAGGTTTTTCGTCACGTCTGACGCGTCCGGATAACGCTCCGGCAGAACCGACAGCGCCGTACAGGCTTTGGATTGTTCGTCGACCAGGCGCAGCGAACGAGCAAGTTTCACCAGGGCGTCGGCCGCACGCGGATCGTCGGGATACTGCTGGATCATGCGGGTGTAGGCCGCGCCGGATTCGGCGTAGGCTTCCTGCTGATACAGCACTTCGCCCAACCAATACTGCGCCTCGCCGGCCTGCGGCTCTTCGGGGTAGACATCGAGGAATGCGCGAAACGACCGCTCCGCTCCTGCATAGTCAAACTTGAGAAGTTTCGATTTGCCGTCTGCGAAGAGCGGTGTCGGCGCGTCGGGCAAGGATTGTACCGGCGCGGCGTCGCCTGTGTCGGACGCCGGCAGGGCGCGCGCCTCTGTCACCTCCGAAAAGGTCGTCGTCTCCGCGCGCCGCCTTGGGGTCTCCGGCGCAGCCTCTGCGCCGAGCGGCGCATCCACATCTGCCGCACTCTCTACGGCGGCCGCCGCCTGCTCCATGCCTTCCATGCGGCGCTCAAGCGCTTTCATAGAGGCTTCAAGGCGTCTGAAGGCGCGACCGACGTCGGCGTCTTCGTCCTGCAGCCGATTGATTTCGTCGCGGGTCTGACTCAACAGAAATTCGAGCGTCTCGATCTTACCGTTCAGAGAGGCGTTCTGGCCTTCAAGCTGGGCGATTCGATTGCGCAGATCGGCGTTGGCCTGGCGCAATTGGTCGTCCGTCGCGCGCAGCTCGACATCGGTCTGAGCGAGTTCTTCGCGACTTGGTTTTTTGTCCGCGAAGGCGGGTGACTGGACCAGGATCGACAGGACGATCACGACAGCGGAAAGGCGACTCAGCATGCTCATATACCCAGTATGGAAAACGGCCGGGGCGGAATTATGGCGCCCCGGCCGTCTTTAACACATTCAGCGATGACGGCGATTAGCCTGTGACAGCGCCGCCAGTGATCTGGGTGAAGCCATTGCGGTTCACAGCCCAGGCGGCTTCGTTCGACCGCGGATCAAGCGGACGTTCTTTGCCATAGGAAATCGTATCAATTAGCGCAGGGTCGACACCCAAGCCCGTCAGATAATCCTTCACGATGGACGCCCGACGTTCGCCCAAGGCGAGGTTGTATTCCCGCGTGCCGCGCTCGTCGCAATTCCCGGCCACCAGAATGCGAACATTCGGATAGGATTGCAGGAAGGCGGCCTGGCGCTGAAGCACCGTTTTGTCGTCGTTGTCGAGCGTCCAGGAATCGAAGTCGAAGTAGACGCGCTCACCGAAATTTACAGAGAAGTCTTCAGCCGAACCCGCAACAGGTCCGCGCGGCGCAGGCGGCGGCGGAGGCGGCGGAGGGGGCGGCGGCGGAGGCGGTGGCGGCGGTGGAGGCGGTGTCTCCGCAACCGTCACCGGCGGTTCGTCCGGAGTGGAGGCGCAAGCGCCAACTCCGAGGATGATCGCCAGTCCAGCGCTGGCGCGCATCAGATTACGCATGTGGTTCGCTCCCATGAAATCCCACGTTGGGCATGACACTCCGCCCGGTGACTGAATGTCAATGACGGGCGGCTTAATATTCGGTTCATGTGACACGCGCTTGACCATCTTTTGTCCGAATGTCGTTTTTCGCCGATCATCAAATGTTTTCTAGTCCAGCAACGGCGACCAGGCCGGGTCTGAAGCGTCTGTTACGGTTGGCAACGGTCGCAGATTGCGCCCCGTGAGATCCACCGACCAGAGGGTGGGGCCGGATCCCCGATCCACTTCGCGGAAAAAGATGATGACGCGCCCATTCGGCGACCAAGACGGACCTTCGTCAAGAAAGGCCTCGCCGCCTGTCAGCAGACGCTCGCCGCGACCGTCGGTTCCGATAACGCCGATATAAAAAGTACGATTGTACTGCTTGGTGAAGGCGATCAAATCTCCGCGCGGCGACCAGACCGGTGTGGAGTAGCGGCCCTCGCCGAAGGTGATTCGGCACGCCGTGTCCCGGCCGCCCGACGGACAGGTCAGCGGGGATCCGTCGGCGTTCATCAGGTAGAGTTGCGGTGTGCCGCCGCGGTCGGACGTGAACACGATCTGGCGTCCGTCCGGCGACATCGAGGGCGACGTGTCGATTGCGGGATGGTCGGTCAGTCGCCGGCTTTGCCGGGTTTGCAGGTCCATCAAATAAAGGTCGGAATTGCCGTTTTGCGCTTGCGACATGACGACCGAGCGCCCGTCGGGCGAAAAGCGCGGGGCGAAGGTCATGCCGTTGAAATTGCCCAGGACTTCCTGACGACCCGTCTGAATGTTGAACAGATAAACGCGCGGCTGGTTGCCCTCGAACGACATATAGGTGATTTCTTGGTCGCTGGTTGAGAAACGCGGGGTCAGGACGGTGTAGGTCCCGGACGTCAAATACGTCTGGTTCGCGCCGTCCTGGTCCATAATGGCGAGCCGCTTCACGCGGGACGTCGCAGGGCCGGTCTCCGCGATATAGACGATGCGCGTGTCGAAGATGCCGCTTTCACCGGTAAGGCGGGTGTAGATCGCGTCTGAGATCTTGTGCGCGATGCGCCGCCAATTCTCAGGCGTGGTGACGTATTGGCGGCCAGCTTCGTCCTCAAGGCGGCGAACCGTTTCGCCGTAAACGTCCCACAGGCGGAACGCCACGCGCAGACGGCCGTCGTCCAGCAATTCCGTTTCGCCGACGACCAGATCGTTGGCCTGGATGATCCGCCAGTCGCCGAAACGCGGCTGAACCCGGATATCGAGGTCCTTTTGGATGTAAGCCTCTGGCGACGGGACGATGAACAGGCCTGTCGCGGTGAGATTGTCGCGAACGACTTTTGTGATCTGGCCGGCGAGATCGTCCGATCCCGCTTTGCCCGCAAATTCCGGGACGGCGATCGGGTGCGGCTTCAAGGTGCCTTCCGTGATGTCGACGACGATCTGCGCATTCGCCTGTCGCGTTGGCGCTAAGCAGGCCAGGCCGATCAAAGCGATCGCCATAAGTGTCTTGATCGGTGTCATTGGCGCGCTCCCTGATGCTTCTGTTTCACGATCTCACCGGTCCGATGTTCATCGTGACTTCTTTCCATTCGTCATAGTCTTCCGCGGGCAGCTGGTAGGGCGCGCATTTGCGCGTCGCCGTCAATGCGCGGTCGATGGCCACCCGCATAAAGCGATCGCCGAGCGGCGGGCGGGACGGGCTGATCAGTTCGACGTCCCGCGCCAGCGTGCCGTCGGGCCGTAAATGGACTTTCACCGTCACGCGCAGGCGCTCGGGGTTTGGCAGGTCGTCAACGGTGTCCCAGCAGAGCTTCATCTGGGATACGATAATCGATTCGATCCGCGCCGTGTTGCCTGTGCGCTCGCCAGCGGCGCGACGCGGCTCAACCGGCGTGTCGGTCAGCTCTTTGCGCGGGGCGGGCGGCGGCGGGGCGGCCTTCGGCTCCCGGCTGGCGCGGTCCCAGAGCGAGGAATCGCTCAGGAGCGATTCCAGAGGATCTGGCTCCGGCTCGTTTTGTGAGAGCTGCGGGCGCTGCGGCTCCGGCGGGTCGGTCTGCTCTTCGGCGTCCGGCGCTTCGGCGACGTCTTCGACGGGCGCAGGAATGGCGGTTGCAGCGGCTTGCTCATAAGACGGAGGCGGCGGCGCGGATTCCGACGCGCTTGGCGGGGCGTCTTCCGGCAGGGTGTCGATGTCGTCGAGGAAGTCTTCAATGGGCGGCGGCGTTTCGTCGACCGGCTCGGGCTCCGGTTCGCGCCGGACGGCTGGGGCGATGTTGGTGACAGGGTCAATCGCAACCAGGTCGATGGGAACGATCACCTCTTCCTGCTCGAAGCCCGGCGCGACATGGGGCCAAGCCACGGCGCTGGCGAACACGACGGCCGCATGCGCGATCAGGGAGATGGACGCGCCGCGGATCATTGCGTCGACGAGACCTCCACCGCTCGAGGATCGGTGACGAGGGCGAGATTGTTGAATCCGCCGCCGCGAATGGCGGCCAGGACCTGGCTGACGCGGCCATAGGCTGCGCCTTCATCGCCGCGCAGATAGATGCGGATGTCCGGGTTCTCGCCGCTGATCGCGCGCAGCTGCGGCACGAGCTCAACGAGTTCGATCGGTTGTTCGGAGCCGATATAAACTTGGCCCTCTGCATCCACCGTCACCGTCAGCGGCGTGTCGTCCGGCGCCGTCAGGGTGTCTGCGTCGGCGCGCGGCAGGGAGACTTGCACGCCGCGGGTGAGGAGGGGGGCGGTGATCATGAACACGATCAAGAGGACCAGCATGACGTCGACGAACGGCGTCACATTGATCTCGGCGTTCAGCCCGCGCCGTCCGCGCCGCGTTGGTCCCGACCCGCCAGCCAGCATCCCCATGGCTCAGCTCTCCAGCGCGCGTTCTGAGGCGCGGCGCGACAAACGGACCAAGATATCCTGTGAAAAGCTGTCCAGCTGATCGGCGAGTTTCGACGCGTCGGTGGTGAACTTGTTGTAGAAAATCGTCGCCGGAATGGCCGCGATCAGGCCCAGCGCGGTGGCGAACAGCGCCTCGGCGATCGGGCCGGCGACGACGCCCAAGCTCGTATCCTGTTGTTGGCCGATCTGCAGGAAGGCGTTCATGATCCCCCAAACCGTGCCGAACAAGCCGATGAACGGCGACGCCGATCCAACCGACGCCAGCACGCCGAGGCCGCCTTGGGCCTTCTGCAGCTCCCGGTCCACCGACGCCCGCATCGAGCGCTCCGCGCGCTCCACCATGGCCCCGGCTTCGCTCTCGGTGATCGTGCCGCGCCGGGCCTCGCTCCATTCGCGAGACGCGGCTGCGAAGACACGTGACGCCGCGTCGTTCGGGGTTTCGCCGGGACGGCCTTCCATATCCTCGGCGCGACCAGACCAGAATGCGTCTTCAAAAGTCTTCGCCTTTCGACGCGCAGACCCCAGCGTGAACCATTTCTCGAAGATCACGGCCCACGACCAGACGCTCGCCGTCAGCAGAACGAGAAGAACAAGTTTGAAGACAATGTCCGAATCGATCAGCAGGCCGATCAGAGAAAAATCTCCGGCGCCGACCGACCCGACGCTCGCTATGTCGACACCACCTTCTTGGGCCATTCCGTCCTCGCTGTTCAGAACCTGTGCTTCTCGTGTCCAAATTTGACCGAAACAGGGCGCAACTGCTGAAAGTTTACAGATGTCAAGCAGTTAATCCTATTTCGTTAACCAAGTCTCAGAGCCCTTTCGGATCAAAGATATAGACGTCCATCCGGTCCTGGATTTCCGGGATCGGACGGCGCGGACGGCCGTCTGCGTGGATCATCACCGCTGTCACTGAAGCCTCCGCTACAATTTCATGATCGCGCAGCGCCGCCTGCGTGAATGCAAGCCGGGCGCCCGTAATGCCGAGATAACGCGTCCGAATCCGCAATTCATCTTCAACCCGGGCAGCTTGCTTGAAGTCCACCTCCACGCGGGTCAGCGTGAAGGCCGCGGGATCGGGCCGCGCCAGCAGGGCCTGGTGCAGCACGCCGGCGTCTCGCAGCATGTTCGACCGCCCTCGCTCGAAAAAGCGCAGATAATTGGCGTGATAGACCATGCCGGTGAAGTCCGTGTCCTCGTAAAAGACGCGAACGTCGGTCCAGTGCTGATTTGCGTCGTCGAAGGCGCTGTGTTCGGTCATGTCGGGCGCTCATTAACCTTGCCCTCCGCCCCTGTCATCCGCGACAATCAGGTCAAATCTAGGGGAGTGGGCCATGACCGCGCCGAAGCCGTTCAAAATTGACGTTCCACAGGCGACATTGGATCGCATCGCGGAGCGCGTCGCCGCGTATCGTTGGTTTCCGGCGCCGTCGGACGACGATTGGCGTTACGGCATGTCGACGGCTGTGCTTCAAGACGTTGTCGCCTATTGGCGAGATGCGTTCGACTGGCGCGCCGCCGAGGCGTCGTTAAATCGGTTTCCCCAGTTCACGGCCGCGATCGACGGGCTCGAGGTGCATTTCCTTCATGTGGTCGGCGAGGCCGAGGGGCGTCGACCGCTCCTCATAACCCATGGCTGGCCGGGCTCGGTGTTTGAGTTCTGGGACGTGATCGAACCGCTCGCCTTCCCCTCCAAGCATGGCGGCGACCCAGCCGACGCCTTCGATCTCGTGATCCCCTCGCTTCCCGGCTACGGGTTTTCCGGCAAGCCGGACCGGCCGCTTGGTCAGCGGGCGACGGCGAGGCTCTGGAACGCGCTGATGCGCGAAAGTCTTGGATATGACCGCTACCTCGCACAGGGCGGCGATTGGGGCGGATTGGTCACGTCTTGGCTCGGCTTCGACCATTCGGTTCACGACGGGAAAGGCGGCTGTGCGGGGATCCATCTCAATATGATCGGTTTCCGCCCGACCCCGCCGGCGCCGCAATCCGACGATGAGGCGGCCTGGCTGCAGCGGACCCAAGGCGCCATGCAGCTGGAAGGCGCGTACTTCATGCAGCAGGCGACCAAGCCGCAGACTTTGGCTTTGGCGCTGATGGATTCGCCCGTGGGCCAGGCCGCCTGGATCCTCGAAAAATTCCACGCTTGGTCCGACCTGGCCAATGGTGATTTGTGGAGCGTTTACACGAAGGCGCAGCTCCTCACCAATGTCATGATCTACCTGGTCAACGACGCGTTCGCGACATCGGTGTGGTATTACAATGCGTTGTTCCAAGAGGGCGGCGTCGGACTGCCCGAAGGGACGCGCTGCGAAACGCCGACGGGATTTGCGAATTTTCCGGGCGAGAAGCTCTACGCCCCTCCGCCGCGAAGCTGGTGCGATCGTGTCTACAACATCGTCCATTGGTCCGACATGTCGCGCGGCGGTCATTTCGCGGCGATGGAGCAGCCGGCTCTTTTCGTAGAGGACGTTCGGCTTTGGGCGCGTTGCCTTCCATAGGCCTGGGGATATCGGTTTGATGCGAAAAATTCACGCGCCAATAAGCAGGGTTTTCGGTAAACTTGGTTGTTGGCGTGTTACGAATCTAGGGAATCTCAAGCGGGAGGGGCGATATGAACAGCCTGGGGAGCGGTTTGATTAACGAGGCGGGCTTTGCCGTCAGCGATGATGATTTGGTGGAGCGCACCGATGGTTCAGCCATTGCGGCCATGCTGAACCGTCGCGACGGCGGCCTCGCGTTCAACGCGGCCGACCTGACATTCGGCGTCTTCCCAAGCCTCGTTTTCGATGGAACGCCCGGGGACGATGTTCTCGTCGGCGGGACGGGCGACGATCAGCTCAACGGCTTCGGCGGGGACGACGAATTGCGCGGCCTCAACGGCGACGACGTTCTCAGCGGCGGAGCTGGAAACAATACGATAAGCGGCGGCGGCGGCTCTGATTTGATTATCGTCGCACTCGGCGCCAATGACGTCGTCGACGGCGGCGCCGGGCAGGACACGCTTCGGTTCGAGTTGAATGTCTTCGATCCGAACACTTTTTTCGGCATCGGCGGTTTCCTGGGATTTGGCTTCAACAGCTTCGACGATCTCTTAGGATTGGGGGCCACCCTGCAAACGGCGGGATCCACGCCGACATCTGTGCAGATCTTCAACGTCGAACGCCTGGAGCTCTTTTTCGACGGCGTCCTCGTTCAGAACGTGCTCATCGGGACCAATGGCGGCGCTGCGATCAATGGGGCTGCCGAGACCGTCGGCACCTCGATCTTCGGCACGGGCTCAGACGAGACCAGAAACGGCAGCAATTTCGACGATGGGATTTTGAACGGCGGCTTTGGATCCGACACGATCAACGCTAGAGGGGGCGACGACACGATCGGAGAGTTTTCCGACAGCGACAATACAGTGAACGGCGGCGGCGGAACAGATCGGTTGGTTGTGTTCTCCACCGCGAACGACACGGCGCTGTCCATTGTCGTCACGAATTCCATGATCGACTTCGTCACCCAGGGGACGACGACCACCTTTACCAGCATTGAATCCTTGAGCGTGTCGGCGCTTGCTGCAACGACCGTCGACATCACCTATGACGCGTCGGCGACCAATTTCGCGGTCGACATTACGGGGGCTCAGGGAAACGACACGCTGATCGGCGGGGCGGGCGTGAACGTCATCGATGGGCGCGACGGCGACGACACGCTGAACGGTAACGGAGGGGCCGACATCATCATCGGCGGCGCTGGCGCTGACACATTGAATGGCGGCAGCGGCGACGATCAATTGTTCGGCGACGCAGGGAACGACGACTTGATTGGCGCTGCGGGCGACGACTTTCTTGTCGGCGGCGCGGGAGACGACATCCTTCGCGGCGTGGCGGGTGACGACGAATTGTTCGGCGAGGCCGGCGTCGACACCTTGCTGGGTGCGGACGGCGCGGACCTGCTCGTCGGCGGCGACGGCGGCGACACGCTCAACGGCGGGAACCAAAACGACGAATTGTTTGGCGAGGGCGGCGACGATCTTCTTATCGGCGGGCTTGGCGACGACGTGCTTCAGGGCGGCGACGGGGTCGACCGGCTCGTCGGCTCAAGCGGGGACGATTCGCTGTTCGGCGATGCTGGCGACGACACGCTGATCGCCGGGGTTGGAAACGATCTGCTTGTCGGCGGCGCGGACAACGATGTTCTGAATGGCGGCGGCGGGGTCGATAATCTGTTCGGCAACGACGGCGACGACCGTCTTGTCGGCGACGCCGGCGACGACTTTTTAACCGGGGGCGCCGGCGTGGACGTTCTAATCGGCAGCGGCGGACGCGATACGATCGACGGCGGTCTCGGCAATGATCGAATTTTCGGACGCGAGGGCGCCGACACCTTGACCGGCGGGGCCGGCGCGGATCGGTTCATCTTCGACATTTCGGCCGGCGCGGTGGACACGATCACCGACTTCGAGCTCGGCGTCGACATTCTCCAATTCAACGACGGATCCCTGGCCGATGCGTTCGGCGACGTAGAGATCCAACAATTGTCGTTCGGCGTGCGGATCAATTACGGCGGCGGATCAGTCATCCTTGAGGGCGTATCGGCGGCCAATTTGTCAGGCGATGACTTTATCTTCGCTTAGTCCGTGGAATGTCGCGAATGGTGGTTGGAGAGAGACTTGAACTCTCGACCTCCGGATTATGAGTCCGGCGCTCTAACCAGCTGAGCTACCCAACCGAGCGCGATCGCAAGAGGGCGCTGTATAGGCGCGGCTAGGCGTCGGCGCAAGCGGGATCGGAGACGAGCGCGGCGACGTGATCGGCGATGGCGAGCGAGGATGTGAGGCCGGGGCTCTCAATCCCGAACAAATTGACGAGGCAGGCGCCGCCGCCCGCCTCGGCGCGCTCGATCCGAAAGTCGCCCGACGGTTCGCCGGGGCCCACCAGTTTCGGCCGCACGCCCGCATAATCCGGGCTCAAGGCGCCGTCGGTGAGGCCGGGCCAATAGCGCCGAACGCTGTCGTAGAACGTGTCGGCCCTGGCGGGGTCGACCGCATAATCGAACGGAGGGGCTGCGGTCTCCGGCAGCCATTCAGCGTCCGGGCCAAGTTTGCCCCGCCCGCCGAGATCGACCGTGAGGTGGAGGCCAAGGCTGGCGGATGTCGGCATCGGATAGATCAGGCGCGAGAACGGCGTCTTGCCCAGGATTGAGAAGTAGGAGCCTTTGACGAAGCGCGGCGTCGGCAGCGCGGCCAGATGGGCGCCGTCGATGCGGGAGGCGACGTCGATCGCCCGGTGCCCGGCGGCGTTGATGACGGTCCTGGCGCTGATCAAGGCCGGCGCAGCGCCGCCGACCTGGAGCGTCACTTGGCCTCCGGCGGCCTCGCCGCGTTCGACGGGCGACGAAAACGCGATCATCCCGCCGCGATCCTCCAATTCGCCTTGGAGTGCGAGGAAGTATCCATGGCTGTCGAAGATGCCGGAGACAGTGGATCGCAGCGCCGCGCGCACATTTGGGGACAAGGCAGGCTCCACGTCCCGCGCCTCAGCGCCGTCGATAACCGCCAAGCCCTCGACGCCGTTGCGCGAGGCTCGCGCCGACAGATCTTCGAGCGCTGCAACCTCGTCGTCGTTCACCGCGACAACCAGCTTGCCGCAACGGCGGTACGTCACGCCATGGCTGTCAAGGTAATCGTAGAGCGCGCGTCTTCCGGCCACGCAGAAACGGGCCTTTAACGACCCCTCACGATAATACAGGCCTGCATGGATGACCTCGGAGTTTCGGGACGAGGTGTGGGACGCGATGACCGGTTCGGCTTCCAGCACGATGACTTCGCCGCCCGCGGCGGCCAGCGCCCGCGCGCAGGCGAGCCCGATAACCCCGGCTCCGATTATGACAGTTTCGACGGAAAATTTATCCATCGCTCGACAGTACATCGATAGTTTTCTCCGGGGAGGTGTAATATGCGTCAACACATGAGACCGATCGCCGCCGTTGCTGCAATTCTGATCGCAGCCCATCCCGCCTACGCCATAGGCCCCGAGGCTGAAGCCGCGTTCATCAGCGGCCGATTCGCCGACGCCGCCGGCTATGCGGAAGGCCTGGACACCGCCGACGCCCAGGCGTTCGCGGCTCGTGCAATCCTCGCCGAATGCATGACGGGTGAAACCGAGCCCGAGCCGGGCCGGGTGATCGAAGCCGAACAATTGTCGCGCGCAGCGCTCGACAAGGATCCCGAGCATGTCGAGGCGAAGCTACAGCTGGCGATCTCTCTGTCGCTTCGCGCGCGCCCCATGTCGACGAGCGAAGCGCGCAAGTCTGGCTTCGGCGACATGACAAAGGACCTGGCCGAATCCGTGCTTGAGGAAGACCCCGCCAATCCCTACGCCAATGCGATCATTTCGATCTGGAACATCGAAGTGCTGCGCCGCGGCGGCCGACTCGGTGGGATCGTCATGGGCGCCAGCTTGAAGAAAGCGCGCCAGCATTATGAAGTCGCCGCCGCCGCGACGCCCGACGACGCCGCGCTCCACTGGCAATATGCCCGCGCGCTCGCCGCACAGAACGCGAAGAAGAACCATGATGAGATCATGGACGTGCTCCACCGCTCCATGGCGGCGAATGTGGACGATGAGATCGAGCGCGTCATGCAATGGCGCGCGTCATACCTCGCCAGCCAGATCGGCGAGCTGAAGCCGAAGAATATCGAACAGCTCGCCGAACAAATGCTGTGAGGCCTACTCGGCGGCCTGGAGTTCGACCTCAGCGCTGAGCTCGTCCAGAAATTTCTCCGCCTCAAGCGCCGCCATGCAGCCCATGCCGGCGGCCGTGACGGCTTGGCGGTAGGTTTCGTCAGTGACGTCTCCGGCCGCATACACGCCCGGAACGTTTGTCGCCGTCGAATCCGGCGCAGTGATCAGATAGCCGTTCGGCTTCATGTCCAGCTTGCCGTTGAACAATTCCGTAGCCGGCGCATGGCCGATTGCGATGAAGACGCCATGGGCCGCCCGCTCCGTCACCTCGCCCGTATTGACGTTTTTCAGCCGGACGCCCGTGACGCCTAGCGGGTTCTCGTCGCCGACGACCTCTTCCAAGGTCGTGTCCCAGATCATCTCGACCTTCGGGTGGTTAAGAAGACGCTTTTGCAGAATCTTCTCAGCCCTCAGTGAATCGCGCCGATGCACGACGGTGACTTTGGAGGCGAAATTGGTCAGGAACAGCGCCTCTTCGACGGCCGTGTTGCCGCCGCCAACGACGATCACCTCTTTGCCGCGATAGAAGAATCCGTCGCACGTCGCACAGGCTGAGACGCCGAAGCCTTTGAACTTGTCCTCCGACGGCAGGTCCAGCCAGCGCGCCTGCGCGCCCGTGGAGATAATCACCGTGTCGCCCGTATAAACTGTTCCGCTCTCGCCGATCGCGCGGAAGGGGCGGGCGCCGAAATCCACTTCGGCGATGTGGTCCTCGACCACCTCCGACCCCATGGCTTCGGCGTGTTCGCGCATCTTCACCATCAGCTCCGGGCCCTGGATTTCCGCGAAGCCTGGATAATTCTCGACATCGGTCGTGATCGTGAGCTGACCGCCCGGCTGCAGGCCCGTCACGACGAGCGGCTTGCGCAGGGCGCGTGCGGCGTAGATTGCGGCCGTCCACCCGGCGGGGCCCGAGCCGATGATGAGAACCTCGGAATGGCGTGTCTCGGTCATGGAAGCGTCTTTCCCGCGCGGCGGGCTTGCCGCGCGTTTGTCAGAAGTTTGATCGGACGTGTGTATGGGGATTCCGAAGAGCCGAATAAAGACCCCGCCTCATCACGCCTGCGCGCGCTCAACCGCCCTGGTCGGGGTTGGGACCCGGATCGCTATTGATGGGCGGTATCGTCGGCGGCGCGTGTTTGTCTAGAAGTCGTGCGACAATCGCATCGGCGACCTTGTCGGCCTCGCGGAGAGGCTCATAGGTCCACGTCTCCAGCTTTCCGTCCAGCCAGCGCGCACAGCCGCGGTCGATGAAGCTTTGGTGCAGGCGCTTGAATTTCGGCGACCCGCCGTTGAGACGCGCCATATGGATCGGCAGGCCGAAATAGGCGGCGTCCGACAGCATGTTCGCGGAATCCTCCGTCACGATCGCCGCATCTGAAAATAGGAGCCAGGCGAGATAGGGGTTCGGTCCGTCGGCGGGGCCGTCCCAGAAGCGGGCGCCGATTTCGTCGGCGAGGTCTCGGAAACTCGCCCGGGCGTGGACTGGCGTGCGCCGCGAACAGGTGATTCTCAGCCGCCAGCCCGCGCCGGCGAGCCCTTTGAGCTCCACGGCCAGCCGCCCCGCGGCGTCCTTTGTGAATGTATGGGTATTGGAATCGCCTCCCAAGACGACGATCGCGCTGCGTCCGCGTTCATCGGCGAGATCAGCGAAGGCGAGGCCTGTGTCCTCGATGGCGTCTGGCGGGAAATAGGCCGGCGAACCGAGGGTCGTCACGACGTTGGGACCCTCGATTTCGTCGTGTTCCGGCGCGATCACGAGGTCGAAGGCGTCGAGGTCCGAACGGGGGTTGAGGATGTGGACGACAAATGTCTCCCCGCCGGACCAGTCTCGCATGGCGGCCGCAAAAGGCGCGGAGCGGCGCCCAGCGCTGATCCAAACGGTGGGCCAGGGCGGCTGCAGGAGGTCGCGCTGATCCTTCGGCAGGGCGAGCCTTGGCGACGGCCAGGAATCCGGCGGCATCAGGGTCCAGGGCGGACGCGGGGTCAGGGTTATCGGATCCGATCGGTGCCCCGCGGCTCGGATATGGCCGATCTTCATCCAGCGCCGGGTCTCCCCAAGCGCGCGGGCGACGGCGCGGGCCTGATAAGCGTTTCCCGCACGCCCGTCCGACACCGCCCAGACGGAGGGTCCGAGCGGCGTCTCCGCCATGTCTTACTTATACTCCAGGCCGGCGACTTCGTAGGCCTTCGCGCCTCCTGGCGCCGCCACTTCCGCTTCGTCGCCGACGGACTTTCCGATCAACGCGCGCGCCAGGGGCGATGTGATGGAGACTTTGCCCTTGGACACGTCAGCCTCGTCTTCTCCAACAATTTTATAGATGGATTCCGCTTCGGTATCGACGTCAATCAAGGTGACCGTCGCGCCGAACTTTACAGTTTCGCCGGACAGTTTCGCCGTGTCGATCACGTCAGCCCGGGCGAGTTTATCCTCGAGCTCGGCGACACGGCCCTCAATAAAGCTCTGACGCTCCTTCGCCGCGTGGTACTCCGCGTTCTCAGAGAGGTCGCCGTGGGAGCGCGCTTCGGCGATCGCCGCGATGATGGCCGGGCGTTCAACCGATTTGAGAGTCTTTAATTCTGCGTCGAGGGCGGCGTGGCCCTCTCCCGTCATTGGTATTCTTTGCATGGATGGTCTGCCGTTACTTCACTCTAGAGAGCGTCCGTTTTATCTCTCGGCGCGTCAAGATTGCGCGCCGTCAGGCCGATTGCAAGGGCCTGACGCCCAAGGCGTCGGCTGGCAGGGCCCGAATCGCCTGCACGGCGGCCAGCGAGCCGGCCAAAGTTGTGAAATAGGGAATGCGCTTGGCGACCGCTGTTCGACGAATCGACGCGGAGTCTCTTAACGATTGCGCGCCCTCGGTGGTGTTGAACACCAATTGCACGTCGCCGTTGATCAGCGCGTCGACGATGTGAGGCTGACCGTCGGCCACCTTGTGGATGGGCGCCACGTCGACGCCTTCGCCGCGCAGGAAGGCGCAGGTTCCGGTCGTGGCGATGACGCTGAACCCGATGTCGGCAAGCTCGCGTATCGCTGGCAGGATCAGCGTCTTGTCGCTGTCCTTCACCGAGACGAACACCCGCCCCGCACTGGGCAGTACGACGCCGCCGGCGATCTGGGATTTCAGAAAGGCCGCGCCGAAATCGTCGTCCCAGCCCATGACTTCGCCCGTTGAGCGCATCTCCGGTCCAAGCGCGGGATCGACGCCTGGAAACCGAGCGAAGGGGAAAACGGCCTCTTTCACAGCGACGCGGTCCGGCTTGGCGTGGCGCAAATCGAAGGCAGACAGCGGTTCTCCGGCCATGACCTTCGCGGCGATCCGCGCGATTGGCGCGCCAACCGCTTTCGCCACGAACGGCACCGTGCGCGAGGCGCGGGGATTGGCTTCCAGCACGAAGATCTCGTCGCCCTTCACAGCGAATTGGATGTTGATCAGCCCGCGTACCTCAAGCGCCTTGGCGAGCGCGATCGCCTGTTCCGACAGCCGTCCCATCACGGCGGGCGCCAGGGTGTATGGCGGCAGAGCGCAGGCGCTGTCGCCGGAATGCACGCCCGCTTCCTCGATATGCTCCATGACGCCCGCGACATGCACGTCCGTCCCATCGCAGAGCGCGTCGACATCGACCTCGATCGCGTCGGACAGATACCGGTCAAGGAACAGGGATTGGTCGCCGGACACCGTAAGGGCGTCGCGTGCGAAGGCCCGGACGTCGGCCTCGTCCCGGCAGATCTCCATCGCGCGGCCGCCAAGCACGAAGCTCGGCCGGAGCATGATCGGGTATCCAAGCTCTTGCGCTTTCACGAGCGCTTCGTCCTCGGAACGCGCGGTCGCCGACGGCGCCTGCTGCAGGTCCAGCTTGTCCAGCAGCGCGGCGAATTGGGCGCGGTCCTCGGCGCGTTCGATCGAGACCGGGCTGGTGCCGAGGATCGGAACGCCCGCCTCGTGGAGCGGCATTGCGAGCTTGAGCGGCGTCTGTCCGCCGAACTGAACGATCACGCCGGCGAGGTCTCCGGCGCTCGACTCCTTCGCGATCACCTCGCCGACATGCTCTTCGGTCAGCGGCTCGAAGTAGAGGCGGTCCGACGTGTCGTAATCGGTGGAGACCGTCTCGGGATTACAATTCACCATGATCGATTCGATCCCGAGATCGTCCATGGCGAAGGCCGCGTGACAGCAGCAATAATCAAACTCGATCCCCTGGCCGATACGGTTCGGGCCGCCGCCAAGGATGATCGCCTTTTTCCGATCTGAGACCTGGGCTTCGTCGTCCGGCGCGTCGCGGCCCCAGGCTGGGTGCTCGTAGGTCGAATAGAGGTAAGGCGTCTTGGCCGCGAATTCGGCCGCGCAGGTGTCGATGCGTTTGTAGGTTGGGCGCACGCCGAGCGCGTGTCGCGCGGCGCGAATTTCGGCTTCCGGGCGCCCGGTTAACGTCGCCAACCGCGCATCGGCGAAGCCCATCGCCTTGAGGTCGGTGAATGCGCGGCGGTCGGTCGGCAGGCCGTCTCGGCGGACCGCCTCCTCCCGTTCAACGATCTCGGCGATCTGTCTCAGGAAGAACAAGTCGATCGACGTGGCGGCGTGGACCTCTTCGACGCCCATGCCCAGACGCATGGCTTGGGCGACGATGAGCAGGCGGTCGGGGCGCTGCTGGGCGAGGTCGCGTTTCAACTCGTTCAGCGATTCATAAGCGAGGTCGTTGAGGCCTGAGAGGCCCGTCTCCAAGGAGCACAGCGCTTTCTGGAAGCTCTCCTGGAAGCTGCGGCCGATCGCCATGGCTTCGCCGACGGACTTCATCGCCGTTGTTAACAGGGGGTCGGCGCCCTTGAATTTCTCGAAGGCGAAGCGGGGGATCTTGGTGACGACATAGTCG
>CAZQZC010000046.1:0-18108 GCA_964597685.1 uncultured Hyphomonadaceae bacterium | reverse complement strand
AAAAAGCTCTCTTGCTGTTCGAGAATTCACACTAGGTCTTGAGGACCTTGAGAGATTTGTTCGCCATGCCCCACTCGCAAAAGTACACGAGTGCGTTTTTGGTGTTCTGGCGCTGGAAACAGAGCCAGTCGACCCAAGACTTTGACAGATTAGCCTAGCTGTTTCGACCGCGGAATTCCAACTATGGAGCGGGCGATGCGCGTGAAATTTCATATTAAATTCAATGTTCTATGGGGCTTCAGCGAATATGGAGCGGAAAATTGATACACAATCAAGCCAAAAATTGTTGCACAGTTTCTGCTCCTGAGGCCCAAGGAGCAGCAGCCCGCTCCAATCTGCATTCTCAGTTATTCGTCCAGGGGCGCGCGGCGACGCGGGTCGGTCGCGAGCGCTGGGGTTCGCACGGCGCGATTTTGACACTTTCGACGAAATGTGTCAGATCGTTTCCTGAGGTGGATCGATGCAGTACGACGAAAAGCGATCGGCGGTGTTTGAGGCGGCGGCCGATGTGTTCTCGCGATACGGGTTCCGGCGGACGTCGATGAACGACGTCGCCGAGGCGGCCGGCGTATCGCGCCCGGCGCTTTACTTGATGTTCGAGAATAAAGAGGATTTGTTCCGTCAGCTTGCGGCGTCGCGGCAAAATGCGGCGATCGATGAAGCGTTCGCTGAATTGTCGACGGACGCGCCGCTTCGCGACAGGTTCATCTCCGCCCTTTTGACGTATGAGCGGCTTTACTATGAGCCCGTCTCGGACTCGCCCCACGGCGCGGAGCTGATGGACGTGAACCAGAGCATCGCCGCCGACGACATGAAGAAAGGCCACGACAAACTGGTCCAGCGCCTAGCTGAGGCGATCGAGCAGGCGGTCTCTTCAGGCGAAGCGCGCTTCAGCGCGGCCGCGATGGAGCCGAAATCGTTTGTGGATCTGCTGATGGCGTCAATTCACGGCGTCAAGAAGACCACAACATCGAGAACGGATTTCAGACGAAAAGCAACGGACTTGGCGTCGATCTTTTTGACGTCGATTACGCTCGGAGGTGAAGGATGACGACACTAATCGTAAATGGCGAAGCGCGGCGCGTGGACGCCGACCCCGACACGCCGCTTCTTTGGGTGCTGCGGGAGAATCTGCGCCTTCCGGGCACGAAATTTGGTTGCGGCATCGCCCAATGCGGCGCCTGCCCCGTCCACCTGGACGGCGCGCCCGTCCGATCCTGCTCTATTCCGCTCGCCGCCGCCGAAGGTTCGGCGATCACCACGATCGAAGGCGTCGCGCCCGGAGAGGACCGCCTGCAGGCGGTTCAGAAGGCGTGGATCGATCATCAGGTCCCGCAATGCGGATATTGCCAATCGGGGCAGATCATGTCGGCGGTCGCTCTATTAAACGACAATCCGAATCCATCGGATGACGACATCGATGCGGCCATGCGCGGGAATATCTGTCGATGCGGGGCGTACGGGCGCATCCGCGCGGCGATCAAATCGGCTGCGGCGCTGGCGCCCGCGCCGGCTTTGGAGGGTTCCGACAATGGGTAAATGGACGCGCAGGGGATTTATCGCTGCGGGCGTCGCCGCGGGCGGCGTCTTCACCGTCGGCGTGGCGATCCGCGAAGGACACCGCGCGCCGAAGCTGGCCGCCATGATGGCCGGCGAGGGCGAAACGCTTGTCAATGTCTGGGTCAAGCTCTCCCAAGACAACACGGTCACCGCCATCGTTCCGCATTCGGAAATGGGCCAAGGGGTGTTCACCTCCATGGCGCAAATGCTGGCCGACGAGATGGACGCCGATTGGGATCTGGTGTCGTTTGAGCAAGCGCCCGCCCACGAAGCCTACGCCAATTATCCGCTTGGTCGCGAATACCTCATGGGCGGGGCGAAGGTTCCAGGATTTGTCCAAGATTCGCTGAATGGCGGCTTCCTGAGGATCGCCCAATCCATGTCGCTCCAGATAACCGGCGGTTCGACGGCGGTTCGCTTCACGGGCCAGGGTGGGATGCGCATCGCCGGCGCGGCGGCGCGAGAGATGTTGATGCGGGCGGCCGCCCGGGAATGGGGCGCGCCAATCGGCGAGCTGCGCACCGAACGCTCCGTCATTCACCACGATGCGTCAAACCGGTCTGCGCCCTATTCTGACTTCGCGCTCGCGGCCAGTGAACTGTCTCCGCCGACGCAGCCGACGCTGAAGTCGCCAGAGGCCTACACCCTTATGGGGCAATCGGTTCCGCGCTTCGACATTCCGTCGAAGGTCGATGGGACGGCGGAATTCGCGATCGACGTCGACTTGCCCGGCATGTCCTATGCGGCGGTGATGGGATCGCCGGTTTTCGGGGCGCAGGTAGAGCGTTTGGACGCGTCCGCCGCCCGCACGATGCCGGGCATAAAACACGTCCTGAATGAAGGCGACTTCGTCGCGATCGTCGCCGATTCGTATTGGCGTGCAGAGCAGGCCGTCCGGGCGCTTGATGTGCGCTGGTCAGCCACCGGCCGCGAAAGCCTCGACCAGTCGGCTGTTTATGATCAATTCCGCGCCGATATGGCGACCGCTGTCGAGACAGGCCGCGAGCAAAAGGACATCAAAATCGGAGACGCCAGAGGCGCCGCTGAAACGGCCGCCCGGATCGTTGAGGCGGAATATCAGGTGCCCTATCTCGCCCATGCCGCCATGGAGCCGATCAACGCGGTCGCGCAGGTGCGCGACGGCGAAGTGGACATCTGGATCGGTCACCAGAATCCGCTCGCGGTTCGCGACGAGATCGCCGGCGCGCTCGGCTTTGGCAAAGACGATGTCACGGTGCACAATCGACTGATGGGCGGCGGTTTCGGCCGCAAATCCGAGGCCGACTATCCCCTGATGGCTGCGCGCATCGCGCAGCATGTGGACGGACCGGTCAAAATGATCTGGTCGCGCGAAGAAGACGTGCGTCAGGATTTCTATCGCCCCGCAACGACGGCGAAGGTCATCGCCGGCCTGGACGACACGGGCGCGCCGGTCAGCTGGGACTACCAATTCGTCCACAAGCACGATCCGGCGGAGGCGTCGCAAATTCCCTATGCGATCTCCAATCAGTTCGTGCACTACGCGGAGACCGATAATCCGATCCGTTATGGTCCGTGGCGGTCGGTCGATCACACCCAGCACGGATTCTTCGTCGAGTCGTTTATCGACGAGCTCGCCCACGCGGCCGGCGAGGACCCGCTTCGCTATCGGCGCAACCTTGTCGCTGACAAGCCGCGACACGTCGCGGTGTTGGACGCGGTTGCAGAGGCGTCAGACTGGGGGCGTTCGCTGCCGGAAGGACGGGGCCTTGGCGTGGCGCTGACCGAAAGCTTTGGCACCATCGTCGCCGAGGTCGTCGAGGTTGATACAACGGGGCCTGTCCCGCGCGCTGTGCGCGTCTGGGCGGCGGCCGATCCGGGCTTCGTGGTCAACCCAGACGGGTTCACCGCCCAGATTGAAAGCGCGATCATCTATGGATTATCGGCCGCGATCTATGGCGATATCAGCGTAGAGGGCGGGGCGATCGCCCAGTCGAATTTCCACGATTACCCCGTGATCCGCATGGACGAGGCGCCCGATATCAAGGTCGTGTTGATCAATAGCGGCGCGAGGGTCGGCGGCGGTGGCGAACCCGGTACGCCGCCAATCGCGCCTGCGGTGGCGAACGCGGTCTTTGCGGCCAGCGGCCGGCGGATTCGCACCCTTCCGCTCAGCAGGCCAGGCGCGGGCGAGGTCTAGCATCTGTTGTGAT
The DNA here is from genome assembly GCA_964597685.1 of uncultured Hyphomonadaceae bacterium. GTDB lineage: Bacteria > Pseudomonadota > Alphaproteobacteria > Caulobacterales > Hyphomonadaceae > JBCBTJ01. The sequence goes on along the minus strand of CAZQZC010000046.1, from coordinate 14,356 downwards.
GTGAAAAACGCCCCCGCCCTGAGCATTCGGATCGACCTGCCGTGCGGCGGGCGGCTCGGCCCTGGCAAGGCCGCGCTTCTGACGTGTATTGCTGAAACCGGCTCTATTCGCGCCGCCGCCGAGCGCCTTGGCATGTCGTACCCGAAAGCCCTGAAGCTGATAGAGCAGCTCAATGCGGATTTCGCACAACCGCTTGTGCGATCGCAGCATGGCGGCCGCGAACGCGGCGGGTCCGAGTTAAGTCCCGAGGGGTGTCGCGTTCTATCGCTTTACCAATCGATCTGCGCAGAGGCGGCCGGCGCTGCAAGCTCTGACCTCGAGACGGTCGCGTCTCTGCTTAAGCGGCGTTGGACCTAGGCTCGTTATCAATGTTCATTTATATCGAACCCATGTCGCACGCTCCTTATGTCGAACATGCTGAGGACGTCCTCGCCCAGTGGCTGGAATGGCGGAACGCAACCGGCGCTGCGCTCGCGATGATAATTGCGACCGAGGGCGGCGGCGTCAGGGCGCCTGGAGCTCTGATGGCGATCTCCGCTGAGGGGCGCGTTGCGGGCTACCTTTCAGGCGGTTGTATTGACGCGGATGTGGCCGCGCACGCAGTTTCAGCGATGGAAACAAACAAACCTGTGCACCTGCGATACGGCGCGGGATCTCCGTTCGTCGACCTTCCATTGCCCTGCGGCGGCGCGATCGACGTCGCCATTTTTCCCAATCCAGATCCAACGCGCATCCGGCGCTGCCACGCGAACCTCGCGTCCAGGCGACGGGCCTCGCTGTCCCTAGAGGGGCCGCGGGGCGTCGTTTCGGCTGAGTATCGACCAAAATTGCGCGTGCGGATTGCCGGGCGCGGCGCCGATGCGATCGCCCTCGCGCGCGTCTGCAAGGCGGCGGGCCTGTCCACCGAACTTTGGCTTCGCGACGGCGACGACCTTGAACATGCCCGAGCCGCCGGACTTAACGATGCGGTGGCGTTGCGAAGTCCCTCTGCGATGCCCGAGATGGCCGACGACCCGTGGACGGCTTTTGCGCTGATGTTCCACGACCGGGATTGGGAGACGCCTTTGCTGCACCAGGCCTTGTCCGGGCCGGCCTTCTATATCGGCGCGGTTGGGGGCAAGGGCGCCCAGGTCCAACGCCGCCAAGCCCTTGCGGAGATCGGCTTGGAGGCGCCGCAAATCGGCCGTGTCCGCGGTCCAGTGGGCTTGATCCCCTCCATGCGGGACGCCTCTATGCTCGCCGTCTCCACACTGGCGGAGATCGTCGAGGCCTATCACACGGCGGATGACGCGCCGTTCGCGACGACGGCTCTTGTCATGCTGGCCGCAGGTCAGTCGTCACGGTTCGAAGACGGCGACAAATTGCTGGCCGATCTGAACGGCGCCGAAGTGCTTGCGCATTCGTGCCGCGCATTGGCCCATGATGTTGTTGGGAGGCGGTTCGCCGTCATTGGGCCTGGGCATGCACGGCGGCGGGATCTTCTGGAGCAATCGGGATGGCGGTCTGTCGACAACCCAGATGCGGATCAGGGCCAGGCGACATCCCTCGCTGCAGGCGTAAGCGCGCTTAGCGATGCGCCAGGCGTGGACGCCGCCCTGGTTCTTCTCGCCGACATGCCGTTTGTTCCCGACACGCATCTCCACGCGTTGAGAGCGGCGATGACGCCTGGCGTTCAGGCCGTCATGTCCCGCACCAATGGCGTGCTCGGTCCGCCTGCGCTCTTTTCGCGGGAGGTGTTCCCAAAGCTCCAGGCGCTCACCGGCGACCGCGGCGCGCGCGGCGTGTTCGACGCCTTGCTGGAAACGCGCAGTGTCGACCTCGCGCCGGAACATGCCCGCGACATAGATCGCCGTGCGGATCTGGCAGCCGTGGAGGCGCTCGCTGATGGCTGACGGATTCCTGACGAAAGATGGATCCATGGTCGATACATTCGGCCGGCGCGTTAGCTATTTGCGGCTGTCGGTGACCGATCGCTGCGACATGCGCTGCACGTATTGCATGGCGGAAGATATGACGTTTCTGCCAAAGTCGGACCTGCTGAGCCTTGATGAATTTGTGCGGGTCTCGGACGCGTTCATCGCGCGCGGCGTGCGCAAGATTCGCGTCACCGGGGGCGAGCCGCTGGTCCGCAAGGACGCTATTCCGCTCCTTAGCGCGCTCGGATCCCGCTTGGGGGCGGGATTGGATGAGCTGACGCTCACGACGAATGGCTCCCAGCTCGCTCGCCATGCTGAAACATTGCGGGATATCGGGATCCGTCGCATCAACGTGTCGCTGGATGCGATAGATCCGGGACGGTTCGCCGAAATCACGCGCCGCGGTTCGCTTGAGCAGGTTTTGGACGGTCTCGACGCGGCGGATGCCGCAGGCCTGAAGATCAAGATCAACACGGTGGCGCTCAAGAACCAAAACGCCGACCACATCCCGGACATGGTCCAGTGGGCCCACGGACGCGGCTTCGACATGACGTTGATCGAAGTGATGCCCATGGGCGAGGCGGGCCCTGACCGGTTCGACCAATACATCCCTTTGTTCGACATTCGCGACGCGCTCGCAGCCCGCTGGACATTCGACGACGCGCCGCACGCAGACGCCAATTCCGGCCCCTCGCGCTACGTTCGGATTCGCGAAACGGGCGGGCGCCTTGGGTTCATTACGCCGCTCACCAACAATTTCTGCGCGGGGTGCAACCGCATGCGCGTGACCTGCACCGGCCGTATTTATATGTGCCTGGGCCAAGAGGATCACGTGGATCTTAGGGCCGCGCTGCGCCAATCCGACAACCCCGAAGCCGCTCTTGACGCCGCGCTCGACCGCGCCGTCGGCGCGAAGCCGGAGAAGCACGATTTTGCGATCGACGCCCCCGGGCAGCGCCCGACGCTAGCGCGGCATATGTCGGTGACAGGAGGCTGATCGATGGCTGAGATCACCTATTGGGGGAAGCTGGCGGACGTGACGGGCGTGCAGGAAGAGCGGCGCGCCTTGCCCGCTCATGTCAACGACACCGATGCGCTCCGCACCTGGATTGACGCTGAGCATACGGCCGGCGGCGTCTTTTTGGACAACGCCAACCGGATAGCCCTGAACGATGAAATCGTCGCCGAACCCGCATCGGTCCGCGACGTCGACACGATTGGTTTCCTGCCGCCCGTAAGCGGCGGATAATCGGCGCCATGTTCCTGTCCGAAGCGCCCATCGACGCACCAACGCTGCTCGCTGAGCTGGAACGGTCAGTCCCAAACGCGGGCGGCGTCGTCAGCTTTACGGGGATCGTGCGTCCCCAAAACGCCGCCGGCGCGCAGGTGGAAAGCCTGTTCCTTCAGGCGCACCCCCTGATGACGGAACGCGAGATCGAGAAAACCCTGAAGGAGGCCAAGGCGCGCTGGCCGCTGGAGGGCGTTCGCCTGGTCCATCGCATTGGCCAGATGCGCCCAGGCGACACGATTGTTGTCGTCGCCGCTGCGTCGGTTCACAGACGCGCGGCATTCGAAGCGACGGATTTCCTGATGGACTATCTGAAAACGGACGCGATCTTCTGGAAAAAAGAGACAACGCAATCCGGCGCGGACTGGATCGAACCGCGTGCGCAAGATTATTCGGATTCAGCACGCTGGACGTCACGAAAGGACCCTTCAGATGCACGGCATCAATGATTCCCTGACTTTCATTCCCGTCCGCATCGCGGTGCTGGTTGTCAGCGATACGCGAACGCTGGAGACCGACACCTCCGGCGCGACCTTAGCTGCACGTATCGTTGACGCGGGTCATCACTTGGCGACGCGAGAGATCCTTCCCGATGACAAATTCTCCATCCGGCGGCGGGTGTCGGAGTGGATCGACGATCCGAACATCGACGTCGTGATCACCAGCGGCGGAACGGGCCTGACGGGGCGCGATGTGACGCCCGAGGCCGTGGAGCCCCTCTTCGACAAGACGATCGAAGGATTCTCCGTGATATTTCACCAGGTCAGCTTCCAAAGCGTCGGCCTGTCCACGCTTCAGTCGCGGGCCATAGCCGGGTTGGCGAACGGCACCTTCGTCTTCTGCCTTCCCGGCTCAAACGGCGCGGTTAAAGACGGCTGGGACAAGGTCATCTCCTTCCAGCTCGATAGCCGCCACAAGCCCTGCAATTTGGTCGAGCTGATGCCCCGCCTATCGGAGCAGTGATTTGAGCGATCTCACCCATTTCGGACCCGACGGCCGCGCACGCATGGTCGATGTGGGCGGGAAGGACGTCACGGACCGAGCCGCCCTCGCGACCGGCCGCATTTCCATGGCGCCGGAGACCCTCGACGCGGCCCTTTCCCGCAACACCAAAAAGGGCGACCCAATCTCCATTGCGGAATTGGCCGGCATCATGGTGGCGAAGCGCACCGCCGACCTGATCCCGCTCTGCCATCCCCTGCCGTTGACCGGGGTGACAATCGAAATCGCAAGAGCCGATGACGGCAACGCCCTCACGATCATGGCGCGGGTGAAGACGGCCGGCAGAACGGGCGTTGAAATGGAGGCGCTCACGGCGGTTACGGCGGCGTGCTTAACGGTCTACGACATGCTCAAGGCGATCGATAAGGGCATGGTCATCGGCGATATCAAGCTGCTGGAGAAGTCCGGCGGCCGCAGCGGCGACTATCAACGAGGTCCCGAATGACCAGCCTCCTGAGCTATCACGACGCGCTGTCTCGCCTTATGGCCAACCGCCCCAAGCGCTCCGCCGAAACAATTCCGATCGATGCGGCCCATGGGCGGCGTTTGGCGGCCCCCGTTCAGGCGATGGTCGCGCGGCCCATGGAAGCGGTCTCCGCGATGGACGGCTACGCCGTCCGCCTGGAGGACGTCAAAGTTGCTGGGACGCGCTTGCGCGTGATCGGCGAGGCGCCGGCCGGCGCGCCCTTTGCCAATCGCCTTGAGGCGGGACAGGCGGTTCGCATCTTCACGGGCGCTCCCCTGCCGGAGGGCGCCGACCATATCGTCATCCAAGAGCGCACGCGGCGCGACGGCGACATCGTTCACTGCGAGGCGGCCTATGGCGGCGCCGAATTCGTCCGCGCGCGCGCGATGGACTTCGATGAGGGTGAACACCTCCTGGCCGAGGGAACGCGCCTCGGACCCGCCGAGCTTGCGCTGGCCGCCGCAGCCAACGTCGCCGAGGTCCAGGTTTGGAACCCTATGCGGGTCGGTCTGTTGGCAAACGGCGATGAGCTCAAGCCTCCGGGCGGCGCTCTTGGACCGGGCGACGTCGTCAACTCAAACCCGGTCGCGCTCGGCGCGCTGATCACCGCTTGGGGCGGGGAGGCGGTGGACCTTGGAATCGCCGATGATTCGATCGAAGCCATCCAACACCGCGTCAGATCCCGAGACGACATCGACGTCTTCTTACCCATCGGCGGCGCGTCCGTCGGCGATCACGACTATATGCGCCCCGCCTTCGCCGGGCTCGGCTTCGAGCCGATCTTTGAGAAAGTGGCTGTTCGTCCAGGCAAGCCGACATGGTTCTCTCAGCTCAAGACCCAATACGTGCTCGGGCTGCCGGGAAACCCAGCCTCGGCGTTTGTCTGCGCCCACCTGTTTTTGAATCCGCTGGTGACCGGTGAAAACCGATCAAGCCTCCGGGCGGAGTTGATAACGCCCCTGAAGCCGAATGGTCCCCGCGCTCACTTCATGCGCGCCGCTTTGGCCATTGAACCCAGCGGACGGATCGGCGTTACGCCCGCGCCCGACCAGGACAGCTCGCTGATCCGGCCCTTGGTCGAGAGCAACGCCCTGATCTTGCGCGAGCCCGAGGCTCCAGGCGCTGCCCCCGGAGACCTCGTGGATGTGCTGCGTTTGGGGCCTCTGGCATGATCCAACGCGCGCCGGCCTACCAAGAGCGCCGGCGCGTGGCGTAGCGCGAAATGCCGCTGGGGCTTCCGGGTCTGTTCCTCGTCACAGCCGCGCTTTACGCGGCCGTCGGCTTCGGCGGCGGTTCCACGTACAATGCGCTGCTCGTCTTGAGCGACACCGATTACCGCCTGATTCCGATCATCGCCCTGACGTGCAACTTGATCGTGGTCAGCGGCGGGATTTGGCGATTTCGCCGCGAGAACGCCCTGCCGGCAAAACGCATGCTTCCCTTTCTTGCGACATCGGTTCCCGCGGCTTGGATTGGCGGCCGCATCCCAATCGATGAAACCCTATTCGTCGGGCTTCTTGGCGGATCGCTGCTCGTGGCGGGGGGACGATTACTGCTGCAATCGACGCCGTCCGGAGACCCCTTAGAGCCTCGCCCAGTCTCGATATCGCTAAGTCTGATCATCGGCGCCCTGATTGGAGCTTTGGCTGGCCTGGTTGGGATCGGCGGCGGCATCTTCCTCGCTCCAATTCTCTATTTCCTCCGCTGGGGCTCGGCCCGCGAGATCGCCGGGGGCTGCAGCCTGTTCATCTTCATGAATTCCGTCTCGGGCTTGTCGGGCCAAGCGTTGAAACTGGGCGACGCAGACCTTCTGGCTCCGGCGCTCGCGCACTGGCCCCTGGCGCTTGCGGTTTTGATCGGCGGCCAAGCGGGGTCATGGATTGGCGGCACACAACTGCAACCTGTTTGGATCAAACGATTGACGGCGTTTCTGATCTTGTATGTCGCAGGGCGATTGCTTCTCAGACTTGTCCCGTAGATCGGGCAGCGCCGAAGCGAAGATCCCTCACAGCGCAGAGGGCTTTTCGTCAAGGGCGCCGACATCGAGGATCGGCGCCGCGTCGATGCGCTCGGCGTCAAGCAGTTCGGCGAGCTGTTCCAGCGCCGAAATCAACATGGCCTGCCGCCAAGGCTCCAGGCCGTCAAACCGGCCAATAAACGTTTCTTGCAAGAGATCCGGCGCCGCGGACATCCGACCCTGCCCTTCTTTCAGCAGTGTCAGAACCACGCGCCGCCGATCGAACTCGTCGCGCCGGCGTCCGACGAGGCCTTGAGCTTCGAGCTTGTCGACAAGATTCGTGATCGTTGCATTCGAGAGCTGGGTGGCCTTCGCGATGTCGCCGACGGTGCGGTCGCCCTTCTCGTCGAGCAGCTGGAGGACCACCAATTGGGATGGCGTCATGCCGGCCATGTGAGCGAGGCGCTTCGAGGCTTGCTCAGTGCGCCGCTGAATCCGGCGCAGTGCGATCAACGCATCCGACGCGCGCGGGGTCATCGATCCACCTCCACAGACGGAGCGAGATCGGGACCAAGCGCGTCGATCAGCGGACCGAGCCTGTGGGCGAAACGACGCCACCCGCCAATCGCCTTGCCGCTGACGGGCTGGCGCACCTGTTCCGAACTCGCCGTTCGCACTGCGCGCTCGGTTTCGTAAAACGTCAGACACGCAGGTTCAAATGGCAGGCCGCAAAAGTCTAGAATACGGCGGATCTGGGTTTCTAGGTCTGCGACCAGCACTTCATGCTGGACGCGCAGGACGGCGCCGGGAAAAATGCGATCCCAATGGTCCATCAGGTCCGCATAGCCACGATAATAGCGGCCCATCTCATCCAATCCGTAAGTGAATTCCTGGCCTTCGGCGAACAATTGCTTGAAGCCTGAGACGCAGCAATCCATGGGGTCGCGGCGCGCGTCAATGATTTTGGCGTTGGGCAAAATCAGGCGAATGAGCCCGATATGCCGGAAATTGTTCGGCATCTTATCGGTAAAGCGCGGCGCGCCCCGCCGATGTATGCGTGTTTTCTCAATATAGTCTTCGCCGAACTGGCGAAGCTGGTCCGGTTTTAGGTCAGCCAGCACGCCTGGATAGCGGGGCGCGCCCTCCCCCCGGATCCGCCCGCCCAGACGATGGGCGAGCGCCAGGATATTCGGCAGCTCCAAAGTGCCGTCGACCTGGCTGTGCGACGCAAGAATCTGCTCGACCAGGGTCGAACCGGACCGGGGCAACCCCAAGATGAAGATCGGATCGGGAGCCGGACAGCCTTGACCGGACGTCGCGGCAAAGAGATCCGGCGTGCAGATCGCCTTCTGAGCCTCGAATTCCGCATCCATCTGGTCGGCTGAGTACCGGCTCTGGCCACGTTTCAGCGTGTTGCCCATTTCATAATGGTCGAACGCGCCATCCATATCGCCCGCATCTTCGAGCGCCTTTGCCAGCGCGAAGGCGAAATGCACGCGGGCGGCATGTTCAAGCCCCGGCGTCGCCAATTGGCTGCGCATCGCAGCGATCTCGGCGTCGGTGAAGCGATACGTCTTCAGATTGGCAAGCGCGGAATATGCATCGCCGTGATCCGGCTTGGCGGCGAATGCGGCCCGGTAGGCGGCCACAGCGTCGTCTTGCCGGCCCAGCGTTTTCAGCGCGTGTCCTTTCGAGGTCAACGTCGCAGGGTCGGACGGGAGACGCTCGAGAATGGAGTCAAACAATTCCAATGCGGTGTCGTAATCTCCCGTCTGCATGCTTTCGATGGCGAAATGCGATTGGAAGACGGGATTGGCGGGATCGGTCTCATAGAGCGCCTTGGCCTGGTCTCGCGCGGCTTCAAACTTCTGCCGCTTGCGCAGGATCTGGATGTAATCGAGCCAAACCTGGGTGTTGCCGGGCTCAAGCTCGCGCGCGCTTTCAAGCAGGAATTCCGCATCTTCCAGAACACCTAGCCGACTGCCGATCTCAGCCAACAGGCGCATGCCTTCGACATGGTGCGGCGTTTTCTGGAGAAACACGCGGCACGCCCGCTCGGCCTTGAGAAGTTTCCCGTCGTGCAGCAAGTGCATCGCGCCGATAAGGGGCTTCGGAAGGGCCGCAAGCCGCTGGGCTTGGGCGCGCGCCGCCTGCGCCTCGTCCGCTCGGCCGGCCGCATCCAACAGATCGGCTTGCGCACGCCAGCTCGCTTCGAGCGCTGGATTGTAACGACACGCCCGGGCGAAGGCCGTCAGGGCCGCCTCCCGTCGGTCGAGGGCGCGGAGAAGGTGGCCTTCCTCCTGGTGCGCCCGGCCGAATTCAGGCGCAATCGACTTGAGCGCCTGCAATCGACTGAACGCATCGTCAGAGCGGCCGGCATAGCGGGCGCACACCGCGTTCAGATACAGACCCTCCGCATGGTCCGGGTCCGCCGCCAGGAGCGGCGCCAAAGCCGCCTCGGCGCCCGCGAAGTCGCCCGCCTGCATCAGCAATTGAGCCTGGCGAAGCGGCTCCGCATCTGTTTCGGGACGAACTGACTCGACTGAAGTCATGACCGAAGGTTCACGCTGATAGGCGTACAGTCCTCTTAGTACTGCACGCCCACTCTTATGCCGTAAGTTCGCGGCCGGATCACGGTAATCCGCTCCTGGTCGAAGACAAAGTTACCACTGATCTCGGCGCGTTCATCGGTCAAATTCTCCGCGAACGCTTCGATCGACCAATTGTCGGCCGTCAGTCCGCCCGAAAGCCCCAGGGTGAACCAATCGTCCAACTCGATGCTGTTGATCGCGATGATGTCGGTGAAAGATTCGCCGGCATAGGCGAGTTGGGGCATGACATGGGCGGTGTATTGCCCGTCCAACACGTCCCATTCGTAGCGCGCGCGCAAATTGGCCTGGAAGCTGGGCGCGAAGGCGAGGTCCGAGCCCTCGATGACATCCTCGGTCGGCGTCAGCACTTCGGTGACTTCAGTGTCCAGCACGGAGAACGCGCCGGTCACGGTCAGGCCTTCGATCTGGCGCGGGGCGTAGATGAAATCGGCTTCGATCCCCATGATCTCCGCATTGGCGGCGTTGTCGGAGAAGAAGAGGTTGGTGATGGACGGGTCGAAGATCGTGGTCTGCAGATCATCGATCTCGACCAGGAAGGCGTTGCCGTTGAACTGCAACTGGTTGTTGAACAGCGTCGTTTTCCAGCCGATTTCAAAGTTCTGCACTTCGTCGGTTTCAAGCTCGAACGGCACCGTGAAGTCGCCGCCCAATCCCACCGCGCCGCCTGGCCGGTTCAGAAGACCCGGGCGGAACCCCTCGGAGAACGTGAAATAGAACAGGAGGTCGTCGGTCGGCGTCCAACTGGCGTTGCCCTTGAAGATGACGCCTTCGGTTGAAGCGGAATCCGGCGCGCCGAAAGGATTGTCCGGTGCGAATTGCGTGCTGAGATTGGTGCCGAACGTTTGGGCGTCGACGGGCTCCCCGTCCGGGCCCGTCGCCGGGAACAGGATGTCAAAGGCCGAATTGGCGCTGCCTTCAAAGTCAACGTCGACGTTGAAGTAACGCACCCCAAACGTGAGAGACAGCGTGTCCGGCAGCAGGTCGAACGTCGCCTCGCCGAAGACGCCAATTTGCTCGTCCGTGCGTAAGATGTCGTTTCGGAAAACGCCGCCCGGCGGAAGCGGACCGGGATCGGAGAAGAAGCCGTCGCTCTCGTCGCCGATGTCGCCGGGCGTCGCAGCGCCATTTGTGAGCGGGAAATTCGGCGGCAGCGCGCCAAAGCCGAGGCTCCCGTCCGCGTTCACGACGCTCAGCGAGCCCGGATAGAAGAAATCATTCAGCTCCACCAGTTCGAGATCGCTGTAGAAGGCGCCGAACGTCCCGCGCAGGCGCCAGGTGTCGGGCGTGTTGAAGCGAAGTTCCTGGGTCAGGACGTCTGTATTCGTCACAGAATCGACGAACAAGTTCGGCGCTTGGCAGGTTCCCGTCGGCGCGTCGCCGCCGGCCGTGACCGATGCGTCGCAAATGTAATAGGGCAGGTATTGGCCGACGAAGAGATAGTCGGTGTAGTCGACCTGCTGGTCGGTCTGGCGGTCCGTAAAGGCGCCCGTGTAAACGGCCTCAAGCACGCCGAGACGCCCCTCCAACGTCCATGCCGTATTCGAATAATCGTCGTCGATTTCATCCGGCGAGAAGCGCTCGATTTCCAGATCGTCGAGTTCGGGATCGGTAAAGAACACGCCTTCCGATTCGAGGCTTTGCCGCGCGTGGGAGACGGTCAGGCGCCAATCGTCGTTGAATTCATAGAGCCCGCTGACCCGGAAACCGGCATAGGTTGTGTCGTTGAAATCATCTTCGACAAATTGCGTGTTGTCGGCCTCGATAAAGGTCACGTCGCCAGCCTCGAAAGCGGCCAAGACCTCGGGGCTTGATTGAAAGCCTGCACGAAGCGGCGCAATTGACCCAACCGGAATGCCGTTCGCGCGCGGTGTGCCGAAGGGCCGGAACCGGCCAGAATCGATCGCAGAGCGCGTGCCTTGCACGTTATCAATGTAGCCGCCCTGGTCGTCGGCGTAGACGACGCCGCGCAGGGCGAATTTGTCCGTCACCGGCACATTGACGACCGCCTCGACCTTGTTGCTCATCTCGCCGCCTTCGGTGAAGGACACGCCGAAGGCCGCGGACGCCTCGAACTCGTCGAGATTGGGTTTGTTGGTGATCAGGCGCACGGTGCCGGCTTGCGAACTCGCCCCGAAAAGGGTGCCTTGCGGGCCGGAAAGAACCTCCACCCGCTCCAGATCCACCGCGTAGATGTCCAGGTTTCGGCCCGGCTGTGAGACGGGCTGTTCGTCAAGGTAAAGCGCGACGTTCGGCGCCAGGCCGGCGACGCCCGCGGTTGTCAGGTTCGGCGTCGTCGAGGCGAGGCCGCGAATATAGATCGTGGATTGGCCAGGGCCGCTGCCGCCCGCTGTGACGCCGGGAAGCTGAACCAGGTAATCCGTGAACACGTCGACATCGAGCTGCTCCAGCGTCTCCTCGCCCAGCGCGGTGACGGCGACGGCGACATCCTGTGCGCTCTCTTCACGCTTCGTGGCGGTCACGGTGACGGGATTGAGGCGGCGCTCTGCGGCGGCCTGGTCTTGTTCTTGGGCGTGTGCGAGCGGCGCTCCGAATGCGACCGCGATGGCGGCGACAGAAGCGCCGTTCAAGAATTTCGTCATGGTTTTTTGTTCCCCGAGATGGACGTTCGCGCCGCCCCGATTCGAGCGGCCGGCGAGCCCGTTAGGACTCACGGGTTCGTGAATGTGAGTTAGGTGCTATCGAGATATTTCGATGATTGAAAGGTTTTTAATGCGGCAATCGAAGGATCTTCGTGTCCTTCACGTCGAAGTGTTGCTCCGATACATCACTTACGTGGGGAGATGCGGCGCCTGAGGCCTTTGATCGGGCGCCATAATCTGCCACATAACGCTTTGATCATCGTATTTTTGGCGGAGCTCAATCGGTTTGACGCCGCCGGTAAGCACACGACGCCCCTAAGAGCGGAGCCCTGTTTGAGCGACTTAGAGAATCAATCCGAGTACGAGACCGACTACGAAGTCGGACAAGACAATGTCGAGATCATGGGTCTCGACGTCCATAATCCGGTGTTTTTCCTCAGCGCAGCGCTTGTTCTCATCTTTTCAGCGGTAACGCTCGCCTTTCCGACCGCGTCGAACGAGTTTCTGACATCGGCGAAGGCGCACGCCCTCGACGGGTTTGATTGGTTGTTCGCCTTAACGCCGATTGTGATTCTGATCTTCGCGCTTTCGCTCGCCGTGTCGCCCCTTGGACGGATACGTCTGGGCGGTCCGGATGCGACGCCGGATTACAGTCGCAGATCGTGGATCGCCATGCTGTTCGCGGCGGGCGTCGGCATTGGTTTCATGTTCTGGGGGGCGGCCGAACCGCTCGCCTATTATACGGATTGGGCCGGATCGCCGCTCAACGCTGCGGCCGGCACGCCAGAGGCCGAGAGGCTGGCGTTCAGCGCCACGATCTTCCACTGGGGCGCGTCGCCCTGGGCCGTTTATGCGATCGTCGGCCTGTCGCTGGGTTTCTTCGCGCACAATAAAGGCCTGCCGCTCAGCATTCGGTCCGCTTTTTACCCGATCCTGGGCGACCGGGTTTGGGGGTGGCCAGGACATCTCATCGATCTCGTCGCGGTCGTCTCGACCATATTCGGCCTCGCCACAACGATCGGCATCGGCGGGACGCAGGCCGCCAGTGGGCTCGGCTACCTTCTCGGGTTCGAGCCAAACATCGCCCTTCAAATCGGGCTGATTGCGACCATGACGGGTTTAGCGGTCATTTCCGTGGTCCGCGGGATGGACGGCGGCGTGAAATTTCTGAGCAATCTGAACATGGGCGTCGCGTTCGCCCTGTTGCTGTTCGTTGTCATCGCCGGGCCGACGGTGGCCATAATCACTGGTTTCGGGACCAACATCGTGAACCACCTGGTCGACACGCCGGCGCTGACCAATTGGTTCGGACGCGAGGACGTGGCGTGGTTTCACGATTGGACGATCTTCTATTGGGCGTGGTGGATATCATGGTCGCCCTTTGTGGGCATGTTCATCGCGCGCATCTCACGCGGGCGCACGGTGCGGGAGTATTTTACGGTCGTCCTCCTCGCGCCGGTGACGATCTGCGTGGTCTGGTTCACCGCTTTTGGCGAAACCGCGATTGCGCAAAACCGGGCGGGCGTCGGTGATCTGGCCGACGGCGTCTCCAACGCGTCCTTGGTTCTGTTCCATATGCTGGCCGAGATGCCGTTCGCCGCGATCACGTCGACCGCTGCGATTGCGCTTCTCATCGTCTTCATCGTCACGTCGGCGGATTCCGGGGCGCTGGTCGTCGACACCATCACCTCGGGCGGGAAAGTGGATGCGCCGGTGCAACAGCGGATCTTTTGGGCCTGCATGCTCGGGCTGACGGCCTCCGCACTGCTCTATGGCGGCGGGGCCGAGGCGCTCAATTCCCTGCAAGCCGGCACGATTACGGCGGCTCTGCCATTTACGGCGGTTCTGCTCGCGTGTTGCCTCAGTCTCTATCTCGGCATGCGCGAGGAGCATCGGCTGGGCCTGGGCGAACCACGCCTGGCGGAATAATGGGGGTCGCTGTCCATTTGACCCGGCGCACGCGCGCATCGCGGCCGGTGCGACGCTAAGCGATCGCAGCGACCGGCGTCGTGCGCCGCTGAGTCTGAACAAAGTCCGCTATGTTCGCCGCCGGCATGGGTTTGGCGATCAGGAAGCCTTGGCCCGTATCGACACCCATCGCGCCGAGATCGCGCAGAGCGCGCTCGGTCTCGACGCCTTCCGCCACGATGGTCAGACCGGCGTCCTTGGCCAGACGCACGCAAGTTTCCACCACGCTTCTGGCGAAGCGGTCGGAATGCATGGCCATAACGAAGGACTTGTCGATCTTCAGCTCGCTGAATGGAAAGCGCTTCAATTGCTGCAGATTGGTGGCGCCCGTTCCGTAATCGTCGATCGACAGACGGAAGCCCTTCAAGCGGCAACGCGCCAGCACCTCCAGAACCTCCGGCCCATACTGCAGGAAACGGTCCTCGGTGATTTCCAGCGTCACCCGATCGAGCGCCAGGCCGGCATGGGTGAAGCGCGCCTCCATTCGGTCTGGGAATGTCGTATCGGTCAGGCTGAGCGGGCTGATATTGATCGAGATATCGGGCGT
>CAZQZC010000045.1:0-18119 GCA_964597685.1 uncultured Hyphomonadaceae bacterium | reverse complement strand
CGCCCGCGCGCTGGCCAATGATCCGCGGCTGGTCATTGCCGACGAACCGACGGGGAACCTCGATCCGGCCACGACGGAGCGCGTTTTCGCCACCTTCATCAAAATGGCCCGCCAGGAAGGCGCGGCGGTTTTGGTTGCGACCCACAATATGGCGCTGACCAAGCACATGGATCGCGTTTTGACCCTCAAAGAGGGCAAGCTTGTCGAATTGGAGACAGCGCCGGCGCCAGCCTTCGCCGTTGACTAAGTTGTGGACGCTGACCGAAGGCGTCTTTCCCCTCTGAGAAAGATCTGGCAATAGAGAACAAGAGGAGAACTCTCTTGTCCGATTCGCTGTTCGTCCACCTCGCAATCCGCTCCAGTTATTCGCTGCTGGAGAGCATGATTTCACCGAAGGCGCTGGCGGCCTGGGCGGTTGAGCACGACATGCCGGCGATCGCGATCACAGATCGGAACAACCTATTTGGCGCGTTGGAAATTTCCGAGGCCATGGCGGACGCGGGCGTTCAGCCGATCATGGCGTGCTGCTTCGACGTTGTGGACGATGCGGCGCGAGGGGAGACGTCGCGGGTCAGTCTCTATGCGCAGAATGAGGTCGGTTATCGCCGCCTAATGGAATTGTCCTCGTTCGCTTGGCTCGACTCCGACGACGGCGTCGCACGGCTGGACCGCAAGCATCTCCTGGAGAAGACCGACGGCCTGATCCTGTTGACCGGCGGGGTCGAGGGGCGTGCTGGGCGATTTTGCGAGAAAGGCAAACTGGCGGAGGCGCGCGAGGAGATCGAAGCCCTCGCGGCCGCCTATCCGGATCGGCTCTATATCGAATTGATGCGCCATGGCGACGCGCAGGCCGCCGAAGCCGGCTTGATCGACATCGCCTATGAGCTTGGACTTCCCCTGGTCGCCACCCATGACGCGCGATTCATGGCGGCGTCCGACGCGCCGGCCCATGACGCGCTGATGTGCATCTCCCATGGAACGTATCTGGGCGAGGCTGACCGGCCCCGGGTCGATCCGTCCCAATATCTCAAGACACCGGACGAGATGCGCAACCTGTTCGCTGACTTGCCGGAAGCGATCGCGAATACGGTCGAAATCGCCCAACGCTGCGCCGTCAAATCGGAGATGCGAAAGCCGATCCTGCCGCGCTTCGGAGAAGAAGGACGCTCGGAGGACGACGAGCTGCGCCTACAGGCGATGTCTGGCTTGGAAGATCGTTTGGGCGCCGCGGACAAGCTTTACGCGGGGCGCGAGGCGTATTTCGAACGCCTAGTTTACGAACTCGGCGTGATCGAGAAAATGGGGTTTCCCGGGTACTTTCTGATCGTCGCGGACTTTATCAAATGGGCGAAGGTCCAAGGCATTCCCGTCGGTCCGGGGCGGGGATCTGGCGCTGGATCGCTTGTGGCGTGGTCGCTCACGATCACTGATCTCGATCCATTGAGGTTCGGCCTTCTGTTCGAGCGCTTTCTCAATCCAGAGCGGGTCTCGATGCCGGACTTCGATGTCGATTTCTGCCAGGAGCGGCGCGGCGAAGTGATCCGCTATGTCCGCGACAAGTATGGAGAAGACTCCGTTGCGGCGATCATCACGTTCGGAACCTTGCAGGCCAAGGCTGTCGTGCGCGATGTGGGCCGGGTCATGCAGATGCCCTTTTTCCAGGTCGACCGCTTGGCGAAACTGATCCCGTTCAATCCGGCCAATCCGCCAACACTCCAGGAGGCGATCGACGCCGAACCGAAGTTCGACGAGGAGATTGAGAAAGAGCCACGGGTCAGCGAATTGTTGGACACCGCCTTGGCGCTCGAAGGCCTGTATCGCAACGCCGGCACCCACGCCGCCGGCGTCGTTATCGGCGACCGCCCGCTGACGGAGCTCGTTCCGCTCTACAACGATCCACGCTCTGACCTGCCGGCCACCCAATTCAACATGAAATGGGCGGAGCTTGCGGGGTTGGTGAAGTTCGATTTTCTCGGCCTCAAAACGCTCACCGTGATCCAGCGCGCGCTCGGTTTTTTGGAACGGCAGGGCAAGGGCCTCACGCCGGCGTGGACGTCGCTCGACGATCCGGCGACTTATCGGTTGATGTCGTCCGGCGAGACGCTTGGCGTGTTCCAGTTGGAAGGCCAAGGCATGCGCGACACGCTGCGGCGCGTGAAGCCCGGCAATATCGAAGACGTCATCGCCATCATCTCGCTCTATCGGCCGGGCCCAATGGATAACATCCCGGCGTTTTGCGAGGGCAAGGAAGACGCGTCCCGCATCCGCTATCCGCATCCGGATCTTCAGCCCGTTCTGGAGGAAACCTACGGCATCCCGGTCTACCAGGAGCAGGTTATGCGCATGGCGCAGGAAATGGCCGGCTATTCACTGGGTGAAGCCGATCTCCTTCGCCGCGCCATGGGCAAAAAGAAAAAGGAGGAGATGGACAAACAGCGCGTCCGTTTTGTGGAGGGCGCGGCGGAGAAAAAGAACATCGACTCAAATCTCGCCAACGAGATCTTCGACACAATGGCGAAATTCGCCGGGTACGGATTCAACAAATCCCACGCCGCCGCCTACGCCGTCATTTCGTATCAGACTGGATATCTGAAAGCGAACCATCCGGTCGAATTTCTCGCCGCCTCCATGAGCTTGGACCTGCACAACACCGATAAGCTGGCGGCGTTTTTCCAAGAGGCGAAGCGCCTGCGCGTTCCGATCGTCGCACCAGACATAAACCTGTCGACGGCCGATTTCGACGTCCGCGACGGCGCAATTGTCTACGCGCTTGGCGCGTTGAAAGGGGTGGGTCTTGAGGCGATGCGCCATGTCGTGTCGCTTCGCGAAGGCGATGGCGCGTTTAAGGACCTTCACGACGTCGCCGACCGTGTCGATCCGAAACATGTGAACAAGAAGTGCTTCGAGCAGCTCGCCCGGGGCGGCGCGTTTGACGCGTTCGAGTCCAGCCGAGCCCGCGCGCTGGCCGCTGCGCCGGTCTTGGCGGCCTCGGCTGCGGCGGCTGCGGAGGATCGCGCGGCCAGCCAAACCAGTCTCTTTGGCGAGGCTGAGCCCGCCGCCCGCGCCACGCTGCCAAACGCCAAGGCTTGGAGCGGGCAGGAGAAGCTCGACAATGAATTCGCCGCCATTGGGTTCTATCTTAGCGGCCATCCGCTCGACGACATTCTGGACGGCGTAGACCGGACCCGTGTGACGCTGGCTGCTGAGATCGCCGACCGCGCCGAAGACGGCCGGGTGCTCGAATTGGTCGGCGTCGTCCGGCAAAAAGTGGAGAAACCTTCGCGCAGCGGCGGGAAATTCGCCTTTGTGACCTTGAGCGATCCGACGGGTGAAACCGAGCTGATCGTTCAGCCGGAGATGCTCTACGACGTTCGCGAGATGTTGGAGACGGGGGCCACAGTCGCCATAGGCGCCGCCGTGCGCCGCCGCGACGATGAGATCCGGCTCTCAGCGCGCAGCGTCAAGCCGTTGGAGAAGGCTCGGCTTGGAACGCCCGCCAAGGCGTTGCGCGTGAGATTGGAGCGCGGCGCGGGCGCCGACGGCGTCTCTGAGATCGTCGGCGCGCTGAAAGCGGCGCCTGACCCGCAGCGCGGCGAAATTCTTCTCGACGTGCCTATAGACGACGGGCGCACGGCGACGCTGCATTTGCCCGGCGTCTATTCGGTCGGGCTGGCGGCTCGCCAAGCCCTGAAGAGCGCGCCGGGCGTTGTCCGGGTGCAGTCCGACGCCGCATGATGTCGCGCCGGTTGCGAGGCGCGGCAAAAACTGTATAAGCCGCCGCATCCCGATCTGCGGGCGCATCCGGTGCCGGTCTCCATGGTGGAGCGCGGTCGCCGCCCGCAGCGATGAACCGGATGGAGACAAAACGATGGCGTTGCCAGAATTCACTATGCGTCAGCTGCTTGAAGCGGGCGTCCACTTCGGCCACCAGGCGCACCGCTGGAACCCGAAGATGAAGCACTACATCTACGGAGAGCGCAGCCAGATCCATATTATGGATCTGTCCAAGACCGTTCCGTTGCTGCACCAAGCCTTGGTCAAAGTGCGCGACACGGTGGCGAAGGGCGGGCGCGTTCTGTTCGTTGGAACGAAGCGTCAAGCGTCTGAGCCGGTCGCCGACGCCGCGCAGCGTTGCGCGCAATACTATATGAACCATCGCTGGCTTGGCGGGACCCTCACGAATTGGACGACCGTTTCAAATTCGATCAAGCGCCTCCGCGATCTCGACGATATACTCGCCGACACGGTCAATTCCGGTTTGACCAAGAAGGAATTGCTCAATCTTGAGCGGGAGCGTGAAAAGCTGGAGCGCGCCCTGGGCGGCATCGCCAATATGGGCGGGCTGCCAAGTCTGATGTTCGTGATCGACACCAACAAGGAATCGATTGCCGTCAAAGAAGCTAAGAAGCTTGGAATTCCTGTGGTCGCTGTTGTCGACACCAATTGCGACCCGGACGATATCGACTACCCGTTTCCGGGCAATGATGATGCGACGCGGGCCATCTCGCTCTATTGCAACCTCGTCGCCGATGCGGTGCTCGACGGGTTGGCGGAATCGACCGCCGACCTCGGGATCGACCTTGGGGACGCGTCCGACATAGACGACGCCGCGCTGCTTGATCTGGCCGTCGCCGACGCCGACGACGCAGACGAGCCAACCGAAGAAGGCGCCACCGAAGATACAGGCGAGGAAGCCGCGCCCGCCTCCTGAACGCCTGGACATTTCCTCCCCAACCCTTGAGACAGGACCCGTGAGTCATGGCCGAAATTACAGCGACCCTCGTCAAGAGCCTCCGCGAACGCAGCGGCGCCGGTATGATGGACGCGAAGAAAGCGCTCGTTGAAACCGAGGGCGATCTACAAGCCGCAATGGACTGGCTCCGCGCGAAGGGCCTTTCCAAAGCCGCGAAGAAGTCTGACCGCGCGGCGGCAGACGGCCTCGTCGCCGCCATGGTGTCCGACGACGGCAAGACGGGCGCCCTTGTTGAGCTGAACGCGGAGACGGACTTCGTTGCGCGGAACGAAGGGTTCCAATCCGCACTGACGGACATCGCGAAGGTCGCTTTGACCACGGACGGCACGCTAGAGGCCTTGCAGAACGCGCCCGCGCCTGACGGCGATGGGGCGACCTCCGACATGATCACCCGCCTCATCGCGACGGTCGGCGAGAACATGACCCTGCGCCGAACAACCAAGCTTTCGGTGGCTGAAGGGGCTGTCGCCGCATATGTTCACAACGCCGCGGCGCCTGGGCTCGGCAAGATCGGCGTTTTGGTGGCGCTAGAATCGGCCGCGGCGCGCGAAACGCTGGACGAAGTTGGCCGCAAAGTGGCGATGCACGTGGCGGCGACCGCGCCTGCATCAGCGCGGGTCGAGGACCTGGACCCCGAATTGGTCGAACGCGAGAAGAACGTGCTGACAGAACAGGCGCGGGAATCTGGCAAGCCGGACAACGTCATTGAGAAGATGATCGTCGGTCGGCTGAACAAGTTCTACAAAGAGGTCGTGCTCCTTGAGCAAGCCTTCGTCATGAACCCCGATCAAACGGTCTCCCAGTTCATCGAGAGCGCGGGCAAGGACGCCGGCGCCGAGATCACGTTGAAGGCGTTTGCGCGCTTCACGCTGGGCGAAGGCGTCGAAAAAGACGACACTGACTTTGCCGCCGAGGTCGCTGCGGCGACGAAAGGCGGCTGATTTTTCATCTCCACCCGCTTCCCGGCCATGACAGGGAAGCGGGAATCCCTTAGTGCGTTTGTCCGAATTGATCGGTTCGGCGGACACACCATGGATACGGCGACAAGCCCAAGTTCAGGGCTGGCATACAAGCGCGTGCTTTTGAAACTATCCGGCGAGGCCCTTATGGGGTCTCAGGATTACGGGATAGACATGGCGACGTGCCTGGGCTTTGCGGAAGAAATCGCGAGGGCTCGGGAAGCTGGCGCAGAACTCTGCCTGGTGATCGGCGGCGGCAATATTTTCCGCGGCCTGTCGGGCGCCGCCCAAGGCATGGACCGCGCGCAAGCCGACAGCATGGGCATGCTGGCGACCGTCATGAACGCGCTGGCCATGCAGGGGGCGCTTGAGCAAATCGGCGTGGAAACGCGTGTTCAATCGGCGATCCGAATGGAGACGGTCTGCGAGCCCTATATCCGTCGACGCGCCATCCGCCATATGGAAAAGGGCCGGATCGTCATATTCGCCGCGGGCACGGGCAACCCCTTCTTCACCACCGACACCGCCGCGGCGTTGCGCGCGGCGGAGATGGGGTGCGATGCAATGTTCAAGGGAACGCAGGTCGACGGGGTCTATTCCGCCGATCCAAAGGTCGATTCCACGGCCACGCGCTATGACCAGCTCGGCTACCAACAGGTTCTCGCCGACAATCTTAGAGTGATGGACGCCTCAGCCGTCAGCCTAATGCGTGACAGCAGCATACCAATTGTGGTCTTTTCCTTGAGCACCAAGGGAGCCTTGATGGACGTCCTGCATGGGCGCGGCGTTTGCACCGTGATCTCTGATCAGTGAAGGTGAGTGTGATGAGTTACGACGAAAAAGATCTTAAACGGCGCATGGAAGGCGCGATCAGTGCGTTGTCTTCCGAATTTGCGGGATTGAGGACGGGACGGGCCTCGGTGCATTTGTTAGACGGTGTGACTGTTTCAGCCTATGGCGCGGCCACCCCGCTTAATCAGGTCGGGTCGGTTTCCGTACCGGAGCCGCGCATGATCACCGTGAACATCTGGGACAAGGCGAATGTCGGCGCAGCTGATAAAGCCATCCGCGACTCTGGATTAGGTTTGAACCCAGTTGTCGATGGCCAGAACTTACGCATTCCGATTCCGCCCCTGAACGAGGAACGCCGCGCCGAGCTCGCCAAGGTCGCCGGCAAGTACGCCGAAGACGGTCGAATCGCCGTTCGCAACGTCCGGCGCGACGGTATGGACGCTCTCAAAAAGATGGAAAAGGACGGAGAGATCAGCCAAGACGAGCAGAAGGCCTTTGAAGCCGACGTCCAGAAGCTGACGGATGAGTACATCACCAAGATCGACGACGCCCTGAAGACCAAACAAGCGGAGATCATGCAGGTTTGACAGCGCCAGCGTCCCTCGCCGGGCCCGCCGCCCGCGGTGAGGGCGGCGCAGGGTCGATTCCCGAGCATGTTGCGATCATCATGGATGGCAATGGCCGGTGGGCCACGTCCCGTGGTTTGCCGCGCGCAGCTGGTCACGAACGTGGGGTGGAGGCTCTGCGGAACACGGTCGAATCTTCCACCGACCTCGGCGTTCGGTATTTGACCGTTTATTCGTTTTCCACGGAAAATTGGCGTCGGCCCATCTCAGAGGTGAACGCTCTATTCGGCCTCCTGAGGTCCTATGTGAAGCGCGATCTGGAGCGTTTGACGCGGGAAGGCGTGCGCGTTCGCGTCATCGGCGCGCGAGACGGGCTGCCTGAAGACATCTCGGATTTGATCCAGCGCGCCGAGCGACAAACCGAACAGAATGATCGGTTTCACCTGACAATTGCCTTCAATTACGGATCACGCGAAGAGATCGTTCGCGCAGCGCGCTTGGCGGCTGAAGCGATCATGGACGGAGCGCTGACCGCAGAGGGGCTCACCGAACAGGTCTTTGAAGGTTTTCTCGATACGCGCGGCGTCCCGGATCCCGACCTTGTCATCCGTACAAGCGGCGAGTGCCGCGTTAGCAATTTTCTGCTCTGGCAAGCCGCTTACGCAGAATACGTGTTTCTGGACGTCCTCTGGCCCGACTTTCGGCGCCGTCACTTGGAGGATGCGATTGAGCTCTACCAAGGTCGCGAACGCCGGTTCGGCGCCGTCGACGGCGGGCCAGGCTAATCATGTCCCCTCAGGGCGAGACACTCTCCCGCCGTCGTGAATTGGCGTTGCGGGTCGCGTCCGCCGCCGTTCTCATTCCGTTTGGCCTCTATGCGGTTTGGACCGGCGGATGGGCTTTGGCTGTCGGCGCGGCGATCGTCGGCGCCGCCATGGCGTTCGAATGGGGCCGTATGACGCAAGGCGGCGTCGTCATGGCCGCGATCGTCTTCTCGGCGCTGATCAATGCGGTCTACCCCGTCACGCCTCAATACTCGGCTTACGCCCTCGCAGGCGCGGCTGTGATTGGCGCGCTTGCGGCGCGTGGCTCAGAGCGGCGGGGCGCGGCGGCCTTTGGGATTGTGTACACCGCCGGCATGCCGCTGGCCTTGCAGGCCTTGCGCGCTTGGCCGGGCGAGGGGTGGGCGCTTGCGTTGGGATCAATGTTGATCGTTTGGGCTTCGGATTCGGGAGCCTACTTCGCGGGCCGCGCGCTTGGCGGTCCTCTGATCGCCCCACAAGACAGCCCGAACAAAACATGGAGCGGCGCAGCGGGCGGCGCGCTCGCGGCAATCGCAGCCGGAGCCGCCTTTGCGGCATTGATCAACGCTTCCATTCCTGCTTGGACGCTATGGGGCTTTTTCATCACGCTTGCGGCGCAAGGGGGAGATATGTTCGAATCTCAAATTAAACGCCGTTACGGCGTGAAGGACGCAAGCGGGCTGGTCCCCGGCCATGGGGGCGTGCTCGACCGAGTCGACGGCTTGGGCGCCGCCTGCGTCGCTGCGATCGCGCTGCTCTCGATTTGGCCGTCCGCTTCGGCATCGCTTGGAGGCGGCGCATGAGCGATCCACGCCGAATTTCAATCATGGGCTCGACCGGTTCCATCGGCTGCTCGGCCCTGGGCGTTATCGAACATGCGAACGCCGTTTCGGAGACGCCCGTTTTCGCAGTTGAGGCTTTGTGCGCCGGACGGGACGTTGAACTCCTGGCGGAGCAGGCGAGGGCGTTTCACGCCAAGATCGCGGTGATCTCAGACGAGACCAAGCTCGCCGAACTCAAAGACAGACTGGATGGGACCGGCATTCTCGCCGCCGGCGGGCGGGCGGCGGTCGACGAGGCCGCCACACGACCGGTGCACCGAGTCCTTGGCGCGATCGTCGGCGCTGCTGGACTTTCGTCGACATTGGCGGCGGTGCGATACGGAAACGACGTCGCGCTCGCGAACAAGGAGAGCATTGAGTGCGCCGGCCCGCTTATCCTGTCGGAGGCGCAGCGCGGCGGTGCGGCGGTTCTCCCCGTGGATTCCGAGCACAACGCTATCTTCCAAGCGCTCCAACAAAAAGACCGTGTCGAGCGATTGACCATCACGGCGTCCGGCGGACCATTTCGAACGTCCAGCCGCGAAGACATGGCGTCCGCAACGCCGGAAAAAGCGCGTGCGCATCCGATTTGGGACATGGGGATCAAGAATTCCATCGACAGTGCGTCGCTGATGAACAAAGCGCTCGAATTCATTGAAGCGGCTATTCTCTTCGACATGCCTCAGGAGCGGATCGACGTCCTCGTGCATCCGCAATCGATCATCCACGGAATGGCCCATTATGTGGACGCGTCGGTTATCGCCCAGCTCGGCTGGCCTGACATGAAGACGCCAATCGCCCACGCGCTGATGTATCCCGATCGCGTGCGCACCGACGTGAAACGCTTGGAGCTGAGCGAGATTGGACAGCTGACCTTTGAGCCGGTCGATCGAGAGCGGTTCCCGGCGATCGACCTGGCCAGGGCGGCGCTCGATGCGCCGGGACCTGCAACGACCATATTAAATTGCGCTAATGAAGAAGCTGTAACTGCTTTTATCGGAGGCGAATGCGGATTTCTCGACATAAGCTGGATCGTGGCGGAGTCGTTGGAGCAATTTGCCTCCTCCGGCTACGGCGAGGCGGATATGCTTGATCTCAACGCTGTGGCGGAGATCGACAGTGTTGGGCGGAAGACGGCTCGCAGATTGCTAGAGAGGGTGCGCGAGCGGACCTGAGGGGAGTGGAGTTGTCGGACGTTTTAAGCCAGGGACCGCTATTTCTGGCGTCGCTGATATTTATGCTCGGCGTCGTCGTGATTGTGCACGAGCTCGGCCATTATTGGGCGGGCCGGCTTTTCGGCGCGGCCGTGGAATCATTTTCTGTTGGATTTGGGCGTCCGATTTTTGAACGCACGGATTCCCGCGGAACACGTTGGCGCGTGAATTGGATCCCGATCGGCGGCTTTGTGAAGTTTGTCGGCGAAGCGCAATTGCCAAGCGATGTCGGCCAAACAGAGCAGGGCCCGATAGGGGCCGCCTATCCGACCCTTGGCGTTGGAGCGCGCTCCGTCGTCTCGATCGCGGGGCCGGCTGCCAATTTCCTACTGGCGATTGTTGTATTTGCGGTGTTGCTTATGGCCCAAGGCCGCGACTTGCACCGGGTCTCCCTGACCGAGATCTCTCCCGACGGACCCGCGGCCCAGGCTGGGCTGCAGGCGGGCGACATCGTCGAGTCGATCGATGGGAAGGCGATCGAGAATTACAACGATTTCATCATTAAGATCCGGATGAACACCGGCGTTCCGCTCGATTTTGGCGTTCGCCGGAATGACGCCGCGTTGACGGTCGCCGTGACGCCCGAGCGCGGTGAAGTCGACAATGGCCTGGGCCAAATTGTCCGCGTCGGCATGATCCGGGCGCGCCCCGCGGTCACGCAGATTGGCGAGGTGCGTTATGGCCCCCTCAAGGCCGTCGCCGGCGGTGTTGAGGAAACCGGCGATACGATTGCAATGACGGGTCGGATGCTTGGCCGAATGCTAACTGGCCGCGAGCCGATATCGAACCTTAGCGGTCCAGTGGGCATCGGAGACACGACGCGCCGCGTGGTGAACCGCACGCTTGGGGCGGAGAATGCGCCCTTAGGCGATCGCGTTGCAGCGATGGCTTGGACGATGTTGCGCATCTGCGCGCTTGTTTCGATCGGGATTGGCCTATTCAATCTTCTACCGCTGCCGATACTGGATGGGGGGCATCTGGTATTTAACGCCTATGAAGCGATAGCGGGGCGCGCGCTGCCCGAGAAAGTACAAGAAGCGAGTTTGATGGCGGGGCTGGTCTTCCTGATCGGCGTCGCGATCATCGTCACCATTGGGGACATACTGGAAACCGGAATATTCGGCGCTTGAGCCGACACTTCAGGACGTGGACATCCCCATGCGATCATTCTTCACAGCATCGGCTTTGACATTCGGCCTCCTGACGGCGACGTCGCCGGCGGCGGAAGCCCAGTCGCCGCCGGCCCAGCAGGATCCGCTTGCCGGGACGATTCGCAGCATCATCGTCGAGGGCAACCAGCGGATCGAAGATCGCACGGTCCAGTCTTACCTATTGGTCGAACCCGGTTCGACATTCGATCTTGAGCGGATCGACCTATCGCTCAAGACGCTGTTTGCAACGGGGCTCTTCGCTGACGTGTCGATCGACCGCCTAGGCTCCGACCTTGTCGTCCGCGTCGTCGAAAACCCGATTATCAACAGGGTGATCTTCGAAGGAAACCGCGCTCTAAACGACGAACGTTTGAGCGAGGAGATCCAGGCGGCGCCGCGCGGCATCTTCACGCAGTCTCGCGTGCAATCGGATGTACAGCGTATTCTGGAGGCGTACCGCCGAACCGGCCGTTTCGCCGCTCAGGTTAATCCGCAGTACAGACCACTCGATCAAAACCGCGTCGATTTGATTTTCGAGATTTCCGACGGGCCGGTGACGGGCGTCCGGTCGATCAACTTCATCGGCAACGACGCTTATTCCGACACGCGCCTGCGCAGCGAAATCGTCACCCGGCAGTCGCGGTTTTGGCGTTTCTTCAGCTCTAACGACAATTACGATCCCAACCGGCTCGAATTCGACCGCGAACTCCTACGCCAGTTTTATCAGAACAATGGATACTATGATTTCCGGGTTTCGTCGGCCGTCGCAGAGCTGACGCCTGACCAGAGAGACTTCTACGTCACCTTCACGGTCGAAGAAGGCGTTCAGTACGAATTCGGCGAAATCGACGTCGAAACGACGCTCGACAAACTCAATTCGAATGCTTTGGCCCGCGCCGTGCCGATCGCGCAAGATTCGCTTTACCGCGCCGAGCAGATCGAAAACGCGATTGATACGCTGACATTCGGGGCCGGGATCGCCGGATACGCCTTCGTCGATATTCGCCCGCAAATCGTTCCAAACCCGGACACGCGGAAAGTCGACGTCACATTCGTCATCGACGAGGGGCCGCGCGTTTACATCGAGCGCATCAATATTGTCGGCAACACGACGACGCTGGACCAGGTGATCCGCCGTGAGCTGCGCATTTCCGAGGGCGACGCGTTCAACCGCCGGCTGCTCGACCGGTCTCGAAACCGGATCCGCGGGCTTGGATACTTTCAGGACGTCGTTGTCGAGGAACGCCCGGGCACGCAGGCTGACCGAACCGAAGTGGACATCGTCGTTTCAGA
The DNA here is from genome assembly GCA_964597685.1 of uncultured Hyphomonadaceae bacterium. GTDB lineage: Bacteria > Pseudomonadota > Alphaproteobacteria > Caulobacterales > Hyphomonadaceae > JBCBTJ01. Next base: position 5,767 of record CAZQZC010000045.1, on the reverse strand, counting down.
GCAGCCAACCGGTGAGCTGTCCTTCGCGGCGGGCTTTTCGTCCATCGACGCGTTTCTCATCGATGTCAGCGTTGCGCAGCGAAACCTTCGAGGCCGCGGGCAGTCGCTCGTCGCGCGGATCTCGGCCTCCCAGCGCCAACAAAGCTTGCAATTTCAGTTCACCGAGCCGCGTTTCCTGGACCGCAATCTTGCAGCCGGCGTCGATCTCTTTGCGACGCGGTCAGACTTTTCCGACGTCGCCGACTTTGAGAGCCAGACGATCGGCGGCGGCTTGCGCCTCGGGTTTCCGATCACGGACCGCGCCTCGCTCGGCCTGAGATATCGCATCAGCCAAGACAAGATCGATGTCGACAATCTCGATGTCGTCGTCGACGGCGTGACGGGCGAGCTGTTGCTGCAAGATACCGATACGCCCGCGACGGACGTCAATGGCGATCCGATTTTCGATGAGTTTGGCGAACAGGTCTTCCTTCAAACCTTCGTGCCGCCGGATACGATCCCGCTGCCGGACGGCGCCCTTGTCGTCGACCAATGCGACGACATTGTCCTGACGCCTGAAGCGATCTGCGCCAGCGAAAGAAACGAGCTGACATCGCTGATCGGCTACACGTTCAATCTGGATTTCCGGAATGATCCAGTTACGCCGACACGCGGCTTCGACTTCAGCCTGAGCCAGGATTTGGCGGGGCTTGGCGGCGACGTGCAATTCCTGCGCTCCCAGGCGACCGCGGCGACCTATCGCGGCATCCTGCCGGGCGTGCGGGCGAGCTTGCGATTCTCGGCCGGCTACATCTTGCCGTTTGGCAACGACGAGAATGTTCGCATCAACAACCGCTTTTTCCGCGGCGGCAACAATTTCCGCGGCTTCAACGTCGCGGGCATCGGGCCCCGCGTGGTTGACTTCGAGCTTGACGAGAACGGCGAGGAGACCGGCGTCGTCTTCCGTGAACAGGCGCTGGGCGGCCAGGCCTTCTATCAAGGCACGTTGGAAGTCAGCTTGCCGAACTTCCTGCCGGAGGCGGCGGGTATTCGCACGGCGCTGTTCGTCGAGGCGGGCGGTCTTGGCGTCCTCTCCGACGCGGACATTCCCGATCCCGTCGTGTTCGTTCGGAACGTCACCAATCTCGGGCCGACCTTGGTGCGCCGCGAAGTCGTCGACGACCTGACGCTGCGCGCTTCGGCCGGGCTGAGCGTGTTTTGGCGGTCGCCGTTTGGGCCGATCCGCTTCGACCTTGCAGAAGTTATCGAAGACGAGGCGTTTGACCGCCCGCGAGGCTTCCGCTTTTCAACGACCACACAATTCTAAGCCAGGAGGCTGTCATGACCTTGTTCAAATCTCTTATCGCCGCGCTCGCGCTGGCATCGGCGCCAGCGTTTGTTTCAGCGCCGCCCGCACACGCGCAGGGCACGAAGGTTATCGTGATCGACCAGTCGCGCATCATGCGGGAAAGCAAGGGCGGTCTCGATATTCAACAGAAGCTCCAGAACATCGAAGCCCAAATGGGCCAAGAGCTGCAGCCCGAGGCGTCCGCGCTTGAAACGGAAGGCCAGGCCTTGCAGACGCGCACAAACGGCCTCACCCAACAGGCGGTCGCAGCCGACCCGACGCTTGTCCAACAGCTTCAGGGTTACCAACAGAAGCTTCAATTGTTCGAACAGAAGCGCCAAATCAGAGCGCGCGAATTGCAATTGTCCGAACAAAAGGCGTGGGGCCTGTTCTTCCAGCAATTGGAGCCGGTGCTGCAGGAAGTGATCAACGAAACGGGCGCCGACGTCATGCTGGATCGCTCGCAAATCGTCTATAATGGCGCGACAGTCGACATGACGGCTACGGCGATCACAAAGATCGATGCGCGGCTCCCGACCGTCGCCGTAACTCGTGAGAGCCTTCAGCAGCAGGCTCAGGCGCAGCAATAGGCATGGAGGGCGGCGCGTGACCGTCGATCGACGGTTTTATAAGGCGCTCGGAGAGAGGACGACGAAGGACCTCTCCGCTCTTACCGGAATTGCATGGGACGGGCCTGGCGACGTGCGCGTCAGCGGCCTCGCGCCGGCTGCGATGGGCGCGCCGGGCGATTTGACATTTTTCGACGGGTCTGCGGACGATGCGATCGGCGTGTCAGCGGACGCGTCGGCCTGCCTATTGGCGCCCGACGCGGCGCCTAATCTCCCGTCCGGCGTTTCGGCCTTGATATGCGCGCATCCTCGGCGGGCGTTCGCCTTGAGTGCGAAACACCTGTTTGCTGAACGCGACTTCGATGACGGTCCGTCGCCGGCGATCCACCCAACCGCTCGGATCGGCGCGGGGGCGCGGATCGGCGCCGGCGCGGCAATCGGCGAAAATGCATCTGTCGAAGCGAACGCGGTCGTCGGTCCTGGGGTTCAGATTGGACGCGACACGCGCATTGGGGCGGGGGCCAGCGTTTTCGCCGCTCTGATCGGGGACCGCGTGCGAATCCTCGCTGGCGCGCGGATCGGCGAGCCGGGATTCGGCCTTGCGGCCGGCCCGCACGGACCTGTCGATCAGCCGCATTTCGGGCGGGTCGTCATTCAGGATGATTGCTCGATTGGCGCGAACACGTGCGTCGACCGTGGCGCGCTGGACGACACGGTGATCGGCGAAGGCACGAAGATCGATAATCTCTGCCAAATCGCTCACAATGTCAGGCTCGGGCGTGGCGTTGTCATGGCGGCGTTCGCTGGGATCTCGGGCTCCGTCACCGTGGAGGACGGGGTCGTGCTTGGCGGGCGCGTCGGGCTGGTGGATCACATCCACATCGGGAAAGGCGCGCGTCTGTCGGCGGCTGCCAGCGTTTTCCGCGATGTGCCGGCGGGCGAGACTTGGGCGGGCGCGCCTGCGAAGCCATGGCGGCGTTTCCTGAGAGAAGTCGCCTGGCTTCAAAAAGCGTCTTCGAAGGGCAATAAGCCCAAGACATGACTCGAATTCACCCAAGCGCAATCGTCGACCCGGCGGCCAATATCCATCCGAGCGCTGAGGTGGGCCCCCATTGCGTGATCGGCCCTGACGCGGTCCTTGAAACGGGTGTGCGGCTGGCCAATTCGGTCACGGTGCTCGGCCGCGCACGTTTGTCAGAGAACGTCCATGTTCACACGGGCGCCGTGATCGGCGGCGCGCCGCAAATTCTCGCATTCGAACCCGCCAAGCAGGGCGGGGTTGCGCTGGGAGCGGGCGTTGTCGTTCGCGAACATGTCACCATCCAGTGCGCCTCAAGCCCTGACGCCGTGACGCATGTTGGCGCAAGATCTTACTTGATGGTTGGCGTGCACATTCCCCATGACTGCCAGATTGGCGAGCGCTGTGTGCTTGCGAACAATGTGACCTTCGGCGGCCATGCAGAGATCGCCGACGATGTCTGGATCGGCGGCATGGCGGCCATCCATCAAAACTCGCGGATCGGCCGACACGCCTTTGTCGCCGGCGGGTCGATCCTGGTCGGCGACGTCATTCCCTTCGGCATGGTCGTCGGCAATCACGCCAAATTAGCCGGACTGAATCTCACGGGGCTGAAACGGCGTGGGTTCACTCGCGAGACGCTGGGCGATCTTCGCGCCGCTTATCGGCTCTTGTTCGCCGGTTCCGGGTCGTTCTCTGACCGAATTGTGCAAACTGTCGACGCGTACGGTCACCGAAACGAAGTTATGGAAATCGTCGAATTCATCCGGTCGGACCGACCGCGGCCGCTTTGCCTCGCGCGATGAATACGGCCGCCCCCCCACTCGGTCTGATCGCCGGCCTCGGGGGGTTGCCCGTCGCAATCGCGGACGCCGCACGATCCGCGGGCCGCGACATCTGTGTGATCCGCGTCGAAGGTTTCGAAGAGCCGGCGCTCGCCGAATACCCGGGCCAGGTCGTCAATATCGGCGAGATGGGGCGCTGCTTCGACGTCCTGCGGGCGGCGCAGTGCGAGGACGTCGTCTTCGCCGGTTATGTTCACCGTCCAGATCTGTCGACGCTGAAACTCGACGAGATCGGCGCTGGTTTTATTCAATCCTTTGTAGCTGCCGGGCGAACGGGAGACGACACGCTCTTGCGAGCTCTGATCAGCGTCTTTGAGCGCCATGGCTTCAGGATCCTGGGCGCTGAAACGGTGGCGCAGCGATTGCTCGCCGAAGCGGGCCAGATCGCCGGTCCCGCACCGAGCGATTCTGACTTGAGAGATCTGAGGAAAGCGTTCCGCGTCGCAGGTCTTATCGGCGCGGAAGATATAGGCCAAGCCTGCGTCGTCCGCGGTGGAATCGTCCTCGCCGTCGAAGCGCAAGAAGGCACCGATGCGATGCTTGCGAGGGTCGGCGATCTCCGAAACGCTTCTCATCGGAAGTCCGACACCAGCGCCGGCGTCCTCGTAAAGCGCGCGAAACCTGGCCAGGAGCGCCGGATCGATCTGCCTGTCATCGGCCCCGCGACAATCGAGGCGGCCGCCCGGGCCGGTCTCGCCGGTATCGGCCTGGAGGCGTCAGGCGCGCTCATTGTGGAGCGAGAGCGGGTCGTCGCCGACGCCGAGGCGCAAGGCCTCTTCATCGTGGGGCTGGATCCCGCCGACGCGAGATGGGCCCGGTGAAGCTTCACGTCACCGCGGGAGAGCCGTCAGGCGACTTGCTCGCTCGCGAGGTCATCGACGCCCTGCGTCAGTTGGAGCCAAATGTCGACATTGTGGGGATCGGCGGGTCGGACATGGAGGCGGCGGGCGTTCGCTCCGACATCGACATCGCTCCTCTCGCGGTCCTTGGGTTTATTGAAGGGCTTCGCGCTTATCCTAACGTGGTCCGCCTCGCGGACGCGGCCGCTGAGCATATCGTTTCGCACAATCCGGACGCAGCCATTTTGGTGGATTCGTGGGGATTTACGCTGCGGGTCGCGCAACGGGTCCGCAAACGGGCGCCGCATATCCGCCTGATTAAACTTGTGGGGCCGCAGGTCTGGGCGACGCGGCCCGGGCGCGCTCGGACGCTCGCCAGTTCTGTGGACCACCTCCTCTGTATCCACGCCTTCGAGGCGCCCTACTACGCGCCGTTCGGGCTAAAGACGACGACGATCGGCAATCCCGCCATATCCCGGATGGAGCCGGCGTCGGGCGATACGTTCCGCGACCGAATGGGCTACGCCGCCAAGGATCGGGTTGTTCTGGTTTTGCCCGGCAGCCGAACGAGTGAGATCGAGCGGGTCGCCCCCGTTCTCATGGCCGCAGCGAGCCGTTTGAGGGCGGATCAGCCGCACGTTCGGATCGTGGCCGCGCCGGCGTCGAACGTACGCTCGATCTTTAACACACGTATCCCGTCGACCGCGTTCGACTATGATCTGCTTCCTGACGACGTGTCGCGTTATGCCGCGATGGCGGGCGCCAGCGTCGCGCTCGCGTGCTCAGGGACCGTGACAACCGAGGCCGCGATGCAGGGCGCGCCGGTGATCGTCGGCTATCGATTGGGGTGGCTAAGCTGGGCGATTGCGCGGGCCGGCCTTCTGCAATCGCGCTATATCGCCTTGGTCAATGTCGCCGCGGACGCGGAAATCATGCCGGAATACGTTCAAACGCGGCTCAAACCTGCGCTGATCGCGGCCGAGGCGCAAAAGGTGCTAGCCGATCCGTCCGAGCGGGCGCGTCGCATCGATCAACAGAACACCGCCCTGAAGGAGATGGGCGCCGGCGGCCCGCCGGCTGCGGACCGCGCCGCAGCCGCCATCCTCGCCGACCTCAGCGCGCGCTGATCGGCACGTAGTCGCGTATCGCGGCGCCGGTGTAGATCTGAC
>CAZQZC010000044.1:0-18355 GCA_964597685.1 uncultured Hyphomonadaceae bacterium | reverse complement strand
GCGGCGCGGCGACCAAGTCGGCGTCGACGAAGTGATTGAGGACGTGTTCGGCCTCAATATTCGCGGCTTCAAGACGATTTGGGCGCTGGTTGCCTCGCCTGCGAAAGTGTTCGCGGCGGCGCGGCCTGGCGGGGTTAGGACGCCTGAGCGCGCCGCGGGGCCGGGCGGCGGCCTTCGCCGGCGTCAATCTTTTGGTCGCGCTCTCTGCTTGGATTCTCGCGGCCGGGCTGGGCGTGGTGGCGACGGGGATTGAGATGGCCTCCGACCCTGAGGTGAGAGCCGTCCTCGATCCTCTGCGGCCGGATTAATCGCCGTCGGGAGCTTGGACCAGGAACCCGTCGCCAAGCCGGCGCTCGGCGATCAAACGCTCCAAATGGTCGCGGTCATGGCTCGGCACGATCGCCAGGTCCGGCTCGGCCTGTCGCAGATCGTGGAGGGCCCGCACCTGGGCGAGAACCCGCGCGCGCTGCTCGCTCGGGTCGAACACGACGAACTGAAGAAGACGCGGCCGGGTCTTCAATGTGTCGAGGTTGGACAGGGTCCAGACAATGTCGCCGATCAACAGAAGCTCGCGGCCGCTCTCCAGCGTCACGAACACGACCTGGGAGCCGGCCGTGTGCCCCGGCGTCGGATCGACGACAACGCCGGGCGCGACGAGAAACGGCTCCGTCGCCTCCACCGGCGTCACACCCGCGAGCGGCGGCGGCAAGCGTCCGCCGAGGGCGAATTGCGGCAGGGCGTCCAATTGGGCGACATTGACCATCAGCTTCGGCGCGAGCGCCTCCGGATCGGGATGGCGGGCGACCGCCATGACATGGTCGAGATGCTCGTGCGTGATCCAAACCTGATCAGCCTCCAGCATGGCGGCTGTCAGCCGGTCATAGGCGTCGTGGTCGAACGTCGCCTCGTCGGTTTGCGCCATCTGGGTCAACGTCGCCTCGTCGACCGCGCCGCCGACGACCAGTGTCTTGTCCGGATAGACGATCTGGAAGGCCGTATAGGCCATGCGCGCCGGCGCGCCGAAATTGCCGGCCTCCGTCGCCCAGCGCGGGGCGAGGTCGACGCCGATCACCTCCATGCGAACCTCAACCGGGCGAAAGCTCTCATCCTGGTCGACCAGCCGGCGCCACGTGTCGATGGGAAACTCGCCCGGCGCGGCGTCTGGCGCGCGCGCGTCCAGCATCAGCCACCAGAAGGCGGCGACGAACACAGTCAGCACGCCAATCGCCCACAGCCAGATGCGCCGCATGCCCGCCTCCCAATCCGAGAGCTTGAGGGGTAGTCGGACGGCCCAGCCGGCGCAATTCTCAATTGGCTGGATGACAAGATTTTTTCCGCCGATAGGGTGGCGCGCATGAAACACATGATCGCCCCCGCCATCGCCCTTGGATTGGCCGCCTGCGGCGGTGCGCCCGCCGCACAGGAGACGCCGCCCGTGGAGCTGACCCTCGAACGCCTGTTCCAATCGCCGAGCCTGTCGGGCCAGAGCCCGCGCGGCGTTCGCTTCTCGCCTGACGGATCGAAAGTGACCTTCCTGAAAGCCCGAGAGGACGAACAGAGCCGCCTCGACCTTTGGGCCTTCGACACGGCGACCGGCGAGCAGAGCCTGCTGGTCGATTCAAAGATCCTGGAGCCGGAAGACGTGGAGCTTTCGGAAGAAGAGAAGGCCCTGCGGGAGCGCCAGCGCATCGCCGGCACAAAGGGGATCGTGCGCTACGATTGGGGCACAGCGGATACGATCCTGGTTCCGCTGGGCGGGGATCTGCACCTCGTTGATCTCTCCAGCGGCGCGCCGGAGGCCCGCCAGCTGACCGCAACGGACGCCTTCGAGTACGACGCCAAAGTGTCGCCGAGCGGGACTTATGTGTCGTTCATCCGCGACGGCGCGCTCTATGCGATCGATCTAGAGACCGGCGAGGAAAGTCGGCTCACGCCCGAGGCGGATCTTGAGAACGCCGTCTCCTATGGCGTCGCCGAGTTCGTCGCCCAGGAGGAAATGAGCCGCTACACCGGCTATTGGTGGAGCCCGGACGACCGCTACGTCGCTTACACCCGCGTCGACGAGAGCAGTGTGGACGTCATCCCTCGCTTCGACATCGCCGCCGACGAGGTGACGGTGATCGACCAGCGCTATCCCCGCGCCGGCCGGCCCAACGCGGTGGTGGATCTGTTCGTGCGGGACATGGAGACGGGGGAATCGGCGAACGTCGACTGGCGTCGGGAGGATTGGGGACCGGCGACGGATCAGTATCTGAACGTGGTGGATTGGAACGATGACGCCCTGACCCTTCAGGCCATGAATCGCGATCAGACTGTGATGAAGTACCTGTCGTCGACCGCTGGAGACGGTTGGGCGCCGTCAGATTACACGACCGTCGAGCAGCCGAACTGGATCAATCTGTCAGGACGCTACCGGTATCTGGGCGACGCCGATATGTCGATCATGACCCGCGAAGACAGCGGCTTCCGGCATATCTGGACGAAGCCGCGTGGCGAAGATTGGCAAGCGCTAACATCCGGCGACTGGGTGGTCGACGATCGGCTCGGAACGGATGGGGCTGAAACCCTCACCTACTTCACCGGCTTCAAGGATACGCCGCTGGAGCGTCATCTCTACAGCGTCCAACTGGACGGGGGCGAGCCGAAGCGAATCACGGAAGCGGGCAAATCCTGGTTCGTCACCCTAAGCCCCGACGGCGAGACCTTTGTCGGGACGTCGTCCAGCCCAACCCAGCCGCCGCAGACCGGCCTCTACAAGATCGACGGGTCGCTGATCGCGTGGATCGAGGAAAACGCGCTTGAGGGCGACCACCCCTACGCGCCTTACCTGGCGAACCACACTGTCCCTGAATACGGCACGCTGACGGCCGAAGACGGCCAGACGCTTTACTATTCCATCCAGACGCCTCCGGACTTCGATCCGACGAAGCGCTATCCGGTCCTGGTTGAGGTGTATGGCGGGCCGGGCGCCCAGCTTGTGACCCGCAATTGGGAGCGCCTCAGCGACCAATACTACACGAGCCTAGGCTATATCGTCTTCCGGCTCGACAATCGCGGCTCAACCAATCGCGGCAAGCGATTTGAAGACGTTATTTATCGCCGTACGGGAGGCCCCGAAGTGCGCGACCAGCTTGTCGGCGTGGACTGGCTGAAATCCCAGCCCTTCGTGGACCCTGACCGGATCGGCGTCCAAGGCTGGTCCTATGGCGGCTACATGACGCTGATGACGCTTCTCCAGGCGCCGGAGGGGACGTTCGCCGCTGCTGTGGCCGGCGCGCCGGTAACCGATTGGCGTCTCTACGACACCTTTTATACCGAGCGCTACATGGATACGCCGGAGGACAATCCGGACGGCTACGACGCCTCCTCAGTCTTCCCCTATGTCGACAATCTGAATTCGCCGCTCTTGCTCATCCACGGCATGGCTGACGACAACGTCACCTTTGACAATACAACCCGCCTGATGGCGGCGCTGCAGGAGGCGGGCAAGACATTCGAGCTGATGACCTATCCCGGTCAACGCCACGGCATCCGCGGAGAGGCGCTGCAAACCCACCTGATGCGCACGCGGATGGACTTTCTGAACCGGCATTTGAAGCCGGGCGAGTGAGTCGCGCGGCCGATGTGGTAAGGTAACTGCATGAACGTTCTTTCGAAGGCCAAACCCCTCGATCCGGTCCAGCAGCGGCTGTTCACCGTCGACGAAGTCCACCTGATGGCGGATGCGGGGGTCATTAATCCTGACGAGCGCGTCGAGTTGATCGAAGGACTATTGTTCACAATGGCTCCGAAGCATGCGCGTCATGAGCGGTTCAAGAGCGACTTGGCGACGGAACTGCCGCGCCGGCTGCCGGAAACATACCGAATCGCCGTCGAGTATGGGCTGACATTGGATCAGGAGACGTATGTCGAGCCGGACCTCATAATCTTCCCGAAATCCGCCCGGGCCGGCGAGATCGAACCATCGGACATTTTGCTTCTGATTGAAATCGCCGATACGTCGCTGCTGTTAGATACGCAGCGCAAGGCGCGCACATACGCCGCACATGGAATCATGGAACACTGGGTTGTCGACGTTCGTAACGACACCGTCATTGTTCACACATCGCCCAGCTTGGAGGCTTACAGATCGCTGCACCGACGATCGTTCAACGACGTGCTGTCGACCGACAGGATCCCGGAACTCTCCTTCGCGATTGCGGATCTGACAGCTTGAATCATGCCCACCCGCCAGCCGACCGCCGACCAATTCCGCGCCTTGCGCGACGATCCCCATGAGGGGCCGGTCGCCCAGGTGAACCTGTTGAAATTCCGCGAGCGGGCCGCGTACACCGAAGCCGATCCGGAACGGGGCGACGGATCGACTGGCGCGCAGGCTTATCAACGCTACGCCGACGCGTTCCTGAAAATGGCGGCCGATCAAGGCGGGGACTGCCTCTAAGGAGGCGATGTGGCGCGCTTCTTCATCGGCGCCGGCGAATGGGACGCGGTCTGGATCAATTGGTTTCCCAATCGCCAGGCCTTCATCGCAACGTTGAACCATTCCGATTATCACGACGCCCATCGCCATCGCGAAGCGGGGCTCGCCCACCAAGAGCTGATCGTGACCCGGCCCGAGCGGATCGCGACCCCCGGGTAACATTCCGAACACTGCAATCTGATCGCCCTGCGCTGAAACGCGTCTTGCGTCGAAGGGAGGCGCGCAAACATATTTAGATCGTAGATTGTTTCACAACCGAGGATGTCGCCATGATTAAACGAAGCTTAGCTACATTAGCGCTTGCAAACCTCGGATGGTCCCCCGCGATCGCTCAAGACGCCACGGCCATCGCCTCGCCAGCGGCCGTGGCCGAAGTCCTGCAGAACGAGGGCTATCGCGCAAAACTCACCACGCAGGACGACCGCGCGGAAATCGAGAGCGGCGCCACCGGCGTGAAGTTCTGGGTCGACTTCTATGATTGCACCGCGGATTTCGCCATGTGCGACACGGCGCTCTTCTACAGCTCCTTCACCTCGGACTTCGACGACCTCGAAGCCGTAAACGCCTGGAACCGGGATAATTTTTCCAAGGCCTACTTGGACGAACAACGCAATCCGGTGCTCGAATACACCTTTGACATCAAGGGCGGGGTCGCCGAGGCCAATGTCACGGCCGCCTTGGACAATTGGGTGGACGAGCTGACGAATTTCCTCGAAGCTATCGGCTGGGGCGACGACGACGAGCAGGCGCCTGAGGCGGAAAGCGGCGCGAGCCTCTGACCCGCCTGTCGGGATCGCAGCCTTGGTGAGAACCGCCCCAGAGCGCGAATGGGCGCGCATTGGGAGGAAACGATGAGTTCTTTCACGATCCACGGATCGCCCGGCTCCCCCTACTCCCTGAAAGTGCGCGCGGCGCTTCGCGGGAAACGGATCGTTCATGTCTGGAAAATGCTGGACGCGGCCTCGCGCGGCGACATCATGTCCAAGGTGAGAGCACCGGTCATCCCCGTCATCGAGCGCCCAGACGGGACGTGGACCAACGATTCCACCCCCTTCTTATTGGATTTGGAGGCCAAGGGAGAGGGCCGCCCCCTCCTCCCCCCGGACCCGGTGCAACGCTTCGCCTGCCTCCTGATCGAGGACATGGCCGACGAATGGGTTACCAAGGCCATGTTCCATTATCGCTGGTTTTATGACGCCGACGCCGACCAAATGTCGAAATGGCTGATCTACGACAATATGCCGAGCGCCGACCGCGCGACGATCGAACAGACGGCGAAGGGGATCGCTGAACGCCAGATCGGACGCATGGCGCTCGTCGGCTGCACGCCGGAGACCGCGCCCATTATCGAAGGCTCCACAAGGCGTCTGCTCGGGATCCTCGACCGCGCCGCGACGTCGGGCCAGCATTTTCTCTTCGGCGGTCGGGTCTCCCTCGCCGACGTGTCGCTCTATGGCCAGCTCTGGCAATTGCGCACGGACCCGACCCCGGCGGCCATGATGCGCGCCGATTTCCCCTATGCTTTCCGCTGGCTGGAGCACGTCGACGACGCCTCTGGGTTCGATGGCGCGTGGACGGAACAGCCCGGCGAGGCCGTGGCCGGTCTCATGGCCCTGGCGGGCGACACCTATCTGGCGTTCCTCGCCGCAAACGAGAGCGCCCTTGCGGCGGGCGAGGAGACGTTCAGCCTGGACATCGACGGGGCGCGCTTCTCCCAGGGCGTATTCAAGTACCAGACAAAGTGCCTCGCCGCGCTGCGGGACGAGTGGACCAAACTGGGCGAAGCCGACCGAGAGGCGCTCTCTAGCCTGATCGGCGACGGCGCGGAGATCCTGGGCTAAACTTTGAGGAGCGTGGCGCAGATCGCTTCCAGGCCGTGAGCGTCGACCTCGTCAAAGGCGTCCAAATCCGTCGAATCCACGTCCAACACCGCCGCAAGGTCGCCCTGGGCGTCGAAAACCGGGACGACGATCTCGGAATTCGACGCGCTGTCGCAGGCGATATGGCCCGGAAAGGCGTGCACGTCGGGCACGATCAGCGTCTCCCCGGACGCCGCGACCGCGCCGCACACGCCTTTGCCAAAGGGAATCCGCAGACAACCCAGCGTGCCCTGATAGGGGCCGACGACCAATTCGCCCGCCTTGTTCGGATCGACCACATAGAATCCGGTCCAGAAGAACCGCGGCGCAAACGCCTGCGACAGCAGGCAAGCCGCCGTCGCGTAGCGGGCCGGCGTGTAGGATTCGCCGGCGACCACGGCGTCGATTTCGGCTTTCAGGTCAACGTAGCGGTCAGTGCGGTCCATAGCGGGGGTCCCTCGTCGTCGGATCAATACAAGTCCACAGATTCGCCGAAACGAAGCTGTTCGAAGCGCAATTCAGCCTTGTCGGCGCGCGCCGCGGCCCATTTCAGGGACGCCTCGGCGTCGTCGAAAAAGCGCGGCGGCGCCGCGACCCTGCCGAAAGGACGTGTGATGAAGTCATCGTAGTGGACGGGAAACACCCGCGACGGCCCCGTCGCTTCGACGACATTCCGCCAATAGGCGTCGGAATGCTCGTCGCTGAAGCCCGCCAGACCGCCGACGCTGAGGAAAACGACGTCAGCCTGTTCGCCGACAAGGGCCCCGTCCTGATAGCCTGCGCTGCCCTGGACGAGGGCGGCCCCGCGGGGATGGTCCACGATCACACTGAAACTGCCGCCTTCGCGCCAGGCCTGCGGAGGCGCGGGCGGGACCAAAGGCGCATCGATCTCCAACCCAGGCCCATACCCCGTGCCTTCGCGAAGCGGAGCGTGGTTGGACGGGATTAGTCGGACCTTGAAATCGCCGAAGTCGTAGCCCTCATCGGCGGCGTCCGCGACGATGATCCGCTCCTCTGCGAGCCCTGCGCCGCGCGCGATATTGGCGGAGCTTTCCGATCCAACGACGAAGGCGCCCGTGGCCTTGGCCGTTTCCCCAACGTCCATAGCGTGATCGTAGTGGGAATGGACCGGTATGATCGCGGCGACGCGCGCCAAATCATGCGCCTGTATCGCCCGATTGATCTCAACGAGGTTCGGCGCAATCGGACGATTGCGCAGCAATTGGAACATGGTGGCCCGCGAAAAGAAACCGTCGATCAGGATCTGCGTCTCACCGTCGTCGAAGATGAGCGTGGTGACGCCGAGCCATGTCGCCGTCACGCGATTGTCGCCGGCGTCGCGGGGCGCCGCCTCCGCAGCGTATGAGGGGCCGACCTCGCCAAGTTCGGGACGATCGCTGAACATCCAGACGACAACGCCGGCTGCAGCAAGGGCTAAAAAAGCCGTCGCAACGGCGATCCATCTCACAGCGCGCAGCATGCATCCCTCCCAGCCCCAACTTGTCCATATGGTCGCACATCACTCGCTCAACGGCGAGGGGGCCAGCCTGCGGAAGGGCCCGCGGCGCCTTCCCCGTTGCAGCGCGGCGGACGCTCTGAAATAGTTGAGATCTTGGGATAGTCGCCGTCCGTCGGCGCGCGGCGCGTAGAGGAGTTTGGACGCCCAGTGGGACGCGCTGCTTGGATAGCCTGCCTTGTCGGCGTCGCGCTTGGACCCGCCTCTGGGACCGCCCAAACGCTCGACGACTCCAAGACGGCGGCCAAGCTGGAGGAGACCCGCGCCCTGCATGAACGCTTCATTCAGGACGATGCGCTTCAACTTGAGCGTCCCGTTGCGGAGCCGGAGCCGCCGGAGGAGCGCTCCGAACCTCCGGGCTGGCTTCGAGCCTTGGGCGATTTCGTCGGCGACGCCGCGCGGGTGCTGGCCCCCGTTTTGAGAGTGCTGTTCTGGGTTGGCCTCGCCGCAGTCGCCGGCGGCGTCGTTCTGTTCATTTTGCGGGAAACCATGGGGGTTCAGCTGAGCTGGCGGCGGAAGCAGGCCGAAGGCGAGGGCGACGACGTGCTGGCGGCCTTGCGCCCGGACGCGACGCGGGCGCGATCGTTGCTGGAGGAGGCCGACGGCTTGGCGCGGGCGGGGCGTTTCGCGGAAGCTGTCCACCTGCTCCTGTTCCGTTCGATCCAAGACATTCAAGAACGACAAGGCGATGATCTGGCGCAATCGCTCACGGCCCGTGAGATCGGACGCCTGGACGCGCTGCCGGCTGCGCCGCGCAATGCGCTGTCGTCGATCATCTCGATTGTCGAGCGCAGCTTCTTCGGCGCCCGCGACGTCAATCAGGAAGATTGGCGCGAAGCCCGCACGTCATATGAATCCTTCGCCTTCGGAGGAGCCTGGACATGAGCGCCGAGACCGAAGCCGCCGCGCCGTTCTCAACACGGACGGTGGCGATCATTGTTGCTGTCGGGCTGATTGCTTTCTCCGCCATCTTCGTGATGTCCGCTTGGGCGCCCGAGCTTGCGCGAAAGGACGCGTCAGGGCCGCATCCTTATTCGAAGTCGGCGACAGGTTTCGCCGGCATCGTGGACCTGCTCCGCCAGCGCGGCGACAGTGTAACGGTCTCTCGCACGGAAACCCTTCTAACCGATCGGGAGGGCGGCTTGATGGTGGTCACGCCGCCGCCGGGCGGGCGCAGCGACCTCTACGCTGTCGACGACCTCGCCGGACCGGCGCTCATCGTTTTGCCGAAATGGATCGGGGCGCGCGACCCGGACCGCAAGCAATGGGAGCGCGACACGTTCCTGTCGAAAACCTCGACGCCGCAATCGGCGCTGCGCGTTCTCGACCCGGACGGCGACATTTGGCGCATCCGATCGCCGGCCCGCCTGGAGACGCCGTTTGGAGACATTGCGCCGAGCCTGGGCGACGATATGCAAGTCATCCGATCGGACACCTTGGAGCCCCTGATCGAAACGCCGGTCGGCGCCCTGCTGGCGCGTCTGCCCGGCCGAGACGTCTACGTTTTGGCTGATCCCGATTTGATCAGCACGTTCGGACTGGCCGATTTCGAGACCGCGCGCGCCGCCCTAGGCCTTGTGGATTGGCTCGGCGCGGAGGAGGTGATCTTCGACGCCACGCTGCACGGTTTCACCCGCTCCGATACGCTTTTGCGCTTGTTGCTCGACGTCCCGTTCATCGGCGCGACCTTGGTGGCGCTTTCAGCGGTCGCGTTGCTTGGCTGGGCCGCAAGCGTCCGGTTCGGCTCCCCTGTGCGGGAGGGCCCAGCGATCGCACTGGGCAAGACGGCCCTGGCGGACAATTCCGCTGGTCTCGTCGCCATGGCGCGCCGCGAAACGCGGCTCGCTCCGAATTATCTGGCGCTCAGCGAACGCGCCGCCGCAAAAGCGCTCGGCGCGCCGCGGAGCTTGCACGGCCAGGAGCTCGCCGGATTGATCGACCGGCTGGGCGGCGACGACCCGGAGGTTCGCGAATCCTGGACCGCGCTCAAGAAAGCCATGGACAAGCCGGCCGCAAGCCGCGACGACTTGGTAAAGCATGCCCGCGCGCTGTATCGGCGCCGCCAGGAGATCACACATGGACATCTCTGAGATCGGCCGCCTGGCCGATGCGATCCGCACGGAGGTCGCCAAAGGAGTCGTCGGCCAGGACGACACCGTCGACCTGATGCTGATCTCGCTGTTCTCCGGCGGACATATTCTGTTGGAAGGCCCGCCCGGAACGGCGAAAACGCTTTTGGCGCAATGCTTTGCGGCGGCCATCTCACTTGATTTCGGGCGGGTCCAATTCACGCCTGACCTGATGCCGGGCGACGTGATCGGCGCGAACATCTTCAACTTTCAAACGAATAATTTCGCGCACACAAAGGGGCCGATTTTCTCCGACATCCTATTGGCCGACGAGATCAACCGCCCCCAGCCAAAGACCCAGGCCGCGCTTCTCGAGGCCATGCAGGAACGCAAGGTTACGATCGACGGCGAGGCTTATCCGCTGGGCGACCGTTTCTTCGTCGTGGCGACGCAAAACCCGATCGAGCAGCAGGGCACCTATCCTTTGCCCGAGGCGCAGCTCGACCGGTTCCTGTTCAAACAAGTGCTCGATTATCCGACCCGCGACCAGGAAATCGCCATCGTCGCCGGCCACGGCGGCGCGAACGGCATGCGCGCGCCCGGCGCGTTCGGCGTGACCGCGGTCGTCGGGTCCGACGATCTCGCGCAAGCAGTCCAAACCGCCGCAAGCGTCAAAGCCAACGACGATATCGTCAGCTATGTCGTCGACCTTGTCCGCGCGACGCGGGAGACCCCGTCGCTTGAAACCGGGGCGAGCCCTCGCGCGGCGGCGGCGCTTGCGGCCGCTGCGCGCGCCCGCGCGGCCCTCGACGGGCGCGATTATGTCATCCCGGACGACGTCAAAGCGCTCGCCCCGCCGGCGCTGCGCCACCGTGTGATCCTGTCGCCGGCCGCTGAGATCGAAGGCCGGTCGACGGAAGAGCTGCTCGCCCAGATCATCGATCAGACGGCGGCGCCGAGATAGGCGCGCCATGATCTCTCCAACGCAGCGGGCCATCTGGCTAATGGCGGCGGGCGTCCCCTTGATGCTGCTCGTCGCGCTCGCTGCGCCGGCCTATTGGACTTGGTCGGCGGGCTGGATCGCGGGCGTCGGCGCGCTGATCCTCTTAGACGCGATGCTGGGCGCGCGCTTGGGCGCCTACGCCTGCGACGTCGCCACGCCGAGCCTCCTCTACATCGACGGCGAAGACCCGGCTGAAGCCACGTTTTACTTCGCGAAGGGCCCCCTGCCCCAGCGGATCGAGGTGCAGCTGGAGACCAACGACCTGGTCGAACGCATCCCGCCGCGGGGGCTGCGCGGGTTCGAGGGGAGAACGCGCCAGTACGACTTTCGATTGCGGCCAGCTCGCCGCGGCGCCGCCAAGCTGACAAACCTTTGGGCGCGCTGGACAGGACCGTTGGGCCTTGCGCGCAAGCAAAGGCGCACACGCCTCGACATCGAGATCCCGATCGTCCCCAACATCAGATGGGTGAAGGAGGAGGCCGTCAGGCTTTATGCGCGGGACTCCGATTTCGGCGTGAAGGCCCAGATCGAGCGCGGGGACGGGTCGGAATTCGACGCCCTTCGGGAATTCTCGACCGGCATGGACCGGCGCGCGATCGACTGGAAGCACTCCGCTCGCCACCGCGCTCTCCTGGCGAAGGAGTTCAAGACCGAGCGCAACCATTCGATCGTGTTCGCCTTCGACACCGGCCGCCTGATGAGCGAGCCTCTGGACGGCGTTCCGAAGATCGACCGGGCGATCAATTCCGCGCTTTTGCTGGCTTATGTGTCCTTGCGTTCCGGCGACCGAACAGCGCTTTTCGGCTTCGACGCCCGCCCGCGGCTGTCCAGCCACGTCCTGCACGGAACGGCCGCCTTCCCACACCAGCAGAAGCTCGCCGCACAGCTCGATTACTCCGCGGAAGAGGCGAATTACACGCTGGCGCTCACGGATTTGTCGAGCAGGTTGGAACGCCGGGCGCTGGTGATCCTGTTCACGGATTTCGTCGACACAATCTCCGCCGAGCTTATGCTGGAAACGGTGAAGCGCTTGACCGACAAGCATGTCGTCCTGTTCGCCGCCTTTCGCGACGAGGCGCTGGAGCGCCTGATCGACGCCGCCCCCGCCGAACCGGAGGATGTGGCGCGCGCCGTGATGGCCGACACGCTGCTGCAGGAGCGGGAGATCGTCTTCCGAAAGCTGAGGCGCATGGGCGTTCAGATCATCGAATCGCGGCCGGAGGATTTCGGCGCACAGCTCGTCTCGCGGTATCTCGACATCAAACGGCGGGAGCTTCTGTGACCGACCTCCTGAAATCCTACCGCTTCCGGGAGGAGCGCGAAGCCGATTGGGCGAAGCTCGATCACATTCTGACACGAGCGGAAAACCGGGGCGTGCGATCCTTGAGCGACGACGACATGCAGGCCCTGCCCCGGCTTTACCGCCAGGCGGTCTCGTCCCTGTCCGTGGCCCGTTCGATCTCGCTGGACCAAAACGTGGTCGCCTATCTGGAGAGCCTGTGCACGCGGGCCTACTTTTTCGTCTACGGAACCCGCACACGCTTCGGCGAACGCGTTGCGGTGTTTTTTCGGCGCGATTGGCCCCAAGCTGTCCAATCAGCTGTCCTGCCGACGTTGCTCTCCGCGCTCTGCCTGTTTGGCGGCGGATTATTGGCTTTCTGGCTTTGCATGACGGACATGGAATGGTTCTGGACGTTCAGCTCGCCCGGCTTTTTCGACCTCCGCACGCCCAACGCCAGCACGGAATATCTCCGCTCGACGCTCTACACTGACGACGCCACGGCGGAAGATCTGCTGGGCGCGTTTGCAGCGCAGCTCTTCTCGCACAATTCCAGGATTGCGATCTTCGCCTTCGCGTTGGGCTTTGCGTTCGGCGCGCCCACGGCGATCCTGTTGCTCTATAACGGCGTGTCCATCGGCGCCTTCTGCGCCTTGTTCTGGAGCCGAGGGCTGGGCTTCGAGCTGACAGGCTGGCTGTTCATCCATGGCGTGACGGAATTGTTCGCCGTCGTGCTGGCGGGCGCGGCGGGCTTCATGATCGGCGGCGCGGTCGCCTTTCCCGGAGCGCGGTCTCGGCTTGATTCGGCGCGCCACGTGGGCAATCGAGCCGCTTTGGTGGCCGGCGGGGCGGTTGTCATGTTGTTCATCGCAGCTCTGTTGGAGGGTTTCGGCCGACAGATGATCAACACCGATTGGATCCGCTATGCGATCGCCATCGGGACGCTCGTCCTTTGGCTGGTCTATTTCTACGCCGGACGCCGGTCGGGAGCGCCGCAATGAGCGCGGAGACGGCAAGCCGGACGCGCGGCGCCGTCGACGAAGGCCGGCGACGACGCCAAAGACGCGCCGAAGAGGCGCGCCAGGTAAAACGCCTACGGCGAATGACGACGCCCGAGGGCGCGGAGCTCAATCTACGGCTCGCCAACGCCGCCGAACGCGCCGGCGCGTTCATGATCGATTTCACGATCCAAGTTCTAGTTATAATCGCCGGCGTCTGGACCATTTCCTCGGCCGCGTCGGCCTTTGGGTTCAATGGCTGGGCGATCGCCGGCGGTTTCGCCGCGGTTTTTGTTTTCGCGGTTCGGAACTTCTACTTTATCGACTTTGATATCGGCTCAAAGGCGGCGACGCCGGGCAAACGGGCGCTTGGCCTGCGCGTCGCGGCGCGCGACGGCGGCCGCTTAACGGCGAATGCGGTGCTGGCGCGAAACTTCATGCGCGAAATCGAAGTGTTCTTGCCGCTGCAATTCCTTGTCATGTCGGCGTTTTCCGACCAATCGGACGTTTCGGGCTGGATCGCGCTGTCTGGCCTGGTTTGGACCGGCGTCTTGGTCCTGCTCCCCGTTTTCAATCGCGACAAGCTGAGGGCTGGCGACATTGTGGCGGGCACCTGGGTGATCCATGCGCCCAAGACGAAGCTGCTGACCGACATCGCCTCGGCGCCGCGCGCGGCCGACAGCGGAGGCGTCTTCGCCTTCACGCCAGCGCAATTAGACGCCTACGGCATCCACGAATTGCATGTCCTTGAGGATGTGCTGCGGCAAAGCGCCGCCGACGTCAAAGCCTCGGTCGCTGCGCGCATCCGCCAGAAGATCGATTGGAGCGCGGGACCGCAGGAGACTGATATCGCCTTCCTGGAAGCCTACTACGCGGCCCTGCGCGGGCGGCTGGAGCAACGCATGCTGTTCGGCGAGCGCAAGGCGGACAAGTACGGCTGACGGACCGGCCCGCAGCGGAGTGCGCGCCGAGGCGCCTTCCGGCGTTGATTCTGCACCCAGAGCGGGGTCTTGTGCCAAGGTGAGGCGCGTGTCGGACGACACCGGCCGCGAAGATGGGAATTTAGTAGAGCGCCACGGGGAAGTCATGCGATTCAAACTCACCCTCTTAGGGGCGGCCGCGCCGTTCATTTTGGTTCAGTACGCCGCCGCCCAAGTGAGCAGTCCGCAAACGACGCCGGTGTCGACATCCACCTTCGACGAGGGCGCGCCAGGCGACATTGAAATCACCGTCGACGGCTCCATCACGATCGACGGCGAAGACGGCGTGAGCGCGGTGACCGTCGATTCCGACAACAGCGTCGTGAACGACGGTTTGATCGACGTCTCCAACAGCGATGACGCCACAGGCGTCTCGATTGTCTCAGGCGTCACGGGATCTGTGACCCACAACGGCGCGATCCAGATTATCGAGGACTTCGAACGTCCCGACGAGGACGGAGACGGCGATCTCGACGGCCCCTTCGCCAGCGGAACAAATCGCGCCGCCATCCTGCTGCAGGCCGGCGACGCCGGACTGACGGGCGACATTGTCACCGGCGCGTCGTCGCTGATCACGGTCGAAGGGAATCAATCGACGGGTATTTCACTCCAATCGACGCTGGACGGATCCCTCATCACCGACGGGACGGCCAACATCTTCGGCTCGGATACGATCGGCGTTGACGTGCAGGAGGGCGTTACGGGCGATATCCGCTTGAGCACCGACCTGATGGTCGCCGGCGAGAACGCGACGGCGGTGCGAATTCTCGGCCCCGTGGGCGGCGCCGTGTCGAATGGCGCCTTTATTTCGTCGACCGGTTTTGAAGACACGACCATCTCGAACTTTGTCGACGTCGACACACTCGAGGAGGGCGACCTCACCAGCGAAGAATTGCTGGACGCCGACGCGATCCTGCCCGGCGGGCCGGCCTTTGTGATCGGCGCTGATATCGCCAACGGCTTCCTGAACAACGGCCCGGTCAGCGCGCCTGGCTTCGTTCCCGCCGACCCTCCGGTCGAATTGGGAGACTTCGACGCCTTTAGAACGACGGGCGCGATCAGTAATTTCAGCGGCGAGCCCGGACTTCTGGTGTCCGCTGACCTCAGCGATCCGGACGGCGGCGACTTGGTGCTCGGTCCTGTTGTTGAAACGATCATAGACGTGATCGACAGCGACGCCGACGGGGACTTTTCCGAAACGGTCGCCACGTTCAATTTGGATCAAGGCCTGATCAATCGCGGCTCGATCGTCACGAACGGCCTGAACTCCGGATTTGCGGGGACGGCGGTTCGCATCGAGGGCAGCGCCGACGGGGCGCGCAACACTGTGATCGAAGGCGGAATCCTCAATACGGGCGTCATCACAGCCCTCGCCTTCGACGCCGACGCCACCGCCCTTGATTTGGGCTCAGGCGCGATTGTGGGCGACGTCGTCAATGACGGCACGATCACTGCGATCGCGGCGACCAACGGTGTGAACGATGCGGTGGGGGTCGACATCGAGCTCGGCGCCGATGTGACGTCTTTGACAAATACGGGCGTGATCAGCTCCAGCATTCAGGGCGTCGACGCGTCGGCGTTCGGGATCAGAGACGCGACTGGAAACCTGACAACAATCCTGAACACCGGGACGATCAGCACGGTTCGCGGGGCCGATCCTGGGGCGGCTTTCGCCGACATAACGGGCGTAGAGGTCGCAATCGACGTGTCGGCGAATACAACCGGCGTCTCGCTGACCCAAGACTTCGTCGCGGGCGTCACCGCCAGCATTATAGGAGACGTCCGTTTCGGCACAGGCGGCGACACGTTCACCCTTTTCGGCGGATCGGTCACCGGCGACATCGACTTCGGCGCGGGCGACAATGTCTTCACCTATGAGGGCGGGGTGGTCACCGGCGACATCACCTTTGGCGCAGGCGCGGACACCTTCGATTTCTCCGGCGGCGGCACCCTGAACGGAAACATCGATTTCGGCGACGGCGACGACACGGCCAGTGCGGTCGACGGCAATTTGTTCGGCAATTTCAGCTTTGGCGACGGAACCAATTCCTTCAGCGCGACAGGCACGGCGCTTGCCGGTGATTTCTCTTTTGGAACTGGGGTGAACACGTTTGCTCTTGGCTCCGGCACGACGTTCACGGGTGCGATCCTATCGACTCCGGGATCGCAGCTCGCCTTGTCGCTGAGCGACGCAACGCTGACCTCGGAGGGTACAGCGACCATCGCGACGCAATCGGCCACGTTTGAAGACGGGTCGGTGATTTCATTCGCCATCGATACGGAAGCTCCGCCGACGGCGCCGCTGCTGACCGCGGTCGACACGGCGTCCTTCTCTGGCGGCTCGACCCTTGAGACGATCATCACTGGGGCTCCGACAGACTTGACGGTCGTCTTGATCGAGGCCGGCGTCATCTCTCTCGCCGACGGGGTCGACTCCGTCGTCGCGGCCAATTCATCGTTCCTTCTCGACACCCAATTCGAGTTGATCGACGGCGCGGCCCTCGATCAATTGGTCGCCTCGTTCGAAGTTCAAACACCCGATGAACTTGGCCTCAACCTCAACCAGACGTCCGCCTTCGATGCGATCTTGGACGTCGCCGTTGATGTTCCGACCTTGAACTCCGCCCTCCTCAACGCAGCAACGGAGGACGAGTTTTTCAGCGTCTACAATTCCCTCTTGCCTCAGACCTCGCTCGCATCCTTGAACTTCCTGGCGTTGCAGGCCAACGCGTCTTTCGGATCGGTTTCGGACCGGCTCGACATCCTGCGCAACGGCTTGGAAGAGCCCGGCTTGAAAGTTTGGCTGCAGCAATACGGAGCGTATTTGGAATCCGACGCGACGGTGCAGTCGCCGGGCTTTGACGGGGGCGCCTTCGGCGTTGCCGGGGGCGTCGACATCCCGACGCCGTTTATCGACATCGTCGGACTGAACTTCCAATTCTCCAGCGGCCAATTCGAAGAATCGGTTGGGATCAACAATCCCATTGATACGTCGAGCCTTGGCGTCGGCATTTATCTGTCGGAGAAGATCGGACCCGTCGCGATCGAAGGCATCGGGAATATCTCGACGTTGGATTTCTTCAGCCAACGCGATGTTACGTTCGCCGGCGCCACAGAAACGATCGAAGCCGAATATGAGGGCTTCAGCGTGTCGGGATCCGCACGCGTGGTCGGCGACTTCGAGGCCGGACGCTGGTTCTTCCGGCCATCCGTCTCAGCTGACTATTTCCGCTTCGAACAGGACGGCTTCACCGAAACGGGCACAACGGGCGTTGAGTTGGAGGTCTCAGACACGGAGGCCGACCTCTTCACAGCGACCGGTGAGATCACGGTTGGACGCACGTTTGGCGACCGGTCGCGCCGAGGGCTGCTGTGGACGCCGGAGGCGTCGGCTGGATTCAGAACGCGCCTGTCCCAACAAACCCAATTGGTCGACGTGAATTTTGTCGGTCAGGACGACGTGTTCCAGCTTGTTGGCGTTGAGGAGTTCGACGATGCGTTCCTCGGCGGCGTGGGCCTGACCCTGTCCAGCGACTTCTTTACGCTGCAATTCACGGGCGACGCGCAATTCGACGACGATACGCTCGCGATCTATGGCGGGTTAAACATTCGTTGGGCGTTCTAAGTCGGTCCCAACTGATCTTGCGAAATCGCGCAAATCAGCTGAGGTTCGCCTCTTAGGCGAAAGGATCAATCGTATGGCGCTCAATGAAAGAGACGGTTTGGATCTTTGGCGTCGCGCCTTGTCGGCGTCGGTTCGATCCGACGCCCCCGATCTCACCGCGAGGCAGCAGGCCATCCTGATGAATGTCGCGCTGACGCCGGGACCGCACACCGTCCGCGGCTTGGCCGCCGCGCTTAACATCGCCAAGCCCGCCGTCACCCGCGCCCTTGATACGTTGTCGCGTCTCGATCTGATCCGGCGCGAGCGCGATCCGGCCGACCTGCGCAACATCCACATCGTGCGCACGGTCGCCGGCGCCGAGTATTTGCGCGCGCTGGGCGGTCTTATTGTCGCCGCAGCCACAGGCGAGGATCTTGAAGGCGGACCCGCGGTCGACGACCTAAAGGCCGCCTAGGGTCCAGACTCAATTCTTTTGGCGGAGTGACAGCGAGGTGATCAAGCGATGGCAGGAAAGACCCGCAGGGCGGGGCGTCCCCCGGCCAAGGG
>CAZQZC010000043.1:0-18775 GCA_964597685.1 uncultured Hyphomonadaceae bacterium | reverse complement strand
TCAGCCAGAAAAGGTGCGACATTCATCATCCTCCGACGGTCTCGAACCATCAGAACCATGATTTGGCATTATGAATCAATATGCTGATTGGGTTTTGACCCTAGGGGAGTGGCTTTGCGCTGACTTCTAGTCCGACCGTTGCAGGTTCGAGTTCTGTAGGGGGCGCCAGGGGCGGCGGTTAAGCCGCCCTTGATCGAAGAGCTACCGAAAGCGGCCGCCTCGGAAGCCTCTTCCGCGGAATCCGCCGCCTCGGAAGCCACGGCTGAAACCACGACCGCGGAAGCCTCTGCTGAAGCCCCGTCCGCGAAAACCGCGACCGACAAAGCCGCGCCCGCGGAAGCCTCGACTGAAGCCGCGTCCTCGAAATCCACGGCTGAAGCCTCGGCTGCGGAAGCCGCCGCGAACGCCCCGCGAGCGGAACCCTCCGCGAAACCGTCGCGTTCGAAAGCCGCCGCGAAATCCACGGCTTCTGAAGCCGCGCTTCGCAAATTTCACATTCACGAAGCCACCGTCCACGAAGCCGCTGCCGTGGCGGACGAATTTCTTGTGGCCGAAGCTGCGAGCGCCATTGGCGAGGACCAAGCGCGGCTCGACAGTTTCGACATAGGCAGGCTCTGCCGCTTGGGCCCGGGCGTTCAAGGGCGAGAGGCCGCCCGCGAAAGCGGCGAAAGCGGCGAGGGGGACGATGGCTTTCATGTCCAGTCTCCTTTTCAGTTCGCTGGAACGCATACCGTCCGCGACAATCCACAGGTGAGCACGACATACCCGCGCGTCCAGCGTGTTAACGGGTTGATGATCGTGTGTGATGTCAGCTTCAGCTGATGGATCGAAGGCGGTTGAAGGCGCTCGACAGATCGTCGATGAGATCGTCGACATCTTCGAGGCCTATGTGAAGCCGCATTAATGGCCCCGATTTTGTGCGAGTCCAGTCGTCGCTCAGACGCCGCAATTGAGAATCGCTGCTTATGATCAAGCTTTCATATCCACCCCAGGAAAAGCCGAAGCCGAACACTTCGAATGCTTGATAGAACGCGTCCATGGCGGCGTCGCTTTGAGGGTGCAGCATAACGCCGAACAATCCCGATGCGCCGGAAAAGTCGCGTGCCCAGATCGCATGGTCTGGATGATCGGGCAGGGCGGGATGGAGAACCTGAGCGACCTCGGGCTGTTCCGACAGCCATTCCGCGACAGCGAGGCCCGCGGCTTCGTGGGCTTTCAAGCGGACTGGCAAGGTGCGCAAACCGCGAAGCGCCGCATATGCGTCGTCAGGACCTGGCGACAACCCCCAATCCTCGCGGGTCGCAGCTACGAGCGCAGATGTCTGGTCGTCAGCCGACATGACGGCGCCGGCGAAGGCGTCGGCGTGGCCCACGACGTACTTTGTCAGGGCCTGGACAGACATGTCCGCCCCAAGCTCAAGCGGGCGATGAAACACGCCCGCGCTCCAGGTGTTATCGACAATTACCCGGACGCCGTGGCGCTTCGCGACATCGACGATTGCTGGCGTGTCAGGCGTCTCGAAGGTGAGCGAGCCCGGCGCTTCCAAGAAGATCGCCTTGGTGTTGGGGCGAATGAGCTCGGCGACGCCGGAGCCAATTCTGGCCGGCGCGAAACTGGTTTCCACGCCCATCGCTTTTAGACGCCGACTGCAAAAGCGCCGCGTCGGGCCGTAGAGGCTATCCTGCGCGATCACATGGTCCCCGGCCTTCGTGATGGCCGACACGGCCAGGGCGCATGCCGTCAATCCCGACGGCGCCAGCTGGGCGGAAGCGGCTCCCTCTAGTTCGCAAAGCGCCGCTTCCAGTTCTCGATGGACGGCGAGGCCCATGCGGCCATACGTCTTGGCGGCCGCGTAGAGATCTTTCTCCGACGGGAGCAAAAGAGTGGAGGCCCGTTCTATCGGCGGATTGACGGTCGGATATAGACGGCCTCCGGTTCGCGCATGAATGAGCCGGGTCGACTTCCCTTTGCTCACACCGCACGCCCGGTCGCGATCTTCGCGTCGTCGCGGCCCGCCCATTCGGTCCAAGAGCCGTCGTAAAGCGCCGACGACCAATCCCCCAGCGCTGCGCGCGCAAGCAGCAAGATCGAGGCGGATACGCCGCTGCCGCAAGTCGCGACGATTGGGATGTTTAGTGGCGCGCCAGCGTCTTCGAACGCCGCCCGCAGCGTCTCTGTATCTTTCAAAGTACCCGCGTCGTCGAGCAGCGCGTCGGCCGGAAGATTGCGGCTGCCGGGCATGTGACCCGATGGGATCTCGGCTCGCGGTTCGGGTGCGCTCCCTTCGAAGCGGTCCGCAGGACGGGCGTCGAGGACGATCGGCGCACCGTCTCTGAGCGCCGCGTTGACCTGGTCGGCGTCTTTCAGGAGGTCTCCACGGACGCGCGGGGTGAAGTGGCGCTCGGCGGGCGCTGGCGGCATATCTTCCATTTCGCCGCCCGCGCGCTCCCAAGCCGCAAGTCCGCCATTCAGGACGAATACGTCATTATGCCCCATGGCGCGAAACATCCACCAGGCCCTGGCGGACGCGAACAGATTATTGGAATCGTAAAGAACGATGCGGTGTCCGTCCCCGATCCCAAGTCGCCGCACGCGAGCGGAGAACTTTATGGGGCTCGGCAACATATGGGGCAAATCGCGCTCGTCGTCGGCGATTTCGTCGATATCGAAATAGACCGCGCCGGGAAGGTGAGCCTGATTATAAAGCGCTTTCGGCGTGTCCTCCGCCGTCTGCCAAGACGGTCGCCACGTCGCATCGACCAGACGGATGTCAGGCGCTTTGAGATTGGCGGCGAGCCATTCGGCTGAGACGAGGGGAGATATGGCTTCCACGGTCTAATCCTCCAACCAAGGCGGCGTGGGAAGGTCCTTTGATCGTAGAAACTCCGGATTGAAGAGCTTGGATTGGTACCGGTTTCCGTAATCGCAGAGGATCGTTACAATTGTGTGCCCGGGCCCCAGTTCACGCGCCAACCGAACCGCGCCAGCGATGTTTATGCCTGCCGACCCGCCAAGACAAAGCCCCTCCTCGACCACCAGATCGAATAGGATTTTCAGCGCCTCATCGTCTGGAACCCGGTAGGCGTGGTCGACCTGAACGCCTTCGAGATTGGCGGTTATGCGGGATTGACCGATGCCTTCTGTGATCGATGTGCCGTCGGCCTTCAACTCGCCGTGGGCATAATACCCGTAAAGGGACGCACCGCCAGGATCGGCGATGCCGATTTGGATGTCGCGATTGCGTTCCTTCAGCGCCATAGACACGCCGCCGAGCGTGCCGCCTGAACCGACCGCGCAGATAAAGCCGTCAACGGCGCCGTCGAGGCCGTTATAAACTTCAGGTCCGGTCGTTTCGTAATGGGCCCGCCGATTGGCGATATTGTCGAATTGGTTCGCCCAGATCGCGCCGTTTGGCTCCGTTTCCGCGAGCTCGTCTGCCAATCGACCAGAATACTTCACGTAATGGTTCGGGTTGGCGTACGGGACCGCGTCCACTTCGATGAGCGTGGCGCCAAGCAGGCGGATCGCGTCTTTCTTTTCCTTGCTCTGCGTGCGCGGAAACACGATGACCGATTTGTAGCCCAAAGCGTTTCCGACGACGGCGAGCCCGATGCCGGTATTGCCCGCCGTGCCCTCCACAATCGTTCCGCCGGGGCGCAAAAGGCCCTTTTCCTCTGCGTCCCGAATTATCCCCAGGGCCGCGCGGTCCTTAACCGATTGGCCCGGGTTCAGGAATTCAGCCTTGCCCAGAATGGTGCAGCCCGTCTCCTCGGACACGCGCCTCAGCTTTATCAACGGCGTATCGCCGATCGCCTCGATGACAGACGGAAGAAACGTCGCCAACTCAATCTCCTATGCTTCGCTCAGAGGCTAGGCGCGCCAGATCGCCTATTCAAGCGCCGACGCGTGATCCAGAGCGTAAGCGCCTGCGTAAATAAGAACGTGAAACAGCAAACATCGAATAAATCGCGCTCTGACGCCTATACCGCCTTCATGCTTGACCATGTTGCGGGGAACCTGTCGGGCGGTCTGGCGTTGGCCGCTGACATCCACGCTAAGCTAAGCGAGGACGGCGAACGGTCGTCGCTAGATTGGAGCGTTGTCGGCGGCGCGATGCTTGAATTTGTTGAGGACGGGCCTGTCGTCGCCACGCGAACGAAGACGGCGCCCACGACTTATCGAACAGCGGACGATCTTCTCTCGGAGGATTTTTCTCAGCTTGTTTGGCGCACCGGCGTCTCCGGTGTTGGCTATGCGAAGACAGGCGTTAAGGGCGGCCGGTTTATGCGCCTCAAGGAAGGGCAGTCGGCCCCGTCCCACGGCCATGGCTGCATCGAGGCGACCGTCGTACTCAGCGGCGCCTTCGAGGACGGACGCGGCCGATACGAGCGTGGCGACATTGCCTTGTTGTCGCCCGGCGAACGGCACGAACCACGAGCTGTCGACGGGGATTGCGTGTGCTTCGTCGCGCGTGAAAAAGGCCGGTTCTGGATACTATAGGGAGAAGTGGGATGCGGATCGTAGGCCTTGCGCTCGGATTTTTTGTCGCCGGTTTCGCCGTCGCCGACACAGGCTCTCCAATCGACGAGATTCCGACTTGGGTTCCTTCCGGAGGCGAGGTGATCGCCTTCGACGTTCTCCGAAAGGGCAAGCCTTTCGGGCGTCATGTCTTGCAATTCAAACAAGATCCCGACGGTCGATTGATCGTTGTGAACGATATCGATCTGACGGTGCGGTTTGGCCCGATCACGCCCTTCAAATACCGTCATGACTCGACGGAGACGTGGAGCGACGGCCGCTTGGTCGAGCTGGAATCAAAGACACTTAAAGACGGCGATAAGTTCCGGGTGCTGGCGGAGAAGCAGGACGACGACTTAGTCGTTCGGGCCGGCGATTTAACTGGTCTTGCGTCTGGAGAAATTATTCCATCCAGCCATTGGAACATCGAGCAGATCTTCTCTGAGACGATCTTGTCGACGGAAACGGGCGAGATCATGCCGGTCGTGACTGAGCAAATCGGGCGTGAGATTTTGGAGATCGACGGAGCGACAGTCGAGACGACACGATTTAGGTTGTCCGCTGACCTCGATGTTGACCTTTGGTATGACGACGCTGGCCGTTGGGTGAAATGCGCCTTCGAGGCTCGCGGCCAGAGCATCGAGTATGTCCTGACGTCGCTTTATTAAGCGCGTTGCCGGCGCTCCGACTTATTCTGGGGGACCAGCTCTCGCTGGCGATGGCGAGTTTACGCGGCGCCGACAAAAATCACGATACGGTTTTGATGGCCGAGGTCGCCGCTGAGGCGACCTATGTGCGTCATCACAAGAAAAAGATCGCCTTTCTATTCGCTGCGATGCGCGGTTTCGGCGACGAGCTTCGCCACGCCGGGTATCGCGTACGCTATACCCGCATCACCGACAGGCAAAACGCGGGCGATCTCGAACGCGAGGTTTCGCGCGCGTTCAAGGACGACGAGACGCTCGATCGGTTGGTCGTGGTCAAGCCCGGCGAGTGGCGATTGCTGGATCAAATGATCTCTTGGCCTAATCGTCTGGGCCGGCCGGTGGATCTGCTCGAAGACGACAGGTTCGTCTGCTCGACCGAGGACTTCGCCAATTGGGCGCACGGGCGCAAATCTCTGAGAATGGAGTATTTCTACCGCGAGATGAGACGCAAGACCGGGCTATTGATGGATGGCGACGAGCCTGCTGGCGGGCAGTGGAATTACGACCAAGACAATCGCAAAAGCCTGCCAAGGTCGGTAACGCCGCCGCCCCGAATGCACCTGGAGCCGAACGCGGTTGCAAAAGAGGCGATTAACGACGTTGAAGAATTGTTCGACGATCACTTCGGCGATCTCGAGCCCTTTGGATTCGCCACCACCCGAAGCGGCGCCGCACAGGCGCTCGATGATTTCATCGGCGAGATCCTACCGGGCTTCGGCGATTATCAAGACGCCATGGCGAAGGGTGAACCTTGGCTGTGGCATTCGCTTATCTCGATGTACCTCAATTGCGGCCTGTTAGATCCGCTTGAGGCGTGTCGACGCGCGGAAACGGCTTGGACAGAAGGGCGCGCGCCCCTCAACGCCGTTGAGGGCTTCATTCGCCAGATCATCGGGTGGCGGGAATATGTTCGTGGGATCTACTGGCTGAAAATGCCGGGTTACAAGTCTCTAAATGCGCTCGGCGCCGATCGGGCGTTGCCGGACTTTTATTGGACGGGCGACACCGACATGGTCTGCATGGCCGACGCAATCGGTCAAACAAAACGCCACGCCTACGCCCATCACATCCAGCGTCTCATGGTGACCGGAAACTTCGCGCTGTTGGCGGGCGTGCGCCCCGACGAGATCAATAATTGGTATTTGTCCGTCTATCTCGACGCTTATGAATGGGTCGAGTTGCCCAACACGCATGGGATGGCGATCTATGCCGACGGCGGGATCATGGCGAGCAAGCCGTACGCGGCCAGCGGCGCTTACATCAATCGCATGTCGGATTATTGCCGGTCGTGCCGGTATGACGTGAAAGCGAAAACCGGGCCGACCGCGTGTCCTTTCAATTATCTTTATTGGGATTTTCTATCGCGGAACGAAAAGCGGCTGTCGAACAATCCGAGACTTGGGCTGGTGTTGAAAAACTTGAACAAGAAGGACCCGTCGGAACTGGAGGCTCAACGCGCGGATGCGGCGCGTTTCTTGGAGCGCGTCGGCGCATCCCAGCAAACCTGATTAAGTCTTAGAGAGCGCGAACTGGCCGACATTGATGCGCCCGGTTTTAAAGCCCGCTTCGCAATAGCTGAGGTAAAATTCCCACATCCGTTTGAACGGCAAATCGAAGCCCATGGCGGCGATGTCGTCCCAGGCGTGGTTGAAGCTCCTATGCCACTCCTTGAGCGTTCGTGCGTAATCCAGACCAAACAGGCGTGCGCCGTCATACCTTAACGACGCTTGGTGCACGCTTTGGCGCAGCGTCGACTCGCTGGGAAGCATGCCGCCCGGAAAAATGTAGCGCTGGATGAAATCGGTCCGGCGCCGATAGGCTTCAAAAATTTCTTCGTGGATTGTGATAATTTGAAGCGCCGCTTTGCCGCCGCTTTTCAGGACTTCTGCGATCTTGTCGAAATAGCTTGGCCAATACGTCTCGCCGACGGCTTCGAACATCTCAATGGATGCAACGCCGTCGTATTCGCCGCGATGGTCGCGATAATCCTCAAGGCGAATGTCGACCCGGTCGGATAAACCTTGCCTGGCCATGCGCTCGACAGCGAAGTCGCGCTGCGCTTCGGAGATTGTCAGACATGTAACTTTGGAGCCGCGGGTTTTTGCCGCGAACTCCGCGAAGCCGCCCCACCCACAGCCGATTTCAAGCACGCTCGAACTCGGTCCGAGCTGAAGAGAGTCGGCAATCGCGGCGTATTTGGCCGCCTGGCCATGCTCCAGCGATGTGTTGGGGCTTTCAAACAACGCAGACGAATAGGTCATGCTGGGATCCAGCCAGCGCGCGTAAAACTCGTTTCCGAGGTCGTAATGGGCGTGGATGTTCCGCTTTGCGCCTTCCCGGGTATTTCGGTTGAAAAAATGGCGGATGAGGTTGCTCCACTTGGCGATCCGACCGCCGATTGCGAAGCGGCCTGTGGCCTCGAAATTGTCCGAGAAGAATTCTAGAACGGCGGTCAAATCCGGTGTCGACCATTCCCCGTCCATGTACGATTCCGCAAAGCCGATATCGCCGCCCGCTGCGGCTCGTCTGATCGCCGTGAAGTCGCGCAAATCGACGCGGGCGCGGGCTCCAGGTTCGCCATGGTCGAAGACCACGACCCGGCCGTCGGGCGTCGCCATTTCAAGCCGGCCCTTATGGGCTCCAAGCAAGGCGAAGCCGGCGAGCCGAAAGACGGTCGGAACATTCTTGAGTTGGCGCAAGGTGCTGACGGACGCTGGGATCATAAGTACACTATGACTCACTCACTACGCCTTTTCCAAGCGGTGCGGCGATCGTCAGGTCCTCCGATGGAGGCGTCGGTTTCGGGCGATAGCCAGCACCACGTCTCCATATCCGCAGCGCCTCCCAATGGATGCCAGCGGTGACGCCAAGGCTCGAAAACGGCATCGACATTGCGGCGCGGGCGAAATTTGCACTGGTCGCCGGCACGGCGCGCGCTCTGATGTTCGCCATATGAACGGGCGCGCCATTCTCGCGACTCTCAACGACGACGCTCATTGTGTCTTCGGGTGCATGGACGGTGAAGCGGTACTTGCCCGTCACGTCAAAGAATGGGGAGACATGAAAGCGCTTGTCGGACTCATGCTTGCTGCATCCGCCCTCGGTTTTCGCGACATAATTGTGCGTCTCGCCGAACGTGTTGTTCACCTCATAAATGACGCCACGAAGGTCATGGTCGTCGCCGAATCCGAACCATAGCGACAACGGGGCGAACCTGTAGCCCCAGTGTCTTGGAAACGTCGCTAATCTGATTGCGCCGCCGTCGACGTTCACGCCGGCCGATCGAAACTTGTCTTCGGCCCAAGGCCTCAATGGATTACCGTCGCGACGACCATGGTCTCGCTGATAAAAGGAATAGAGATTGGGCTTATTGATCGAAAGCAAGCGCGTTTGGGCGTTAGCCTCATCCAGTCTGTCGATGTCGACGTCGATCATGAATAGCCGATAGCTGAAGCGTCGCTCGAAGGGGACATGACGCACATGCGTCGTCCGCCCTCTAAACTGGCGTAGGGATGGAGAGAGGGCGTTGACGCTCATCGCATTGAAACTGCCCGCTGGACCGGCGCCGCCGCGCGCTCCGGCACAGGTTTGATCTGCACGCCTTCGACCGTCCAGGGGACTTCGCCTCCAAGCGACAGCGCCGGCTCCAGCCCGGACTTCAGACCGTCCTCATGAAACCCCGACCCCATCCAAGCGCCCGCGAGCCAAAGGCCGTCACGGCCATTGTCGCCCTTCAGCGCGCGCACTGCGGCTTCTGCGGCGGCGTCGAATTGCGGATGATCGAACTCAAAGGAGGCAAAGGTCAAATCCTCGCGGGGGGGCGTTTCAGGGTTGAGTGTCACGAACAAGGGCGTGTCATCGTCGATGCCTTGCAGCCTGTTCATCCAATAAGTTAGGCAAATGTCGGATCCGCCTTGCTTCAGAACATTCCAAGACGCCCAGGCCGCGCGGCGCTTTGGCATCAGCGAACGGTCTCGATGGAGGTAAATGTTGTTTGGGCGGTAACGCACACCGCCGAGCAGGAACTTCCGCGCCGCAAATGACGGGTCCAGAAGCCGAGCTGACTGATCCGAGTGACAGGCTAGAATGACGTGGTCGAAGACTTCAGGGGCGCCGTCGGAGGTCTGGACCACAACGCCATTGTCGGCCTTGCCTACCCGTTCGATCTGCGTGTTCAGGCGAAGCCTTGACCCCAGATCTGCGGAAATCGCGTCGACGTAGCGGCGACTGCCGCCGGAGACTGTGCGCCAGTGGGGTCTCTCGCGGTGCATCAGGCGGTGGTTCTGAAAGAAATTGAAGAAGCTCTGCGCAGGATAGTCGAGCATGCGGTCTTCCGGCGTCGACCATATCGCTGCGCCCATCGGCAAGATGTAGCCTCGTCGAAAGGTCTCGTCGAAACCGCGGCTGCCGAGCCACTCGCCGAGCGTTTGCGTGATTGGCTGGCCGGCGTCGACCTCCGCCCGGGCGACATCGTTGAACCGCAAAATATCCCGCAGCAATCTATGGAAGCGCGGATTAACCAGGTTCCGCTTCCAGGCGAAGAGGCCGCGCGCGTTTGAAGACCATTCGAAACCTTCTGGGTCGCTGACGGCGAAGCTCATGTCGCTTGGCTTTGTCTCAACGCCAAGGGCGTCTAACAAGCCGATGAGGTTCGGATAATTGAGAGCGTTGTAGACGATAAAGCCGACATCGACCGAGATCGAACGTCCATCATAATCGATGTCCATCGTATGCGCGTGCCCGCCAGCGCGGCCGCGGGCTTCGAACAGTGCGACGTCGGCTCTATGGCGCAGGGCCCAGGCGGCGGACATCCCGCTGATACCCGATCCAATCACAGCGATTTTCATGCGGCGTCTCGTCTTTCTTTCAGTGTTTCGTATGCCGCCAAGGCGCGTTCGCGCCCGGCTTTGTGCTCAATCATCGGCTCGGGATAATCCGCGCCTAACACCACGCCGGCGGCTTCAAGTTGGGACGCCGGGCATTCCCAGGGAGAGAACAGGTGCTTGGTCGGGACGTCTTTCAGCTCCGGAAGCCAGCGAAGCGTGTAGGCGCCTTCTGGATCGAACTTCTGTCCTTGCGTTATCGGATTGAACACGCGGAAATAGGGGGCCGCGTCGGCGCCTGAGCCTGCAGTCCATTGCCAGCTGGCTGAGTTGGAGGCCGGATCGGCGTCGACCAACGTGTCCCAGAACCAATCTTCGCCGCGCCGCCAATCTATTAGCAGGTGCTTGGTCAAAAAGGACGCCACGATCATGCGAACGCGGTTGTGCATCCACCCGGTTGTCCAAAGCTGACGCATGCCAGCGTCGACTATGGGAAAGCCCGTTAGTCCGCGCCGCCAGCGCTGGAGCGCCTCGGCGTCGTCGCGCCACGGCATGTGATTGAAATCGGAATTATAGTTTTCCGAAGCGAGGTTCGGATTGTAATACATCAGGGCGTAGGAGAATTCCCGCCATGCGATCTCCGAAAGGAATGTCCAGGCCCCGTCGGCGGCGATGTCGCCGGTTTGGAGCCGATCGAGCGTCGCCCGCCATATTTGAACCGGGCTGATTTCGCCCCACCGAAGGTGCGGCGATAGACCGGATGTCGATGTTACCATGTCGGGGCGGTTTCGATGCTCGTCATAGTCGCTGACAGGGCCGTCCAGGAACCTTTCAAGGCGAGCTGCGGCGCCGGCTTCGCCAGGAGTCCAGGCCTCGTTTAAACCGGCGGACCAATCCGGGGTGCTTGGGTGCAGCGCCCAATCGTCGATGTGGTCGCTCGTAAGCTTATCCCCGGCGAAGTTGATCTCTGGGTCGTTTGGTTCTGGCGGCGTGTATTTGGCCCTCAGCGCCCGCCAATAGGGGGTGAACACCCGGTAGTATCCGCCGGAATTGGTCTTGGTCGCCCAGGGCTCGGTGAGCAGGCTCCCATTGAAGCTCTCCGCTACGACATTGTCTCGCTTCAGCGCCTCTTTGATCTGAGTATCCATCTCGCGCTCGGGTTCGGCGTAACGCCTGTTCCAGAAAACGCCGGATGCGCCGGTCTCGTTCACGAGATTTGCAATGACTTCGCGCGCCCCGCCACGCCGGAGCACGAGCCTGCCGCCCCTGGCCTCGATCTGCGTTGATAACGCGCGAAGCGACTTGTCGAGCCACCACTTCGACGCGCCGCCAAGCGGCCGGAGCTCCTCGCTGCCGTCGTCCAGCACAAAGACCGCAATGACGGGCGTACCGCCAGCCGCCGCGGCATTGAGCGCAGGGTTCTCCGACAGACGAAGGTCGTTGCGGAACCAAATAAGATTAGGACCGTCCGTCGAGATGACGTTTTCTCCCTCACACTCTGAAGAGTATACGAGCGCTCACGCGCGGCGGATCAGCCTCGGCGTCGGGAACGGCGTGTTTCGCAAGTGTCGAAACTCCGGATAGGAGTTAGTTTGGAGTTGCTGAAGAAGGTTGGTGATGCGTTGGAACGCGCTTGAAGCATTGGAGAAAGCGCAAAGGCGCAGAGCGATTTGCATCGGCGACGTGATGCTGGACAGATTTGTGAGCGGCGCCGTCTCGCGAATCTCGCCCGAGGCGCCGGCGCCTGTGCTCGACCGGACCGCCGAGACGCTAAGTCCGGGAGGCGCGGCGAACGTTGGACGGAACGCCGCTGCATCGGGGCTCGATGTACTTTTGCTGGGGGTTGTGGGGTGCGACCCTGACGCCAAATCACTCCAAGATGCTCTGTTGGACACGCCGGGTGTCCGTTCAGAATTCGCGGCGGATCCAGAACGACGAACCACGGTTAAGACGCGCTTTCTTTCAAAGGGGCGGCAAGTCTTGAGGCTCGATTCCGAGACCGTTGCTCCGATAGCGCGGGCGACAGAGAACGAATTGCTCGCGTCATTTGAGGCAGCAGTTACAGGCGTGGA
Source organism: uncultured Hyphomonadaceae bacterium (assembly GCA_964597685.1). Classification (GTDB taxonomy): domain Bacteria; phylum Pseudomonadota; class Alphaproteobacteria; order Caulobacterales; family Hyphomonadaceae; genus JBCBTJ01. Next base: position 6,655 of record CAZQZC010000043.1, on the reverse strand, counting down.
TATCGTCTTGGTGTCCGACTACGCCAAAGGTGTTGTCACTGATACGCTGCTCGAAGCCGTGCTGACGATTTCGCGGAAGCTGGGCGTTCTGGTTGTTGCGGATCCGAAGCGGGGGGATTTTGCGAGATATGGGTCGGTCGACGTATTGAAGCCGAACGCGACGGAATTGTCTGCAGCGCTGGGGTTGCCGACCCAAACCGATGCGCAGATCGAAGCTGCGCTGGACGCTGCGCTTGAAGCCTGGCCGGCCAAAGGCGTCATGGTGACCCGCGCGGAGAAGGGGCTTTCATACAGGGTTCGGGGCGGCGAAACGCGTCATTTGCGCGGCGAAGCGAGAGAGGTCTTCGATGTCTCGGGCGCTGGCGACACGAGCCTTGCAGCGTTGGCGATCGGACTTGTCGGCGGCGGGGGGCTGGAGGCGGGCGCCGAGCTTGCCATCGTCGCCTCGGGGCTTGCGGTCGGTAAGGCCGGCACTGCAGTGGTAACTTCAGAAGAGCTGAGGCGCGCCTTGGGTGGATTGCCAAGCGGCGCTATGGACCTGCCGGGGCTGTTGGAGCTCGTGTCGCAATGGCGCGCGGACGGCCTCAATGTTGGGTTCACCAATGGCTGCTTCGACATTCTGCACGCCGGGCATGTGCGTTTGCTCCAGGAGGCGCGGGCCCAATGCGACCGGTTGGTGCTCGGTTTAAACAGTGACGCGTCGGTCAAACGGCTGAAGGGCGCGGAGCGGCCGTTTAACGGGTTCGATGACAGAGCTGCGGTGCTGCAAGCGCTTCGCTCCGTCGACGCCGTGGTCGGATTTGACGAGGATACGCCCCTTGAATTGATCCGCGCCGTGGCGCCCGACGTCCTAGTTAAGGGCGGCGACTATGCCGAAAAGGACATCATCGGCGCCGACTTTGTCCGCAAGCGTGGAGGGTCCGTTTTCATTGTTCCGCTGCTCGAAGGTCGGTCGACCACATCGACCCTGGAACGGGTGAAAAAAGGACGGGGCGATGACTGACGATCCGATCCGAAACGCCGCGACCGCCCTCCTTGCGCAATACGGTGACGACGCAATCGTCATTGCGACTTTACGCGCTGCCGAGGTCGCCGCTGAGGGGGACGCTGACGCCTTGCGTCACTGGGATGGGGTGATCGCATATCTGGAGGTTGGGCCGCGGGACGCCGATCGCCACTAGGGGAGATCGGGCTCGGTCGGTCTGTTGATCGGAGCCACCTCAACCAGTTCGAGCGGCGGAAGCGGCTCGGCCGGTTTTGCGGCGTTGGCGTCTAGCCAAGCGCTCAGCTTGCGGCTTCGCGTGGACAAGTCGGCGGCGGCGATCTCCAGGTCGATGTCGACCCGATTTGGAGCGTAGGGCAGATTTGGACTGAGCCAGCGTCGATAGTCAGGCTGGTCGGTCGCTGGAATAATCTGAGTGCATGACTTGAATGCAGGTGAGCAGGGAGCCTCTGACCCGCTTTCCATGAGAGCGGCGGGATCTTGCACCACGGCCAAGCCTGCGAACCGCTCTACGAGATAGGGTTCGCCGTTAATCGCGTCGATCAACACCTCAGCGATGTCGGCCGCCTCCGAAGAGCCGGCGACGAGCAGCACGCCGCGTCCGAGGTTTCGGGACTCGAGGTAAGTCTGAAACGCGCTTCGAATGTCGTCTTCGGCCGTGCTCAGAAGCTCGGCGCGCCGCTCGGGCGGCGCCGCCGCTGACGGGTGGCGATAGGCCGGCGCATAGACCGGACCAGCTTTCGACAGGGCGTCATCCATCGAGCTGATCGCACCTTGGAAAGCGCGACGCGATCGCGGGTCGTCAAATGGAACGAGCCCGTCTCCCATCGGGGTGGCCGGCGCAGCGGCGACCACGAACACGTCTACGCCCCAAGGCCGCTCCCAAGCTCCCGCCGGAGGGATGTCTGGATAGGCGATCCAGGCGGCGGCGCTTCCATAATTCGGCGGTGCGGCGTCGGCTGGCGGCGTGTTGAGCGCCAAGCGCTGGCGCACAAGATCCTTCAATCCAAGATAGGCGCCGACCGCCAGTAGGATCCCCAAGGCCACTCGTTTCACCGCATTGTCTCCAAGGCCTGCGCCAAACCAGAATAGCGTGGTTGATCTACTTCTAACTGTTGGATTGTGGTGGTTTTGAGGTGGGCGAGCAGTCCGGGCGTGTTCGCTCCCATTTCACCGGCGCGAATGCGCGCGCACAGATCCCGGTTTAGAACGTCCAGCGGCGTGTCTGGATCGGCCTCCAGGAGGACGGCAAGCCGGTCTCGTTCTCCGGCCTCCGCATCCGATCGAACCGCGAGTTCACGTTCGACGATCGCCAAGGCGTTTGAGGCGACCTTCGCGTGGAACGCGGCGTGTCCTTGCAGGTTTGGGGCGGCGGTCTCGTCGATAAAGCGGCGAACGGCGGCGATCAGCTCCGCGGTCGAGGGCTGGTCATGCATGGTCTCACACCCGCTCAAGCAGATTGATCAAATCGATCTCGGTTTCTGAAACGCGTCGCCCGATTGCGGCTCGCTCGACGCTGGGATCGGCGCCTGATCGGAAGGCGTCGTACATGATCATGCACATCACACCCCATTTTAGGGCGCCGAGCGCCTCCCACCAATCGATGTCCTTCGGTTCGAAGCGAAGTCCGCCCGCGTCAGCGTAAGCGTCGAGCATGTCTTCAAGCCGCCCAAAACCGCCCACGCGCTGCGCCGACTGGCCGAAGCGCCAGGAATTGACGCAAATCCAGCCAATATCCTCGCGCGGATCCCCAGCGTGGGCGAGCTCCCAATCGAGCACCGCGGCGAGCCCTGACTCGTCAATCATCAGATTTCCCAGCCGAAAGTCCCCGTGCGCCAAAACGGGTCCGATCGGAGGCGGCGCGTTCGATCGCAGCCAAGCGATGGCGAGGTCGAACACAGGGCGGGGCGCATCGAAGTCCTCGTATATCGCTTGATAATGCGTCAGCTGATCGGCGCCGTAGCTGGGCTCGCTCAGCGGCAGATTGGCGATTGGCGTGGCGTGAATGTGCGCCAATGCCGCCCCGCATTGGGCGGATAACGCATGTCTGGCGGCTGCAAACCGGTCGTCGCGCAGGATCTTGCGAGCGATCGTCTCCCCTTTGAGGCGCTCCATAATGAAGCCGTCTCCCAGGCCGTCTTCGGGCGCGCAAACGTAGGGAACCCGCGGCGTCGGCGCTCCGGCGGAACTGGCGGCTTTGATCAGTGTCGCTTCGGTGTCCAATCCAATTGCGGCGGGCGACCGCGAGCTGCTGTCTCCTCCGGGCGCGCGGCGAAGAATGAAAGGACAAGTACGGCCGTCAGAAGCGATCACATCGAACGCCCATGTTTCCTGGCTCGCGCCGCCCGAAAGTCGTCGACACGCGTCTTGGCGGGCTCCCTCTCCACAGAGTTTCACCGCAATCCGTGCTAAGGCCTCGCTAAAGGACGTATCCGTGCTCATATTGAACACAATTGCGCAGAAGCGTTGCCCGGCCAAGGAGATGGGAACGCCTAGCGTCTAGGAGACTTTCGGTACGGATGGCCAAGAAACAGAAATCCTCGGACAGTACTCAGAAACAGGGACGGCAACGCGTCGGGCTTGTTGCCTGGCTGCGCGCGCGGTTTTTCGCCGGGATTGTGATCGCGGCGCCGATTCTGATCACTTTCATGTTTCTAAGCTGGCTGATCGCGGAGATCGATAAGCGGATCAAACCGCTGATACCGGCGGCATGGAATCCGGAGACTTACACCCGCTTCGCTATTCCCGGCCTGGGCGTGTTGGTCGCGGTAATCCTGCTGACCTTGCTGGGCGCGATTGCAGCTAATCTGATCGGTCGTTCGTTAATCCACGCCGGCGATCGGTTGATGCGCCGCGTGCCCGTGGTTCGCAATATCTATTCGGCGCTGAAGCAATTGTTCGAAACCCTGGCGCAGAACAATCAGGCGAGCTTCAAGGAAGTCGTCATGATGGAGTATCCCAAGCGCGGGACCTGGTGCATCGGGTTTATCACGGCGCCGGCCAAGGGCGAGGTGAGCCAAAAGCTTGGTTCGGATATGATCGGCGTCTTCGTCCCCACGACGCCGAACCCGACGTCGGGGTTTTTGATGTATGTCGATCCGTCTGAAGTGATCCGCCTCGATATGACGGTCGAAGACGGCGCGAAAATGATCGTCTCGGCGGGCTTGGTCGTTCCCGAACCACCCAGCGCGGAGACCGAGCCCGAGCCTTTGGTGCTGTCCAAGCGTGTTGACAAGGACGACGTAGCGAAGTCCGCCTGACGGGCCGGATTATTCTGCAAATCCGTACTTTTCGAGCAGATCTTCACGCGTGAAGATCTCGGGAGCGGCGCCCGGCGCGCGGCGACCCGCCACAAGCTCGTAGGCGCCGTCTTTGAGGCGTCGGTAGTATGGCCTGTCCGTCGCGCCGAGCGTTTCCCGGTGGGCGAGATACGCATCCAGCGTCGCAAATTCGAGGCCCTGGGCGTAGGGCAGGTCGGTGAGGGGGCGGGTCGAGTCGTCGATCACGGTGTCAGGCTCCGAGCCGTTAGGTTGGCAGGCGGCAAGTACAGCGGCAAGTATAAACCCGTTGAATTTCATCTATTTCTGACCGTCCGTTTTGACTTCTTGCGACCGTGGCGCGATTTTGAACGCCCTAGATTCAAACACAACTTAGTGATATTCAAGCGTTGGGACGTGGTGCAACAGGACAAGCGGAGGGTCTCTCATGCCAGTGGTGACGGACGGCGCATTTGATGCGCCGGTGGATTTGCTCGCGCCGGATTTAGGCGAAGTGAACCATCCGCCGCAATGCGGTTGCGTCTGTTGCTCGCAAAATTCGCCCGACAAAGCCGATGACCGGAAGGTCGTCTCGATCATCTCGGATACCGGTTTCGACGAGCTGGTAGCGATAGCAGGCGATACGTCGACCACGGAGACGCTGTCGCTGGGCGGCTCCGCGGTATCGAACTTGGATTTCTTGGGCGACGAGGATTGGTTCGCGGTCGATCTTGTCGCCGGCGAAACCTATGAGTTTTCGCTCACCGGCACGGGCGCGTCGCCCCTAGGTGATCCGCTGATTAGGTTGTACGACGCCGCCGGGTTGCAGGTCGCCTCGGATGACGATGGCGGGCCGGGATTGAATTCCTTGCTCACCTTTACGGCGGCTGCGAGTGGAACTTACTACATCGCTGCAGATGCATTCGCCGATGGGGGCACAGGCGAATACACAATCACGTTCGACGAATCATCAAGCGCGACCCCGCCGCCGCCTCCTCCGCCGCCGCCTCCAACAACGGACAGCATTCCCGGGGACGCCTCGACGACGGAAACCGTGTCGGTCGGCGGGTCTGTGATTTCAACCATTGATTCGTCGCTTGATGAGGATTGGTTCGCAGTCGAGCTCGAAGCAGGCCAGTCTTACACGTTCTCAATCAATCCCACGACTGGCAGCACCCTCTTTGATCCGGACCTCGACATCTATGACGGCGCGGGCGATTTCGTCTTCACGTTTGACGACGGTGTTGGACCTGGCACGACGTTCACGTACACGGCCTCGTCCACCGGGACATTTTACGTCGGAGCGTCTCTTTGGGGCGGCGGCTCCATTGGGGAGTACGAATTGTCGGTGTCGGAGACCGCGCCGCCGAGCCTCCTCGACACGATCGATTGGGGCACCCAAGTCGCGCCCGCCGACGGTGTGATCGACGTCTATTTTGCAGCCGCAGGCGAGGTGTTCGACGGCCAGACCTCCGAAGGCTGGAACGCCTACGAGATCCAGCAGACCATGGCGGCCTTGGCGATGTACGAGGACTACATCGACGTCGATTTTCGGATCTCGACAGATGCGGCGAGCTCAGACTTCCAACTCGTCACCATCTCAGGGGCGCCCTTCCTCGGTTATTTCAACCCGCCCGGTTTCGGCAATGAAGGCGTCGGCGTTTTTGTCCGCGACGGCTTCGGCTGGGACGAAGGCGGCGCCGGCGGCCTGGAGCAGGGCGGGTTTGGCTGGATTACGATCATCCACGAATTCGGCCACGCCCTTGGCCTGGCGCACCCCCACGATATGGGCGGGACCTCGACCATTCTCGACGGCGTGTTCAATCCGTTCAATGACACCGGCGTCTTCGATCTGAACCAGGGCGTGTTCACCACGATGTCGTATATCGACGGTTGGGTGACGGGAGGCTTGCCAGCGCCGGGCGTCGATTATGGCTACCAGGCCACGCTTATGGCGCTCGACATCGCTGTGTTACAGGGCAAGTACGGCGCTAACACCACGACCAATTCAGGCGACGACATATACATCCTGCCCACCGTCAATGCTGCCGGGACCTTCCTCTCCTCGATCTGGGACACGGGCGGCGTAGACACGATCCGCGCGGGCGGCGCGACGCTCGCGGGCGTTATGATCGATTTGCGCCCAGCGACGCTCGCGTACGAGGCCGGCGGCGGCGGATTCGTATCCTACACCGACGGCGTGACCGGAGGGTTCACCATCGCGAACGGCGTTGTTATCGAGCAGGCTGTCGGATCAAATTTCAACGATTTTTTGTTCGGCAACGATGCCGACAATACGCTTAATGGCCGTGGCGGCGCTGATACTCTGGAAGGCGGGGCCGGAAACGACGCCCTGTTCGGCGTCTCCGGCGCCGACATTCTCGACGGCGGGTCT
>CAZQZC010000042.1:0-19152 GCA_964597685.1 uncultured Hyphomonadaceae bacterium | reverse complement strand
CCTGACGAAAAATCCAAGCGGCCAAGCGGGTCAATTTGGTCGGAATCCGCCCTAGACCGTCAGCTCGGTCGGGCAGCTGACGCCCGTGCCGCCAAGCCCGCAATAGCCGTGCGGGATCTTCGAAAGATATTGCTGGTGGTCAGCCTCGGCGTAGAAGAATTCAGGGGCTTCACGGATCTCCGTCGTCACCGCGCCATAGCCCGACGCCTTGAGCGCAGCCTCGTAGGCCTTGGCCGATTCTGCGGCGAGACGCGCCTGCTCAGCGTTGGTGGTGTAAATTGTAGAGCGGTACTGCGTCCCCACATCGTTGCCCTGGCGCATGCCCTGCGTAGGATCGTGGCTTTCCCAGAACACCTTCAGCAGATCGTCGAAGCTGACCTGCGCGGGGTCGAAGACGACGCGAACGACTTCGGCGTGGCCGGTCGCGCCTGAGCAGACCTCCTTATAGGTCGGGTTGGGCGTTTGCCCGCCCGCATATCCGGCCGCGGTGTTCCAAACGCCCGGCGTCTGCCAGAATTTGCGTTCCGCGCCCCAGAAGCAGCCAAGGCCGAAGACGGCCTCTTCAAACCCGTCCGGCGTCGCCGCCTTCAGCGGTCGGTCGAAGACGTGATGGATCTCCGCCGTGGCGATCGGATCCGCGCGTCCGGGCAGGGCTTTGCCGGGCGGGGGGAGGTCGGGCTTCGAGCGGCTGAACAGCATGTCGCGTCTCCATGGGTTTGCGCTGATTTAGGCATTGCATCGCGCCGCGGCAATCGAAGCTTGCGGCCTGGGCGCGGCTGTTATAGGTCGGCGCCTCGCGGTGAGGTGGCCGAGTGGTCGAAGGCGCACGCCTGGAACGCGTGTAGGCGGCAACGTCTCGTGGGTTCGAATCCCACCCTCACCGCCATTTCCTCTGTTTGGACGTTCGCGTGCGCCGATCGTTGGAGCAGGGCGCGTCTGGCGACGCGCCCTTGCGGATGTGTTGACCTGATCGGGGCTGGCCCCGGCTTAGGGAATCCGTCCGCCTGGGGTCCAGGGGGCGCCCGCGTCGATCAGCTCCGCTTCAAACGCCGGGATGGTTTCGTCCGACAGCCTCGCAAGGCGGTCGCGGAGACCATCGAATTCCGCTTCCGCGAAACCAAGCTGATCGCGATGGGTTTGAGTCGGGCCGTAGGTCGATGTGGACAGGCCCAGCAAGACGATCCCCAAGCGGCTTCGAACCGTCGGAAGCGTCCGCTCGAACAGAGCGTTGCGCGCTGGGCTGCCGTTTAGCGCCGTCTGCAGGCTTGTCAGCTCGGCGCGAATCCCGGCCCAGCGGTCGTCCAGGGTTTGCGGATCCCCAGCGGCGCGTTCGACCGCCCGTTTCAGCAGCGCGGCCTTCGCGTCCAACTCGTCCAACGTCGCATTGGCGGCGGTGACTGCTCGGTCGAGGCGGGCGGCCCGGTCCCAGAAGGCCGAAATCTCGTCCTGTGACGCCGTTGGCAGGGCGCCGTCGCGCAGGCGCTCCACCCGGAACGGCTGCGGTTCGACGAGGAACTCCGTCTCGCCGCGCACCCGGCGCGACAGGGACACCGTGTACTCGCCAGGCGCGACGAGGAATCCGGTCGGCGGGTTTTCGGGATCTTCATTGGGCGAGACCGATGATCGGTCGGGATAGCGCAGATCCCAATTCACGCGATGGAATCCCTTTTTCGCCGGACCTTTCAGACGCCGGACGATGTTCCCATCAACATCGCGCACCGTCAGCCAGACCGCTGGCGCCGTCTCCGCCAATTCTGCGTCGATGGCGTCGAACCCCGGAAACGGCGTGTCGTCGCCGGCTTCATTCGCATCTTTCTCCCGCTCTTGGCGCAGCTCTGCCAAAGATTGGGAGTCTTCCGACAAGTAATAGGTGAAATTGGCGCCAAACGGGGGGTTCGGCGCACGGTAATAGCCGTGCCCCTGCGATCCGCCTTCCGAAAAGGCGAGGGGATGCTGTTCGATGTACCAAAGCGCCGTTCGGCCGGGGAACAGCAAGGCGCGCTCCGCCAGGGCGCGTTCGCTCAGGCCCCGCAGAGGCGCAATGTCGTCGACGATGAAAAAGCCGCGCCCGAAGGAGGCGGCGACGAGGTCGTTCTCGCGGCGCTGGATCGTCACGTCCCGGAAGGCGATGGTCGGCGCGTCGCCGGTGAGCTCGATCCACTTGTCGCCGCCGTCGAGGGTGAAGAACAAGCCGAACTCGGTCGCAACGAACAGCAGGTCGGAGTTCACGTGATCCTGGACGATCCGCCACGTCAGGTGACGGTCGGGCAGGTCGCCGGCGATGGATCGCCAAGACCGGCCGCGATTCGTGCTTCGCAAGAGATACGGTTTGTAGTCGCCGTACTTGTGGTTATCGAGCGCCACGTAGACCGTGTCCGGGTCGAACAAATCCGCGCGGATGTCGTTCACAAACGCCGTATCCGGCACGCCGGGCAGGCTGCCGACATTGGTGCGGGTCCATGTCTCGCCGCCGTCGGACGTCGACTGAATGATCCCGTCGTCGGTGCCCACGTAAAGGATGTTCGGATCGATCGGAGATTCGCCCAGCGACGTGATCGTGTTGTAGACCGACATCGCGTTCAGATCCCAACCGGCGTCCCAGGACCATAACCGGCCCTGCACCGGGAGCTGGAGACGGTCTTCGTCTCGCGTCAGGTCGCCGGAGACGGGCGTCCAGCTGTCGCCGCGATCGTCCGACCGCCAGACGCGCTGGGATGCGAAATACAGCCGCTTGGGATCGTGAGCGCTGACAAGGATCGGCGCGTCCCAATTGAACCGTTCGATCGGTTCGCCGGGCCGGGCTTGCGGTTGGATATGAACGACTTCGCCGGTGATCCGGTCTACCCGGGCCAAATTGCCCTGCTGCCATTCGGCGTACATGATGTCCGGATTGCCGGGCTCGATCGCTGATTGGTGGCCGTCGGCGAAGAGCGTGATGAACCAGTCGGAGTTCCGGATGCCGTGGCGATTGTCGGTGCGCGACGGGCCGCCCTGGGAATTGTTGTCCTGGGTCCCGCCATAGACAAAGTAGAACGGCTCTGCGTCGTCGACGGCGACCTTGTAGAATTGCGTCACCGGCAGATTGTCGATGAACCGCCACGTCTGGGTATGGTCGTAGCTCTCGTAAAGCCCGCCGTCCGAGCCGAAGAGGATGTAATCGGGATCGTCGGGGCGGAACGCGATGGCGTGGTCGTCAACGTGCTTGAGTTCGTTGTTGAGATTGGTCCAGGTCTTGCCGCCGTCGTTGGAGATCTGGGAGGTGTTCGACACCAGATAGATCCGATCGAAGACGTGCGGGCTGGCGTAGAGCTCCTGGTAATAGTGGGGCCCCGTGCCGCCGCCGACGGCGTCGGATTGCTTTTCCCAGCTCGCGCCGCGGTCGGTTGACTTCCAAACGCCGCCTTCGCGTCGATCCAGCTCGATCGCAGCGTAGACCGTGTCGGGCCGCTGCGGCGATAGGGCGAGGCCGATCTTGCCTTTGTTGCCGTCCGGCAGGCCGCCTTTCAGCTCCGTCCAGGTCTCGCCGCCGTCTTCGGACTTCCAGATCCCGCTTTCCGGGCCGCCGCCGACATAGGCCGCGACCGTCCGGTGGTGCTGCCACAACGCCGCGTAGAGGCGATCGGGATTTCGAGGATCGATGATGAGGTCGGTCGCGCCCGTATACGGCCCGTCGGACAGGACGTTCCGCCAAGTCTCGCCGCCATCGTCGGACTTGAACACGCCGCGCTCGCCGCCCGGCGACCATAGCGGGCCCTGGGACGCGACCCAAATCGTGTTTGAGTCATTTGGATGGACGATAATCTTCGAGAGGTGTTCGGAGGCCTCCAGGCCCGTTTTCGTCCAGCTTGCACCGCCGTCGTCCGATTTGTAGATGCCGTCCCCGAAGCCGATATGCCGGCCGCCATGGTTCTCTCCGGTTCCGACCCAGACCCGATTGGGATCGGACGGGTCCAAGCTCACGGATCCGATGGAATAAGAGCCCTGGCCGTCGAAAAGCGAGGTCCAAGTCGTGCCGGCGTTCTCGGTCTTCCAGACGCCGCCCGAACCGACCGCGACATACCAGGTCGAGGGATCGTCCGGCACGATGGCGATGTCTGCGATCCGGCCAGACATGAAGGCCGGGCCGATATTGCGCAGTCCGAACGCGTTGAACGTCGCACTCGACAGCGGTCCGTCGTCGTCTTCACTCTGAGCGTGAACAGAAAACGCCGCGGCCAAGAACGCCGCAGCCGCCAACAGGAATCTCACCAACGTCCAGACCATCAAGCCCCGTCCTCTCGATTGCGTGGCGTAACGCTATCACACGATCGGCGTCTGAAAAGGCCGGGCGCTCGCGGAACGGCGCGTTACGGCGCGATTTCTCCCGGCAGGCGAGTGACGCACCGCCGGTGAGAGAAAACACCGCTTCTCGACAGAGCGCCGCGCGCATTTCAGACTAGGCGGGAATGGCAAGGTGCAAGTGTTGATGAAAACCCAAGTCCTTCTGAGAAAGATCCATCATTGGGGCTCTCTCCTGATCATGCTCCAAATGGGGCTCGTCATCGGCGCGGGCCTCCTCCTGATGCTGAAAAAGGAGTTCGACTGGATCCAGCCTCCCACGGCGCGCGGCGCGATCGGGGAGACGGCCCCTCCGATGGCGTTGGATGATTTGTTTGCGATTGCGCAGACTGTTCCGGAGCTGTCCGTTAGCGACTGGAGCGCGCTCGCGCGCGTCGACGTCAAGCCGGGCAAGGGCGTGGTGAAATTCGTCGCCCCCAACAATTGGGAGGCCCAGATCGACACCTCGACGGGCGAGTTGCTGCAGGTCGCCTATCGGCGTTCCGACATCATCGAGAGCCTGCACGACGGCTCGTTCTTCGCAGATTGGGTGAAGTTGTACGTGTTCTTGCCGTCGGGCGTGGTGCTGCTCGCGCTCTGGGCGTCGGGCGTCTATCTGTTCGCGCTCCCCCATTACAAGCGTTGGGCGAGGCGCAGGCGACGTTTGCAGGATGAGCAAAACCAAGGGCGCGGGCTCCCAACTCTATAGGACGCCCTAAGCACGTCAGGGATAGCAGGCTGGAATGACGATCCGCAGGTCGTTCGGCGGCTCGCGTTAAGATTTGGCGATCGGGCTGTTGCCAAGGCCGGCGCGGGGCGGGACACTCATATTCAGGTTAGGTCGGGAGACGGGCTTATGGCGACATTGCTTGTAAATGGCGCGCGCGTAGAGGTCGAGGCGGACGGCGAGACGCCGCTCCTTTGGGTGCTTCGGGAACAGCTGGGCCTCACCGGAACGAAGTTCGGCTGCGGCATCGCCCAGTGCGGCGCGTGCACGGTGCATGTCGGGGGGCGATCCGTGCGGTCTTGCGTGTACCCGCTCAGCGCTTTGGGCCCGGACGACGCGGTGACGACGATCGAGGGCTTGTCGGAAGAGGGCGGCCACCCCGTCCAACAGGCGTGGGCCGAGCTTGACGTGCCCCAATGCGGTTACTGCCAGCCGGGAATGATCATGGCGGTCGCAGGCCTGTTGAACGAGAATCCGGACCCGACGGACGAGGATATCAGCGTTCAGATAACGAATATCTGCCGCTGCGGCACGCTCGCCCGCGTTCGCAAGGGCGTTCATCTCGCCAAGACGAAAAAAGCCTGAGGGAGAGGCCAATGAGCGATACGACGATGCTTTCGCGACGCGGCTTCATGGTTGGGGCGGGCGCAACCGGCGCCGGCCTGACCATAACGCTCCTCTCCGGCTGCGGCGGGGGCGAGCAGGCTGATGCGCCGTCGGCCGACCTTGCGCCGCCTGAAGTGAACGCCTGGGTGCATATCGGCGTCGACGATCTGGTGACGATCCGCATTGCGCGCTCGGAGATGGGCCAAGGGACGCTGACCGGGCTCGCTCAGCTCGTGGCCGAAGAGCTGGAATGCGATTGGTCGAAAGTCGTCACCGAGTATCCAACGCCCGGTGAAAACCTGGCGCGCGAGCGTGTCTGGGGCGACTTTGCGACCGGCGGAAGCCGGGGCGTGCGCGATAGCCACCAATATGTCCGCGAGGGCGGCGCTGCGGCGCGCATGATGTTGATCGAAGCCGCGGCCGCAGACTGGGACGTGCCGCCAGGCGAGTGCTCCGCCGCGAAGAGCGTCATCACGCACGGCCCCTCTGGCCGCACGACGACCTACGGCCAGGTGGCCACCGCGGCGGCCGCGCTCGCGCCGCCGATCGAGGTCCCGCTGAAGGATCCGTCGACTTGGACGATCGCCGGGCAGCCGAAACAGCGCCTGGACACGGCCGACAAACTGACGGGCAAGCAAATCTATGGGGCGGACCTGACTCTGCCCGGCATGTTGAACGCCAGCGTCAAGGGGTGCCCCTTCGTCGACGGCGCGCTCGCCGGGTTCGACGCCGACGCCGTGGCCGGCATGCCCGGTGTTCGCAAGGTGGTGAAGGTCGACGATACGGCCGTCGCTGTCGTGGCGGATACGTGGTGGCAGGCCAATCAGGCCGTGCTGGCGCTGCCTGTCGACTGGACGCGCGGGCCGCAATCGGACTTCTCCACCAAGGCGTTCGAAGCCGAGCTCGACGACGGATTGACCGCTGAAGAGACGTTTGTCGGCAATCGCGGCGGCGACGTGGAGGCCGCTTTCGCGAACGCCGCGCAGACCCTGGACGCGACCTACAATATGCGGTTCCAGAACCACGCCACGATGGAGCCGATGAACGCCACGGCCCTCTGGACCGAGGAGAAGTGCGAGGTCTGGTGCCCCACGCAGAATGGCGAAGCCGCGCTTGCGACAACGTCAGAGGCCGCCGGCCTGCCGATCGAGCAGTGCGAGGTTTACAAGATCCATCTTGGCGGCGGGTTCGGGCGGCGCGGCGCGCCGGACTATGTCGCGCAAGCGGTCTCGATCGCGAAGCAAATGCCGGGCACGCCGGTAAAGCTGCTCTGGTCGCGCGAAGAAGACATGCGCCATGGCTTCTTCCACCCCACGACAAAAGGACGCGTGCGCGGCGCGCTCGATGCGGACGGCAATTTGACCGGCCTGCATGTACGCATCTCCGGCCAGTCGATCCTCGCGGCATTGGTCCCGCAGGCCTTGGTCGACGGAATGGACTTCGCCACGTTCCAGGGCCTCCTGCCGTCGGGGGCCGACCCCCGGGTCGAGGACCAGACCCTGAAATACACGTTCCCGAATCTTCTCATCGACCACGCCATGCGGAACCCGCCCGTGCGTCCGGGGTTCTGGCGCGGTGTGAACCTCAATCAAAACGCCATCTACCTCGAATGCTTCCTAGATGAGATGGCCCATGCAGCCGGCCGCGATCCGTTGGAATTCCGGCTGGACATGCTGAAGGACAGCCCGAAGACCGCGGCAGTCCTCCAGGCTGTGGCCGATCGTTCGGGATGGGGCGCCGACGACGGTCTGTCGCGCGGGCTGTGCGTCATGTATGGCTTCGGCTCGCACGTGGCCGCCTGTGCGGAGGTGACGGTCGACGACGACGGCCAATTGAAGATGCATCGCATCGTCGCGGCGACCGATCCCGGCACCGCGGTGAACCCGCAGCAGATCGAAGCCCAAGTCGAAGGTTCGTTCGTCTACGGATTGTCCGCGATGCTCTACGGCGAAATCACTTACGACAACGGCGAAGTGCAGCAGACGAATTTCGATACCTTCAACTCGCTGCGCCTCGCCGACATGCCGAAGGTTGAGACGATTGTGATGCCGTCAGGCGGGTTTTGGGGCGGCGTGGGCGAGCCTACGATCGCCGTCGCAGCGCCGGCTGTCCTTAACGCGATCTTCGCCGCGACAGGCAAACGGATCCGTCAATTGCCGATCAAGGATCAGGACCTGCGGGCGTGACACCCAGGCGCGCGCCGGTTTTGCTCGCCGCCGCAATGGCCGCAGCCTGCGCCGAGGGCGGCTCCGCCCCCCTGGATGTGTCGTCGCCGGCGTCCGACATGGGCGCGCGCCTGTCGCGAGGGGCCAGTCTCGCGGCGGCCTGTTCGGGCTGCCACGCCGCCGCCGACCGCGCGATCCCCAGCCTGTCCGGCGCCTCGGGCGAGGCCATCGCCGCTGCGTTCGCCGAATACAAGCGCGACGCCGGCGGCACGACCGTCATGCATCGCCTGGCGCGCGGTTATGACGAGGCCGATATCGCCTTGATCGCCGATTATCTCGGCCGGGCGGAAGGGTCCTAGGATGAGTCCAGCGCGCCGATCGGTATTGGCGGGGCTCGCCGCTTTGGCCGCGGCGGCGCCGGGGGTGGCGCAGACCAAAGCGCGCGTCGTCGTGATCGGCGGTGGGTTCGGGGGCGCGAGCGCGGCGCGGCGGCTCAAACAGATCGCGCCCAGCCTCGACGTGGCCCTCGTTGAGCCCAACGCCGTTTACGTCGCCTGTCCCTTCAGCAATCTGGTTGTCGGCGGTCTCTCCGAGATGACTGCTCAACGCTTCCGGTATGATGGCCTGGCCGCCAGCGGCGTACGGGTCATTCGCGCCCGCGCCGAACGTGTCGAGCCCGATGCGCGGTTCGTCCAACTCCAAGACGGGTCGACGCTCGCCTATGACCGCCTCATCATGTCGCCCGGCGTCGACATCCGGTGGGGCGCGCTTCAAGGCTATGACGAAGCCGCCGCCGAGATCATGCCCCACGCTTGGAAGGCCGGCGCGCAGACCGAAGTCCTGGCCCGCCAAATTATGGCGATGGAGGATGGCGGCCTCGTCGTCATGTCTGCGCCTGCCGCCCCTTATCGGTGTCCGCCGGGCCCCTATGAGCGCGCGAGCCTTATCGCCCATTTCCTTAAGACCCGAAAGCCGCGCTCAAAACTGCTGATCCTCGATTCCAAGGACAATTTCTCGAAGAAGCCCCTCTTTCTCCAGGCGTGGGCTGAGCTCTATGGCGGGACGCTTGAATGGCGCGCGGCGTCCAACGATGGGCGCGTGAGCCGGGTCGACGCGGCGGCGATGACGCTGGAGACGGACTTTGAAACGTTCCAGGCCGATGTGGCGAATGTCATCCCTCCGCAGAAGGCGGGCGCGATCGCTGAGCGGGCGGGCGTGGCGGACGCGACCGGTTGGTGCCCCATTGACGCCACCTCGTTCGAATCCACGCTACAGCCCTCGATCCATGTGATCGGCGACGCCACGATCGCCGCGCCCATGCCGAAATCCGCTTTCTCCGCCAATCTGCAGGGCAAGATCTGCGCGATCCAGGTCGCGCGTCTCCTGTCGGGGCTCGCGCCGGAGCCGACAATTCTGGCGAATACGTGCTACTCGTTTGTCTCGCCGGACGCGGCGGTTTCGGTGTCCGGCGTCTATTCCAACCAAGCGAGCGTCTTCGCGGAGATCGCCGGCGCCGGAGGCGTCAGTCCGCTTGAAGCTGCGCCGGGAGATCGGGCGGCCGAAGCGGCCCAAGCGCGCGATTGGTACCGGGCGATCACGCAAGAGGCGTTCGGTTGATGCGAGCTTTGGCGCTTGCGGTTTTGGCTGTGGCGGCGTGCAACGGCGAGGAGGCGGGGTTGATTGGGCCGTCCGACATTATCGGCGACGCGATCCCGAGGCCGTTGCTCGATGCGGCCGGCGACGCTGCGCGCGGCCGGCGCGTGTTCGCCGACCGGGAGGCCGGACACTGCGTGCTCTGCCATGCCGTCTCTGGGCTCGACGCGGCGTTTCAAGGCGATGTCGGCCCGGATTTGAGCGACGTTGGCGCGCGCTTTTCGCGTGGGCAGATCCGGTTGAGAATCGCAGACGCGTCTAGGCTCAATCCCGATACGGTGATGCCGCCTTATTATCGAATTCGAGGATTAAGCCAGGTGGCCGGTGGCTACCAAGGCCGTCCCGTCCTATCTGCACAACAGATTGAAGACTTGGTCTCGTACCTCGCAATGCAGAAAGGCTCCGCGCCTTGAACAGGATTGACCGTTCGAAGATCGATCGCCGCGCCCTCCTGCGCGCGGGCTCAAGCGCCGTCATCGTCTCGGTCTTGCCCATCCCCGCGTCTGCCGCGCCGGAGGACATGCAAGCGGCGGTCGTCGAGCTTTTCGGGTCGCGCCCCATCCAGGACGGCCGGGTCCGCGTCGACATCCCGCCGATCTCTGAGAATGGCTTTTCGGTTCCGATCACGATCGATGTGGAGAGCCCGATGAGCGAGGCCGATCACGTGCGTCGCATCGCCGTGTTCTCACCGCGAAATCCAGTGCCCAGTCTGATCCAGTTCGAATTGGGGCCCCGCGCCGGGCGCGCCAAAATCTCAACCCGCATCCGACTCGCCGGGACGCAGAGCCTTCTTGTCGTGGCCGAGATGAGCGACGGCTCCCTCTGGTCGGGTGCGGCGGACACCGTCGTCACCCTGGCGGCGTGTGTCATCCTGTAGGAGGACGCCCATGACGGCCATTCGCTTGTCGGTGCCGACGACCGCCGCAATCGGCGACGTCATTGAGGTCAAAGCCCTCATACAACACGATATGGAAAGCGGCTTTCGACGGGGCCCCCGGGGAGAGGCGATCCCCCGCGACATCATCACCGATTTTGAATGCCTCTATAATGGCGTGCGCGTCTTTCAAGCGACGCTGTTTCCGGGCGTCTCGGCCAATCCGTTTTTGACCTTTCACACGGTGGCCGCTGAAAGCGGGGTCCTCGAGTTCCGCTGGACCGACCAACATGGCGAGACCTGGTCGGACACCGCCGAGATCAGCGTCGCCTGATGCGGCGCGCCTGGGCTTTTGTCCTCGTCTTCTCGGCTGGGTGCGGCCAGGAGGCTCCGGGCGGCGTCAAAGCGGATTTGGATCCCGCCGCAATCGTGTCGGGATTCGAGTTCTTGACGCCCGAAACCCAGGCTCTGCAGACCGATGACTTTGCAAATCCTGGCCTTCTTTGGGTGGATCGGGGCGAGGCGTTGTTCGCCGCGACCGACGGCGTGGAGGCGAGCTGCGCGTCATGTCACGATCCCGACGACCTGGCCGGCGCTGCCGCGGAGCATCCCAAGATCGACGAGGCGTCCGGACGGTTGGCGAACCTTGAAGGCCGCATCAATCTGTGTCGTCAGCGTCGTCAGCGTCGTCAGGACGCTGCAGCGCTGCCTTACGATTCCGACGCGTTGCTGTCGTTGACGGCCTATGTGGCGTCCCTGTCGCGCGGCGCGCCGACATCGCCGCGCATCGACGACCGCACGCAGCCCTTCTTGGACGCGGGCCGCGCATACTTTTTTACGCGCCGAGGGCAGTTCAACCTCGCCTGCAGCCAGTGTCACGACGACAATTGGGGCCGCAAATTGCGCGGCGATACAATCAGCCAGGGCCACGGCAACGGCTTTCCAGCTTACAGATTGGAATGGCAGACGCTTGGCTCCCTGCATCGACGCTTCCAGGATTGCGACGCCGGCGTCCGGGCGGAGCCTCAAGCCCTTGGATCGGACGCATATCTGGCGTTAGAGCTTTACCTCGCCGTGAGGGCGCGCGGCTTGCCGCTCGAAGCTCCGGCGGTCAGGCGCTAGCGCCCTCGCCTTGCAAGGCCGGCTCCAGGCTTGGGAACAGGACATGCATCTTCATGACCAGCGCCATGTCGCCGGTGAATTTCAGTTTTCGTCGGAAGAACGCTTGCGGTCCGGTGATCCGGCCCATGGCCACGTCGACATAGGTTTCGCCCGACAATTTCAGCGTTAGGTTTGGGGACGGGTCCAAACGCTCCTCCACGGTGCAGACGCCATCGCTGAGGAGGATGGCGAAATCGCCGCCCGCTTCGCCCGTGATCTTGAACTGGATTGTCGCGTTCAGACCGCCCGCCCGTTCGGCGTTGAAGCGGGTGGGCATTCCGAAGATCAGTTTGCGGACAATGTCGCCGGACACGTCGATTCCCTTTTCGGCCTCGGGTTTTTCGCCTGGCGTGAAGCGCCTGTCGTTCGCTGGATCGCGACGAAGCACACGTAATGCGATTGTTCGCCGGGTCAAAACGTCGTTAAACTTGCCCCGTTCGGGTAGCCCTTGGAGGCGGCATGGAGCCGATACGCTATGTGATGGCGGCGATCCTGGTGATCACGTTGCCGTTGGTTATTACGTTCTGGCTTGTCATCCATGGCGGGTCGCGGCGCTGGAAGGCGTCCAGGCCGCTTCTGGCCTATTCCGTCGCGTTGGCCGCGATGATCGCCATCGGCGCGCCGACCGTGATCTTCCTTGACGCGTTCATCGGCGGCGATCTGGGGTTTCAGCCCGTTCTGATCGGGCTGGGCGGCGTCCTCTATCTCTCCACGTGGGTGTTTTCCAGGTCCATCCGCAAACATCTGGACTTCCGAACCTTCGCCGGCGTGCCGGAGATCCAGGGTGAAGCGACGAATTTGATCGACACCGGCCCCTTCGCCCTTGTCCGCCATCCGCGTTATTTAATGATCGCAGTCAGTATTCTGGGCTGGTGCCTGATCGCCAATTTTGCGGGCGCCTATCTCGTCGGCGCGGCGAGCATATTGGGCCTCATGGCCGTGATCCAGCTTGAGGAGCGCGAACTGGTCGCCCGCTTTGGCGACGCTTATCGCGACTATCAGCGCCGCGTGCCGCAATTCCTGCCCTCTCCGGGGGGCCTTGGTCGTTATCTGAAAGGATGAGCGACGACGCGCTGAACAGTGCGGGCGTCGGCCCGTTGCGCCTGTCTGTCAACGGGCAGCTCAGCCGCGTTGCGGTCGACCCGTGCAAGCGGCTTGTCGATGTTCTGCGCGAAGACCTTCGCCTGACAGGGACCCATATCGGCTGCGACACCTCGCAATGCGGCGCCTGCGTCGTCCATCTCGACGGTGCGTCCGTGAAGGCGTGCACTGTCCTGGCGGGCCAGGCCGAGGGGCGGGAGATCACGACGATCGAAGGGCTCGCGCCGCCAGGCGAGCTCTCCACGCTCCAGCGGGCTTTTCGCGATCACCACGCCCTGCAATGCGGCTTTTGCACGCCCGGCATGGTGATGAGCGCGACCGACCTCCTCAGCCGCAATCCCAATCCGTCGGAGCCGGAAATCCGGGATTGGCTGAAGGGCGCCTTTTGCCGGTGCACGGGGTACCAGAACATCGTTCGCGCGATCCGCGCGGCGGCGGCTGGCGCACCCGCACCGGCCCCAAAAGGGGAGAGCGTCGGCGATAGCGTTCCGCGCAGCGAGGACAAGCGCTTCCTCACCGGGGGCGGGCGCTACACCGACGACATCACGGCGCCGGGCCAAGCCTACGCCGCCTTTGTCCGCTCGCCCCACGCCCATGCGGAGATTCTGGATATCGACACGGGCCTTGCAGAGGCCGCGCCAGGCATCATTGGCGTCCTGACCGGCGAAGACGTCGCCGCCGACGGCGTGGGTGCGCTGACCTCCAGCTGGCGGGTGGTCTCGACGGACGGCTCGTCCATGCGGGGCGGCGAACGCCCAATCCTGGCCCACGGCAAGGTGCGCCATATCGGCGATCCCGTCGCGGTTGTTATAGCGGAAAGCCGGGCGGCGGCCGAGACGGCGACCGATTTGGTGGCCGTGACCTTCGACGTCTTGCCGCCGGTGATTGACCCCGCCGCCGCAACTGCCGGCCCAGCCCTGCACGCCGACGCGCCGCGCAACACCTGTTTCAATTGGGAGTTTGGGGACGCCGACGGCGTCGACCAGGCCTTCGCCGCCGCCGCCGACATCGTCACGCTGGACCTGACGAACAATCGCGTGGTTCCCAACGCGCTGGAGCCGCGGGCGGCCATCGGTGACTATGATTCCGCGCGCGACGCCTTCACGCTCCACGTCACCAGCCAGAACCCCCACATGGCGCGCCATGTGATTTGCGAGGCGACGGGGCTGGCGCCGGAGCACAAGCTGCGCGTCGTCTCGCCCGATGTGGGCGGCGGGTTCGGCTCGAAGATTTTCATCTATGCGGAGGAATGCGTCTGCCTTTGGGCGTCGAAGCGCTTGGGCGTTCCCGTGAAATGGACCGCGCGGCGTAGCGAGAGCTTCCTCACCGACCCCCACGGCCGCGAGCATGTCACGCGTGCGAGCCTCGCCCTCGACGCGGACGGCCGGTTCCTGGGCCTGCGTGTCGCGACGATTGCGAATCTGGGGGCCTACCTCTCGAGCTTTGCGGCGTTCGTGCCATCCTACCTCTACGCCACCATGCTGGCCGGCCCCTATCGCACGCCCGCCATCCATTGCGCGGTCGACGCAGTCTTCACAAACACCGCGCCCGTCGACGCCTATCGCGGCGCGGGGCGGCCGGAAGCGGCCTATCTTTTGGAAACCCTGGTCGACGAGGCTGCGCGTCAAACCGGTCGCGATCCGATCGCGCTGCGCCGTTTGAACTTCGTTCGGCCTGAGCATTTCCCGTACCAGACGCCGGTCGCCGTTGAATACGATTCCGGCGATTTCGAGCGCCATCTCAGCCTCGCCCTGGAGCGCGCCGATTACAACGGCTTCCCAGAGCGCCGGGCGGAGGCGGCGGCTCGCGGCAAGATGCGCGGGATTGGCGTCTCCTGCTATATTGAGGCGTGCGGCATTGCGCCCTCGGCGGTCGCCGGCGCCCTGGGCGCGGAGGTGGGGCTTTGGGAATCGTGCAAGCTGCGCTTCACCACGACCGGCAAGCTGCAGATCTTCACCGGCTCCCACAGTCACGGCCAGGGCCACGAAACCACTTTTGCGCAGATCGCCGCCGAGCGTTTGGGCGTCCCCTTCGACGATATTGAGGTGATCCACGGCGACACCGCCACAACGCCGATCGGCATGGGCACCTATGGTTCGCGCTCCCTTGTGGTGGGGGGCTCGGCCTTGGTTAAGGCCGCCGACAAGGTGATCGCCAAGGGACAGCGCATCGCCGCCCATCTCCTCGACGCTGAGATCGATGAGATCGCGTTCGGCGACGGTCGGTTCTTTCGCCGCGGGCGCAATGATCATGTCTCCATTCAGGACGTGGTGCGCGCCGCCTATGTGCCGCACGATTATCCGGAAGATCTGGAGCCGGGTATGGAGGAGACGGCTTTCTACGATCCAGAGAACTTCACCTTCCCCTCTGGCACGCATGTCTGCGAGGTCGAAATTGATCCCGAAACGGGCGTGACGAAAATCGCCGCCTTTACCGCCGTCGACGATTTCGGCCGGGTCGTTAATCCAATGATTGTGGAGGGCCAGGTCCATGGCGGCCTCGCTCAAGGGATTGGCCAGGCGCTTTACGAAGGCGCCGTTTATGACCCAGAGAGCGGCGGGCTTTTGACCCGCTCCTTCAAGACGTATCGCTTCCCACGGGCTGACGACATTCCAAACTTCGACACAGCGACCACGGAAACCCTGTGCGATCATAACCCTCTCGGCGCGAAGGGCGCGGGCGAGGCGGGCGCCATCGGCGCGCCGCCGGCGGTCATGAACGCATTGCGCGACGCGCTGGGCGTGCGCGTCTCCATGCCCGCAACGCCGGAAAAGGTGTGGCGCGCCCTGCGGGAGGCGAAGCGTGGCTGAAGCGCGGTTCCTGAGACCGGACTCCCTGGGCGAGGCGGCGCGTCTCGCCCGGGCGGGCGGCGCGCTGGTCGCCGGCGGCCAAGATCTCATACCAAAGCAGATGTCGGAACAGGCCACGCCACAGCGCCTTGTGGCGATCGATCATTTGGATGCGCTTCGGGGGATCGGCGAGGACGTCGGCGCGCTCAGCCTCGGCGCAGGCGAGACCCATGCGGCGATCGCCGGCTCCGAAACGGTTCGACGTCGCAACCCTGCGATCGGCGAATTGGCGGAAGGGATCGGCGACCCACAAGTGCGCAATCTTGGCACGCTGGGCGGCGCCCTCGCCAGCGGCGATCCGAACGGCGACTATCCGCCCGCGTTGGTGGCCTTGGGCGCCGCCATCCATACGACGGAGCGTGTCATACCAGCCGATGCATTCTTCGAGGCCGGCGGGGACGGCATTGCGCCCGGGGAGATCATCACCCGCGTTGCGATCCCGACGCCACAGGCCGCCGCCTACGCCAAGCAGCCCCATCCCGCCGCACGCTACGCCCTGGTCGGCGTCTTCGTCGCGGTCTTCGCGGATCATGTCCGCATCGCTGCGACGGGCTTGCGCCCGACGGTCTGTCGGATGCGGACCCTTGAGGAGGCTCTGACCGCCAATTTCGCGGCGGAGAGCGTTCCAGACGTGGTTTCGGAGGCGGCCGTCGACGACATTCAAGCCTCCGCAGAATACCGCTGCGCACTGACGAAATTCCTGACCCGGAGCGCTGTCGAAATCGCGCTCAGCCGTAAGCCGTGGTCGCCGGTAATCGTTAACTTTCAGAGAGTTGCGCGGCCGTGATGAGGGGGGGACGTTGGGGGACGTGGGGGAGGGTTCACCACGACCGCGCAGGATCAATATTGCCCGCACCCCAATTCTTTCAACGCACGAGACATGACGAAAACGCGAGCAGGTCGTGAGTGCGACCCTTCCTGTTGCGACGCTTGAGGCATAGAATTGAGGCGGGACGACATTGGGGTGACAAGATGGCCTACGGAGAGCCCGGAGCGGTCGCAGATCGTATCAAGGTGTTCATCTCCTATTCGCGCGCAGACACCGAGTTCGCGCTGGACCTTGTCAGCGCGCTTCAGGCTTGCGGGTTCGAGGCGTATATCGACCAGGAGGACATCGCGCCCGGGGAGCCGTGGGAGCAGCGCCTCGGCGGTCTGATCGAAGCGGCGGATACGATCGTCTACGTCATGTCGCCCGATTCGATAGGATCGATGCATTGCGACTGGGAGGTCGCGGAATCCCTGCGTCGATCCAAACGGCTTCTGCCCGTTGTTTGGCGAGCCGTGCCAGACGATGCGGCGCCTCGTCAGCTGCGCCGTCTGAACTACACCTTTTTCACGGGTAAGAATTCCTTCGCAGCGGGCCTGAAGGAGCTGTCGCAGGCGTTGCGCGTCGACATTGGGTGGATACGTGAGCACACCCGGATCGGCGCCCTGGCGCGGCGCTGGGATGCCCGGGGCCGGTCCGACGCCTTGCTCTTGCGCGGCGACGAGCTTGAGGCGGCCAAGACCTGGTCAGCGTCGACGCCGCGCGGCGCGCCGGAGCTGACCGTGGACCAGGTTGATTTCATCGCCGCCAGCAACGCTGCCCACGATGCGGCCGAACGCCGGGCGCGCAATCGCCGGCGGGGCCTGGTCTTGGGCGTCTCGACCGTCGCCGTCGCCATGACCGGCCTCGCCGCATTCGCTTGGATGCAGTATCTCGACGCCAACAAAGCGCGCGACTTTGCGGTGCAGGCGTATGACGAATTGAGCGAGACGAACGATGCGCTGCAATCGGCGTTTCTGCGCCTGTCGGCCGACATCGCCTTGCGCGCCCCGCCCACGGCGGCCGACGCGTTCGAGGTGGCGGGCGGGTGGTTTCCCGTCGCGGCGAATTATTCCGGCGCCGTCGTCCGCCTCGACGGTCTCTCGGGGCCTCAGCGCGCGGTCAATACTGGCTTCCTCATCGAAGGCCGCCTGGTCCATTCGGATTTCGCAGACCAGACC
Organism: uncultured Hyphomonadaceae bacterium; assembly: GCA_964597685.1. Lineage (GTDB taxonomy): Bacteria > Pseudomonadota > Alphaproteobacteria > Caulobacterales > Hyphomonadaceae > JBCBTJ01. Next base: position 1,713 of record CAZQZC010000042.1, on the reverse strand, counting down.
TTGATCCTGGCGCCGGAGCTGCGGCCGGGCTTCGATTATGGCTTCAACGACATGGAGTTCGACGCCCTGATCGCTGCGGCCGAATCCGGAGACGATGCGTGGCTAGCGAATTTCGACGGCGTTGTTCTCGAAAAAGACTTCGACCCCGGTCAAGGGGCCGGCCGGATCCTGGAACAGCGCGCGATCAGCGAGGTCGACATCCCGCCGGCGGTTGAGGACGCCGCCGACCCGCTGGACGGCTTCGACGACCGGATCCTTGAGCAGCGCTTCGTCACCGACGCGCCGCCGGGATTTCCGGACGACGAGATGTCGATCGTCGCGACCTTTCCCACGCTCGACACGTCGGGCGCCTATCTCGTCTCCGAGACGCCGGTTTGGACCACGCCGCCGGAGCTGGCGGCTGAGACGCGCTTCGCCGTTTATGTGCTTGAGGAGGCCGCCCCCTTCGGCGCGCGGGCGGTCACCGCCGCAGACCTCGATTGCGGCTCGGCCGAGGGCGGGGTGCAGAGCGAGACGGCCTACGCCCTGTTCGGAATCGATTCCGAAACGGCGCAAGACGCCGACGGCGAGAGCGAGGGCCTCACCCTGCTTGTCGCCGAGGCCGTGGATGTCGGCGCGTGGATGACGACCTACCGGCACACCGTGATGAAGGGTGTTTTCGGCGCGCCGGTTTTCGACCTCGACACGGGCAAGATCGTCGGCGTCCATATCGGGATCCAGGGCGCGCCCAAGGCGCCCGACCGCCGCGTGGGCGTCGCCCAACCGGTGGTGCATTTACTGAACCAGGTCCGCGACCAAGTCTCCCTCACCCGCCGCAACGCCGACCGCACGCGGCCGCTGTGTTTCTAGGGACGAGGCCGATATGGCGGGCGGAGACGTGCGGCGAGCGGCGGGTTTTTTGGGATTCTTGGTGGCTGCTTTCGGCGGCGAAGCGGATCTTTCGACATTGATCCGCTAAGTGTTGAATACCCAATGTACTTCACTACTGACCCGGCCATCTGGGTATAGATCGATGCTCCGATAAGCTGATCGGCTTGGATCGAAATAGTGAGACGCCCAGAAACTGTCGGGGTTTGATGACGCGCCTTCCTGGGCATGCCAGGCCTGGGCGCTCGTGGCCGGGGTCGTCATGATCAGAGCATTACCGCGCGTCCGTTCTCGGTCTTCGTGCGCATGTCCTGAGATCACGCATCGAAGATTCTTGTGCCGATCGATCACCTCAAACAGCGCCTCTCGCCGTTCCAGCCGACACCCCGCATAAGGGCACGGCGTTAACGGCGTGTGATGCAGGGCGACAAGAAAGGGAGTGTTCGGCGCTTCACGCAACTGCGCTTCGAGGGCGCGTAATTCTGCGGACCGGACTTCGCCGTGCCCAGCCCCTGGCACTTGAGAATTCAAGAGGACATAGCCCCAATCGCCTTCGCGGTGCGTCATAGGCATTGAAATGGCTCCACCAACGAGCGCAGCGGCCATGTTCTCAACCGAGTCATGATTGCCGGGCAAAACGAGCGCGGGGATGCCTGTCCCGGAAAGCAGAGTTTGAACGCGCCGATAAGAGATTTCAGAGCCGTCCTCGGTCAAATCTCCTGTCGCGATAATGAGATCGGGCTTGACGGGTTCTAACAAGGCAGCCGTCACAACACGCTCAAGCGACATGTATTTGTCCAGCCCGAAAAGTTTAATCCCAAGCATATGAACAACATGAAGATCCGT
>CAZQZC010000041.1:1936-19288 GCA_964597685.1 uncultured Hyphomonadaceae bacterium | reverse complement strand
GAGGGGCATCCGCATATCGCGATCGCGCAGGGGACGCTGGATGGGATCCTGGCGGAGCTTGCGGCGGGCAGCGAGGGCCAACCTGGACCTGGATCGGCCTCCAAACCAAAACCCAGCACCTGGCTCAGCCGGCTCTTCGGGCGGCGGAATTAGCTCCGCTAAAGGTCTTTGTGTTGACGCATTTCCGGATGGCGAACCGGTCTCCACTTCGCCTGGAAAGGCTTTAATCCCAATTCAGCTGCCAGGAGACGCCGAAACGATCCTGCACCCAGGCGAATTTCCGGCTGAAGCCGTAATCGCCGGGCGGCATCAGGGCCTCGCCGCCCTCCAGAAGGGCGCCGGCCAGGCGGTCAAGCTCGGCCTCGTCGGCGCAGGTCACGAAGAGAGACGTGGACGGGGTGAAGGTGAAGTCGTGCGCGTTCGGGCTGTCGGTGCACATCAGGCTGCGCCCGGCGAGGTTCAGCACCGCGAGCTTCACCGTCCCCTCCGCGCCCGGCCCCTCGACGCCCCAACGCTCGATCTCTTCGATACGGGCCCCGTCAAACAGGGAGGTGTAGAGCGCGATGGCCTCGTCCGCGCGGCCGGTGAACATCAGGAACGGGGCGATTTTGTCGGCCATGGGTCAGGCTCCTTCATGGGTGTTGCGCCAGGGCGCTCACGCCTCGACCAAAGCCGTGAAGCCGCCGAAGATCATGCGCTTGCCGTCGAGCGGCATATGGCCGTCCAGCGCCGTCATGCGCGGATCGGCGAAGATCTTCTCAAGCCCCGCATCCCGCGTCGCCTTGTCGGGCCAGAGGACCCAGGAGAAGACCACCGTCTCCTCAGGCTTCAGCTGCACCGCGATCGGCATGGAGGTGACCTCGCCGTCCGGCACGTCGTCGCCCCACGCCTCCACCAAGGCGAGCGCGCCGAAATCCTTGTAGACCTCCGCGCACGTCTCCGAAAAAACCCGATAGGCCTCCTTGTTGGCCGTCGGCACCGGCGTCACAAAGCCGTCCACATAGGTCATCGCGCCCTCCTCGCTCGCGTGTGCACTCGGCGGACTGTACACCCATTTGGCGGGTTTCGGTATGGGCGGAGGCGGGAATTTGGAGCTGTGCTCACGCCGTCGGCAAAGTGTAATCCTTAAACCGCTCGCGCAGGGCCAGCTTGTTGATCTTGCCGGTGGCGCCCAGGGGGATTTCGTCGACGAAGGCCACGTCGTCGGGCGTCCACCATTTGGCGATCTTGCCTTCCAAATGGGCGAGAAGCTCGTCCTTGGTGGGCGCTTCGCCGGGGGCGGCCTGGATGATCAAGAGCGGGCGCTCGTCCCATTTTGGGTGGTAGATCCCGATGGCGGCGGCGTTAGCGACCTTGGGGTGGCCGACGGCGAGGTTCTCAATGTCGATGGAGGAGATCCATTCCCCGCCGGACTTGATCACGTCTTTCGCCCGGTCGGTGATCTGCATGGTTCCGTGGGCGTCGAGGTGGGCGACATCGCCGGTGTCGAAAAAGCCTTGGTCGTCCAGCACCTCGCCGCCGGCGCCCTTGAAATAGCCCGCCGCAATCGCCGCGCCGCGGATGAGCAGGCGGCCCGACGTCTTGCCGTCGCGGGCGAGCGCGTTGTTCTCGTCGTCGACAACTTTGAGCTCCACGCCGAACGGCGGACGGCCCTGTTTCAGCTTCTGTCCGATGCGGGTGTCGATGTCGGCGTTTTCCAGATGCGCCGGCAAAGCCCCCAGCGTGCCAAGCGGGCTCGTCTCCGTCATGCCCCAAGCGTGGACGACGTCGACCTCGTAATCCTGTTCGAAGGCCCGGAGGATCCGCTCGGGCACGGCCGATCCGCCGATCACGACGCGCTTGAGGTGCGGCAGTTTGAGGTCGTTTTCCTGAAGGTAATTCAACAGCATCAGCCAGACCGTCGGCACGGCCGCCGTCATCGTCACTTTCTCGCTGTCGAGCAATTCATAGATCGAAGCGCCGTCCATCTTCGCGCCGGGCATGACCATTTTCGCCCCCACCGCCGCGCAAGAGAAGGCGAGGCCCCAGGCGTTGGCGTGGAACATGGGCACGACGGGCAGAACGACCTCCTTCGCCGCGAGGCCCATGACGTCCGGCGCCAAGGTGATCAGCGTGTGCAGGATATTGGTGCGGTGGGAGTAGAGTACGCCCTTGGGATTGCCCGTCGTCCCGGACGTGTAGCACAGGCCGCAAGCGGTGTTCTCGTCGAAGCCGCCCCAGGCGGCGTCCTCGCCGCGCCCGTGGATCCAGGCCTCATAGGCGATGGCGTTCGGCAGCGACGTTTCCGGCATTCCGTCGGCGTCGCAGAGGACCACGAAACGCTCGATCGTCTCGAGGTGGCCGGCCACCGCCTCGACGATAGGCAGGAACGTCGTGTCGACGATCAGGATCTTGTCTTCGGCGTGGTTGGCGATCCAGGCGATTTGCTCCGGGTGAAGACGTGGATTGATCGTATGCAGCACCGCGCCGATTCCCATCGCGCCGTACCACGCCTCCATATGGCGGGCGGTATTCCAGGCGAGCGTGGCGACCCTGTCGCCGGGTTTTATCCCAGCCTCCAGGAGCGCGGCGGAGACCTGTTTGGCGCGCCGGCGAAGCTCGCCATAAGTCGTGCGTGTGATCGGCCCCTCGACGGAGCGCGTGACGATCTCGCGACTGGTATGGTTCAGCGCCGCATGGTCGAGGATCTTGTCGACCGTCAATTGCCAATCCTGCATGATCCCGCGCATGCATATTCCTCCTTTGATCGTTTCGCGTCGCGCCCTCGGCGCTGTCGTCTTTAAACTGATACCTATTCCGGGCTAATTCGCAGGACAAGAATCGAGCGGAGTCGGCGATGAAGAATGCAGGATGGGCTGTCGCTGCGGCGGCCCTGGGTTTGGCGGCGTGCGGCAACGCAGAGACGGGCGACGACGGCGCGGAAAGCCGCGACGCGGAAGCGCCTGCATCGGCGGCGTCGACGGACGTGGCGGCCGATCCGCGATCCTTGCCCGATTATTTCGATTGCGTTCGGGAAGCCGGCGGCCTGGTGATCGCAGCCCACCGCGGCGGCCCGGCGCCCGGCTTTCCAGAGAATGCGCTGGAGACGCTGCAGGACGCATTCGCAACAGGGATCTACACGTTTGAGATCGATGTTCAGGAGAGCCGCGACGGCGTGCTCTTCCTCCTGCACGACCGCACACTGGGGCGCACCACGACGCTCGACGGGGCTGTGGCGGACACCGATTGGGCCGCTATCCGCGACGCCAATCTCATAGATAATGCGGGGACCGTGACCGATTTCGCGCCGCCGCTCCTGACCGACATCTTGCTGTGGGCGAAAGAAGCCGGCGCGATCCTGGAGCTTGATCGGAAAGGGACGACGTCCTTCCGCAACATCGTCTCGGCCGTGCGGGCTGCAGAGGCCGAGGGCAATGTCATTCTGTTGGCGGGCGGACGCGGCGCAGCGGAGATCGGCGGCCTCGCTTCTGGCCTCTTCATCAGCGCTGGCGCGCGCGGCGGCGACGATCTCGCCGAACTGGAATCCTTCGGGCTCGACCGTACCTCGATCCTCGGCTGGACCGGCACGCGGGAGCCGGACCCGGCCGCTTGGGCGCGCCTGCGCGCGGAAGGCGTCGAGCCCGCGTTCGGAACCCTTGGCCGGCCGGAGACCCGTTTAGACACCGCCTATTGGGCCGACGGCGACCCGTCGGAGTACCAGGACCTCGTAGACAACGGCCTTGTTCTCTTGTCGACCGATGAGCCACGCCGCGTCGCGGCGGCGCTTCAAGCCGATGACATCGCCGTGCAGCAATGCAACACGCGCAGGCCTTGAGCGGCGGGTTCGCGGCCATCCGCTTGCCCAAACCGAGCGTTGAGCTAGGCTGACGCGCCATGAAGTATTTGGGACAGGACATCGATTTTATGTCGCCTCCGGGCGAGCCGGCGCTTTCTGCGCCCGATTCCGTCGCCTGGCGGATCTACAAGAACCCGGCCACTTTATTTGTCGGCGGCGTCGCGGCGGTGATCTTAGAATTGGCTGAGCCGCGCGTCCGCTCGGGCGTTTGGGATCATTCGCGTTTCCGGACTGACCCCTTAGGTCGAATGAAGCGGACGGGCCTCGCGGCCATGGTGACCGTCTATGGCCCGCGCAGCCTGGCGGAAACCGTGATCGGCAAGGTCGCCCGGATGCACTCTAAGGTGCAAGGCGTCACACCCTGCGGGAAAGCCTACCGCGCCGACGATCCAGAGCTCTTGAGCTGGGTCCAAGCGACGGCAGGTTATGGCTTCTTGGAAGCTTACAGCGCTTTCGCCCACAAATTGCCCGAGGCCGAGAAGGAACGGTACTACCGCGAACAAGGTCCGGCCGCCCGGCTCTACGGCGCCAGCGGCGCTCCGCGGTCGCTCGCCGCCCAACACCGCCTGTTCGAGGACATGCTTCCCAAGCTGGAGCCGTCTGAGATCATTTTTGAGTTTATCGACATCGTGCGCGCGACGCCCGCCCTTCCCGGCCCGCTGCGCGTCTTTCAACGTCCGTTTATCCGCGCAGCTGTGGACATCTTGCCATTGCCCGTCCGGCGGAGATTGGGCCTGGGCGAGGCTTACGGACTTCGCCCGCTGGAGGGCCCGGCCATCCGCCAGGCGGCGCGATTGGCGGAGCGTGTTCCGGTCCCAGGCTCTCCACCCGTGCTCGCCTGTAAACGCCTGGGCCTGCCGGGCGGCCATCTCCACCGCGCGCTGACCCAAAAGGCGGTTCAGGCCGCCTGATCAGGTCTCGGGTTCTGGATCGGCTTCGCCATTGGCGGCTTGGCGCACCGGCCTTTGATCGGGCGAGACGCCGCCAAATGTCCGAACAAGCTCCGCATCGGCGCTGCGCACATGCAGGTCGCGTTGCGGGAAGGGAATCTCGACGCCCGCCTCTTTGAACGTCTTGAAGATCGCTATGCGCAGCCGCGTACGCGCCGACAAGCTCGACTCGATGTCGGGAATGTAGGCGCGAACCTCAAAATCGAGCGACGAGTCGCCAAACCCCGTCATGAGGATCAATGGCGCGGGATAGCTCAAGACCCCGTCGACGTCGTCCGGCACGGATTTCAGGAGCTCCAAAATCCGCTCAGGATCTTCATTATACGAGACACCCACCGGCACCGTTATCCGGCCGAGGCGGTTCTTGTGAGTCCAGTTCACGACCGTGCCGGAAATGAGTTCGGAATTCGGGATGATCAGCGACGATCGGTCGAAGGTCTCGATCTCCGTCGACCGGACAGAGATCCGTTTCACAATCCCCTCGCCAGACCCGGTTACGATCCAGTCGCCCACCTTGATCGGCCGCTCGAACAGCAAAATCAGACCGGAGACAAAATTATTGACAATGCTCTGCAGGCCAAAGCCGATACCGACCGACAAAGCGCCGGCGATAATGGCGAGGTTCGACAAATTGAAGCCCAACATGCCGACGCCGGTCATGAAGGCGATGATCAGACCGACATAGCCGATCAGGGTTTTCAGCGAGTTCTGTACGCCCGCATCCATCCGTGTGCGCGGAAAGACCCGCGTTTCCGCAGTGCGCTGAATGAACCGCGTGATGGCCAGCAGAAGGACGAAAACGGCGGCGGCGGCCAGGACCTGGACGATCGAGATCTCGACAGGCCCGATCTGAAAGCCCAGCAGAGCCCGGCTCGCAATGCTGCTGACGTCCGTCCAGTCCGCGCCGAACAGCAACAAGACCGGTGGCAGGAATGAGAGCCACACGACGCCGTCGATCAGGACGCCGATCCAGAAAAAGGTCAGCGGTTCGCTGTCTTGGCCCGCTCGCCTGGAAGAAAATCGCGCATCGAGGGCCCGCACGCCCTCTCGCAACAGGGCGCGGACAAACCAGGCCAGCGCAAACACCCCGCCGGTGAAGAAGATCCGGGTCAGGGCGAAATGGGCGAGCGAGACATAACCGGCCAAAACGGCGATGATCGACAAGACGGCGAGGAACGTCAGACCGACCCGTAACGCGCGCAGCGGCGTGGGCCGTCGCCGCGCCGGCTCCTCCGCTGCGTCCGGCGCGCCTGCGTCGTCTCCGTCCGCGGCCGGCGGCTCAGGCCGCTTCCACAGAGCGGAGCGCGTTAGGGCGATCAAGATCACCGCCAGCGCCGTGGCGGAAACAGCGAATTGCAGCACCGACAATTCGGGAGAGGCGTCGAAAATCCGAGCGCCCTCCGTCAAAGATGCGTCGGCCCACAGGACGATCGCAGCGAGCACCAAAAGCAATCGGATAAACGCGGCCGCGCTGCCGCCGACCTGGGCGATGCGCCAATTCTCATGGCGGGGCGACAGGACACCCAAACTCGCCCCTTCGACCAAGGCGACGGCGATGAAGCCGAGCCAGATCGCGCGGGCGAAACTGAGCGAGTCGGCTGTGACGAATCCCAGGATCCGGGCGGTCTCGTAGAGCGCGAAGCCGCCGATGACGGCTGGCGCGGCCCGCGAAACCGTATTCGCCGCCGCTAGGATGATCTTGCGCGACGGCAGGGGGTCAAGCTCATGCAGCGGCGCGGTGACGATGCCGCTGATCCAACGCCGCGCCGGCAGCGTCATGACCAAGGTGAAAATCATCGCCAAGCCGAGAACGAAGAACGACCAGGCGAGGGCGCGCATCTCCTGACGGGACTTGATCCACGCCCGAAACTGCGCCCAGGCTTGCTCCGCCCCGGCGACGAAAGACGCGCCGGCGGCCTCCAACTGAGCTGGCGCAAGGGGCGGCGGGCTGCGCCGAAAGACGCTTTCATAGAACTCGACCCGGCGTTGTTCCGCGATTTCGGCGAGCAATCGGTTCGCCTGGTCGACGTTCAGCTCCGCCTGGGCCAGTGCGGAATCGGTCATCTCCAATTGGCGTTCCAACTCTCGCCGACGCAGCGAGACGACGTCGGCCTCGCCGTCGATCGGATCACCGAGCCGGATCACGTCTTCGGAAATGTCGGCGCGTTCGGAATCGACGTCGTCGCGAAAGCTCTGCGCCATGTCTCGAATGCCGATGAGACGGTCGCGCAAAGCGACAAGATCGGCGTCGTCTGAGATCAGCTCGGCAGAGATCGAGGTGATGGTCTCCGTCTGATCGTCGATACGCCGGCGGGTGTCCTCGATCTGCGCAAACGCCGCGCCGGCGCCAAACAGGACCCAGGCCGCTAGAACAAACAGAATACGCGCCACGTCGGCACCTCAGTCCAGGCTTTGAAGGTGTGAGTGCAGATTTGCGCGTCGCTTACAACAGGAAATGTCGCTTCAAACCTCGACGATCGCATCCGCAATCGCCTGGGCGCGAGCCTCGAAGACGCCTTTTGTCTCATTGTCTGTGGCGCAGACGAGATATCCGCCGCCGCTTGAGACGGTGCGCGCGATATGGGGCCACATCACATCCGGCGATTTGGCGTTGCGCCAGTAATCCGCAATTGCCGGGTCCATGCGACGAACGCCGCCGAACCGCTCCGGCCGCGCCCGCGCGCCGTCCCAAATATCCGTATTCAATAGACCCGGGCAAAGAATGGTCGTGTCGATACCATCCCTCGCAAATTCGCCGCGCAGGGCTTCGCCGACGGCGAAGGTCCCATGCTTCGTTGCGGCGTAGAGCGGGAAGTCGCCTTCGGGCGCGCGCAGCGACGCGCTCGACGCCGTGACGCCGACATGACGCGGCCCGTCCGTCCCGCGCAGCAATCCAGCGAAGGCCTGCGCCGTCCAAATCACGCCCAAGACATTGACTGAGAAAGCCCAATCGACGGCGTTCGGCCTTCCGTCGACAATCGGCGAGCCGACGCCCACCCCGGCGTTGATCCACAGCAGCGACAGCCCCTCGCCGCGGGCCTCAACGGCGCCGGCGGCGGCCGCCAAACTGTCGCGGTCGCTTACATCGGCGGTCAGAGCGAAGGCGTTTTCGCCAATGTCCGCAGCGACCCGGCCCGCGGCGTCTTCGCGGATATCGAGCACGCCAACCTTCATGCCCGCGCTCGCAAACCCCTCCGCGAGCATCTTTCCAATCCCATCCCCCGCGCCGGTGATCACGGCGGTCTTGCCTTCAAAGTTCGAAAGATCGGTCATGGCGGCCTCACAAGGTCAAATCATAGAACTCAAAACGGCACGTTCGGATCGTCCTCGCCGGGACCTCCCAGCTCAAGACCTGCGAAGTCGAAGATGCGCGGATCGTGCAAATGGCTAGGGCGCACGGTCTGGAGCGCGTGTAGCATCACCTGGCGCACGCCGGGTTTCTTCGCCTCCCACTCGTCGAGCAGTTTTTTCATGGCGACACGCTGTAGGCCGTCCTGACTGCCGCAGAGATTGCAGGGGATAATTGGAAACTCCATGGCCCGGGCGAACTTCGCAAGATCGTCCTCGGCGCAACCGATGAGCGGACGCAGAACGAAGACGTCCCCCTCGTCGTTCAACAGCTTTGGCGGCATGGCTGCGAGACGCCCGCCGTGGACGAGGTTCATCATGAACGTCTCCAACGCGTCGTCGCGGTGATGGCCGAGCACGATGGCCTCGCACCCCTCTTCGCGCGCGATACGGTAGAGGATCCCGCGCCGCAGCCTGGAGCACATGGCGCAATAGGTGCGCCCCTCAGGCACCTTGTCGGTGACGATGGAATACGTGTCCTCGGTCTCGATGCGATACGGAACGCCCAATCTGCCGAGGTAGTCTGGCAACACGTGCTTCGGGAAGCCTGGCTGGCCCTGGTCAAGATTGCACGCGAGGAGGTCAACGGGCAGAGCCCCCTGCCATTGCAGGTCCAGCAACACCGCAAGCAGCCCGTAGCTGTCTTTCCCGCCCGACAGACACACCAGCCAGCGCGGCCGTGAGGCCGCACGCCGGTCGACCATGCGATAGGAATCGATCGCCTGGAGGGCATTGCGGGCGAGCCGTTTGCGGAGCTTCTTGAAAGCCACGCCCTTCGGAGCGTCCGCGAACAGCGGATGGAGCGCGGTCGAAACGGCGAGATCGTCGGCCATATCCGCGTCTTCGCCCGCCGCTCCCTATAGATCAAGTCGCGCGTTGAGCGGCTGCGCGGGCGACTGGGGCGAAGCTTGTCCTGTGGGCCGCGCTAGGCCCGAGCCGCGCGAGCGCCTCGGCATGGGCGGCGACGCCATAACCCTTGTGCTTTGCGAAACCATAGCCCGGGTGACGCGTACAGAGTTCCGCCATCAGGCGGTCGCGAGCGCATTTGGCGAGAATAGACGCCGCGGAGATAACTGGTTCGGTCAAGTCGCCCTTGACGATCGCGCGCGCTGGGCACGGCCAATCCCCCGCTGGATCATTTCCATCGATCAAGATCAGGGTCGGCGACACGCTCAGTCCCTCAAGCGCGCGCCGCCAGGCGAGGTGGGTTGCTTGGCGGATGTTGAGGCGATCGATCTCCCCAGGCGACGCCCAGCCGAGCGCCCAGCAAGCCGCCTTGGCCTGAATCTCCGTTTCCAGGGCGATCCGCCTCTTTTCACTCAATTTTTTTGAGTCGGTCAGCCCATGGATCGGCTGCAAAGGGTCAAGGATCACAGCGCCAGCGCAGACCGGCCCGGCCCATGGACCGCGTCCAGCCTCGTCAATTCCGCAGACAGCTTCTAAGGTCGTCATATCCTCACCAAACACCGAGTCTCCGGAGGCGGCCATGTCTGAACCCTATGTCATTCGCATGCATGAGACAGGCGGCCCCGATGTCCTGCAGCGGGAGCCGTTCGACCCGCCACGCCCCAGCCCGGGCGAGGCTCTGGTTCGCCAGACCGCCGTGGGGCTGAATTTCATCGACACCTATCACCGGACAGGCCTGTATCCGGTGTCCCTGCCCTTCACGCCGGGAACCGAAGGCGCAGGCGTGGTCGAGGCCGTCGGCGAGGGCGTCGACCACCTGAAACCCGGCGACCGCGCCGTCTATGTCGGCGGCGGAACATACGCCAGCCATTACAAGGCGCCGGCGCAAACCATGGTGAAAATCCCCGACGGCGTCTCCGACGAAGAGGCGGCCGCCGCTTTCTTAAAGGGCCTAACGGCTTGGATGCTGCTGTTCGAAGTGCGCCGGGCAGAGCCAGGCGACACGGCGCTGGTCTGGGCGCCCGTTGGCGGCGTCGGCTCACTCTTGACGCCTTGGGCGGCCTCGATGGGTGTGCGGGTGATTGCTGCAACGTCGAGCGAGGCCAAAGCTGAAATGGCGCGCAGCAAAGGCGCGTCGGACGTGATCCTGACATCAGAGGACGTCGGCGCCCGGGCCAAGGCGTTAACGGGCGGCCGGGGCGTCGACGTCGCCTACGACAGCGTCGGCAAGGACAGCGCAGAAGCCTCCATGAACGCCTTGCGTCCACGCGGCTGGTGGGTGAGCTACGGCAATGCGTCCGGCGCGGTGGAGCCCATTGCGCCTGGTGTCCTCGGACCAAAGGGATCATTGATCCTGACGCGGCCGACGCTGTTTCACTTCATTGCGGATCCTAACGCGCTGAGCCGAGGCGCGGCGGCCCTATTCGGCGCGCTGCGGACAGGGGCGGTCCAAGTCGAGATCGGCCAACGCTTCGCCCTGTCCGACGCTGCCGACGCTCACCGCGCCATTGAAGGCCGCGGGACAATTGGGGCGACCGTGCTCATTCCTTAGGAGCCGACGAGACGCTGAAGCGTTGGCCTTAGAGGCAGGAACAGCTCATATCCCGCCTCAAGCAGCCATCGGAACGGCGCGCGTCGAAAGACGAGCCCCGCCCAGCGGAAAGCGGGCAAGCGGACCCACAATTCGGCGAAGGCCAGCCCGCCCGACACCAACCGCCCCTCTGGCAGGCGGACGTGGAACCGAGCCAGCGCAGCTGCGCAATCAAGCCCCGGCGCGAAACGGGACGGATCGTCCTTGGACACATCTACCCAAGCGATCCCCTTCGCACCGCGGCGGCGGCGATAGAAGGCGATCTCTTTCCGGCACAAGGGGCACGCCCCGTCGAAGAAAACTGTCAATCTTTGGCTGGCGCTCATGCCGCTTCATACGTTAGTCGCTGCACATCGGACGATGATTGGATCTGCGGCGCGCCGTCGCGGACTTCACCACTTCATAGGCGCGGCCAAACATGGACCACTCAGATTGCGACCTGCTCTTGATCGGCGGCGGGCACGCCCATGCGCTTGTCCTACGGCGCTGGGCTGACGGACGACCTCCGCCAGGTCGGATCATTCTTGTCGATCCCCAAGCCCGCGCGCCCTATACGGGCATGCTGCCGGGCCATATCGCGGGACATTATGAGCGCGCGGATCTGGACATCGACCTGACAGCGTTGACCGCTTCGGCGCGCGCTGAATTTGTCCAATCGCGAATCGTTGCGCTTGATCCTGATGCAAACACCGCCCGCTTGGAGCATGGGGGAACACTCGGCTTCAGGGTCGCCTCGCTCGACATCGGGATCACCTCGGCGGCCCCCAACCTGGACGTAACGCCGGCGAAGCCGCTCGGCGCGTTCGCAGAGGCCTGGTCCGACTATCTCGACCGGGTCAGCGCTGGCGCCGCCGCGCCGCGGATCGCGGTGATCGGCGGGGGTGTCGGCGGGATCGAACTCGTTCTGGCCATGGCGTTTCGCCTACGCCGTTTGGTGGCCGGTCGGATTGACGCGACGCTGATCGAAGCGGCCGACACGATCTTGCCCGGGGGACCCGCGACGCTGCGCCGCGCGCTCGCGAAGGCGTTGAGGCGACACTCAATCCGCGTACTGACAGGCAAGCCGGTCTCGTCTTATGGGATGGATCAAATACTCCTGGCCGACAAAACTGATATTGCTGCGGATTTTGCAGTCGCCGCAGCGGGAGCGCAGCCGGCAGGCTGGCTTGGGGGGACGGGTCTCTCTCTTGAGAACGGTTTCATCCGCGTCGGACCGGACCTGTCGGCCGAGAACCACTCCCATATTTTCGCGGCGGGCGACATCGCCCACATGACCCACGATCCGCGGGAGAAGGCCGGGGTCTTCGCCGTACGCCAAGCCCCTGTTCTCGCAGAAAATTTAGCTGCCGCGCTCAAAAACGAGGCGCGCCAAGACTTCGATCCTCAGCAAGATTATCTGAAATTGATCAGCCTCGGCGGCAAATCCGCCATCGCGTCAAAATGGGGCGTCGCCGCCCAAGCGCCTGGGCTTTGGTCGTGGAAGAACCGGATCGACCGCGCCTTCATGGACCATGTCAATTCCAACGCGCCGGCGCCGAAAACCGCCTGATCGGCGCCTGTTTTCGCTATAATAGGCGCGAATCGACCCGAAAGGCTGTGGCCCGTGTCCGCCGAGACAAACGATCTCCTCCAGATCGCCCGCAATACGATCCGCAAGGAAGCCGACGGTCTGAATAGACTCGCCGACGGGATCGGACCGGACTTCCTCGAGGCGGTCAGGCTGATCTTGAGCGCGGATCCCTATGTCATCGTGACTGGCGTTGGCAAATCCGGCCATGTCGGCGCCAAAGTCGCTTCGAGTTTGGCCTCAACGGGCGCGCCCGCATTTTTCCTGCATCCCGCCGACGCCAGCCACGGCGACCTTGGCATGTTGACGCCAGGCTGCGTTTTGCTGGCGATCTCCAATTCTGGGGAAAGCCGGGAATTGCGCGATGTTCTGGTTTATGCCCAACGGATCGGCGCGCCGGTGATCGGGATCACCCGCGAACCCCGGTCGACGCTTGGCCGCATGGCGCAGGTCGCACTGGTTTTGCCCGATGCGCCGGAGGCTTGCCCCAATGGCCTGGCGCCAACCACGTCCACCACCAACACGCTGGCGCTCGGCGACGCTTTGATGGTCGCCGCCATGGTCAAGCGCGGCTTTACGCCGGAAGACTTCGGCGCACGCCATCCGGGCGGCAAGCTCGGTCTTCAGGTCCAGCGTGTTTCCGACTGGTTGGTCAGTCGCGGCGACCCGATGCCCTGTGTCGTTGAGACGGCGAAAATGGCGGATGTGATCGCCATCATGACCGAGGGCGCGAAGGGCTGCGCCGCCGTTTTGGACAGCGAACGCCGCTTCGCGGGCATGGTGACGGACGGCGACCTGCGTCGTGCGATCAGTCCCGATTTCTTCGACAAGACGGCGCGCGACGTGATGACCTTAAACCCCTTCGTTGCGACGCCGGACATGCGGTTGGCGGACATTATCGCCGTTTTCACCCAACGTGCGATCTCAAACGCTTTCGTTGTGGAGGATGGGCGTCCTATCGGTATTGTTCACATGAAGGATCTGATGGCCGCCGGATACATCTGACGAGCGCGCGCCGACGATGCGCAACGCCCTAGCGCGACCCTTCGTCTCTCGGTATCCAGATCAAAGTCCGACCGCATGCTGCTGGAGCCTTCATGCGCACCCTTATCGTTATTCCCGCCCGCTACGGATCAACCCGATTCCCGGGCAAGCCGCTTGAAAAGCTCGACGGCCGACCGATGGTGCTGTGCGTCGCCGACGCGGCCCGCGAAGCCTGTAAGGCGCTCGAGAAAGCGGAATTCGTCGTTGCAACGGACGATGACCGCATTCGGGAGACCTGCGCTGCGGAGGGCGTCCATACGGTCATGACGCCGTCGCACTTGCCGTCGGGCACGGATCGCACGCTCGCAGCTTATGACGCGTTGGCGTGCGAAGAGGATGTGATCGTCAACCTGCAGGGCGACGCACCCTTCACGCCAGCCAAGCACATCGTCGCCGTGGTTCGCGCCCTGATCATCTCACGCGCGCATGCGGCAACGCCGGTGGTGCGGCTCAGTTGGGAGGCGCTGGACGCCTTCCGCGCGGCGAAGGCGGACACGCCGTTCAGCGGTACAACCTGTATACGAGGTCCGAACGGGGATGCGTTGTGGTTCTCCAAGCAGATCCTTCCAGCGATCCGCGACGAGGCGCGCTTGCGCGGCTCATCTGAGCGTTCGCCTGTCCTGCGCCATATCGGGCTCTACGCCTACACGGCCGAAACGCTACGGCGCTTCGCCGCGCTGGAGCCCTCGCCGCAGGAGGGCTTGGAGGGGCTCGAGCAATTGCGACTGCTGGAGCACGGCTATCGCATTCGCGTCGTCGAAGTCTCGGAGCCGGACATCTCCGTCGCCGGAATCGACACGCCGCAGGACCTGGCGCGGGCGAGCGCTCTTTTGGCGCAATCCCGCGCTGACGACGCATGACACTGCGCCTCTTCGTCTGTCGGCACGGCAACACGTTTGAGCCGGGCGACACGCCACGTCGGGTCGGCGCCCGAACCGACCTGGCGCTTACGGCCTCGGGTGAAGCTCAGGCCCGAATTTTGGCGGACTATCTCAACGCCGCGGGCGCGACATTCGTTGAAGCTGCCTGCTCGGAGCTGCAGCGGACGCGTCGAACCGCCAAGACCATTCTCTCCCGGAACGCAGGGTCCCCCGATCTGGAAATCGATCCGTTCCTAACGGAGATCGACTACGGCCCCGACGAAAACCGCACGGAAGACGAAGTTATCGCTCGGATCGGGGCTGAGGCGCTGGACGCCTGGAACGACACGGGCGCGCCACCGCCGGGTTGGCGTGTCGATCCCGAGACGCTCGTGGCGGGATGGAGGGATCGGCTGGAAGACATCGCGAAGCGGCGATCCGACGGCGACGTCTTGATTGTCACCAGCAACGGAATCGCGCGGTTCCTCGCCCGCGCAATCTCCGGCGCCCAAGATACGCCGCCGCAAAAGATGGCGACGGGGGCTTTCAGCGAACTCGTCAAGGAGCCGGATCGCTGGCGGATCGCGCAATGGAACGTTCGACCTGTAGCTTAAAGCGCAACCTGGGAAGATTTATAAAGCCCATCGAACGCAATCAGCGTTTTGAGTATTTGCTCAAGCTCCGACAATCGGACCATGTTCGGCCCATCCGACGGGGCGGCGTCGGGATCCTGGTGCGTCTCCATAAACACGCCAGCCACGCCGACGGCGGCTGCAGCGCGGGCGAGAACGGGGGCGAAATCCCGCTGCCCGCCGGACGACGCGCCCTGCCCGCCTGGCTGCTGCACCGAATGAGTGGCGTCGAAGATGACCGGCGCGCCCGTCGCGCGCAATTCAGGGATCGCGCGCATATCTGAGATCAGCGTGTTGTAGCCGAAACTGGCGCCGCGCTCCGTGACCAGCACGTCCTGCGCCCCAAACGCGGCGAGTTTGGCGACGACATGCTTCATGTCCCACGGGGCGAGGAATTGCCCCTTCTTGACGTTGACGGGCCGGCCAGTCTCTGCAGCGGCGGCCAGGAGATCCGTTTGACGGCAGAGAAAGGCCGGGATTTGCAGGACGTCGATCGCTTCAGCCGCCCGCGCGCATTGATCCGGCGAATGCACATCCGTCAGAACCGGAAGCCCAACGCGCTCTCGTATCTCAGCGAAAATCGGCAACGCTTCGTCGAGGCCGATCCCGCGATAGCCGGACGCGCTGGTCCGGTTCGCCTTGTCGAAGCTTGTCTTGTAAACAATTCCGACGCCCAGCCGCGCGCCGATCTCCGCAAGCGCCGAGGCCATTTCCAAGGCGTGCGCGCGGCTCTCCAGGGCGCACGGGCCCAGAATGAACGCCGCCGGCGCGGTGTTTGAGAACGCGACAGCTGGACGGCCGGGCGCCTGCACCGAAACGATCGAGTTGATTGGCGTCGGGTCTCTGTCTCCGGCCATAATCAGTCTCCCCATGCCGTGCGAGCCGCAGCGACAAGCGCACTGGCCGCTGCGCCCGTTTGGGCGGCGTTCCATCCAGGCTTGTAGACGCTCGATCCGCACCCTGCGCCCGCCGCGCCCGCCGCGGACCAATCCGCCAATGTATCGGCAGAGACGCCGCCCACGGCGAACAGGTCGACCTCGTCCGGCAAAACAGCCCGCAGCGCCTTGAGGTGGGCGGGTCCGCCGGCCTCCCCCGGGAACAGCTTTAAACGCCGCGCCCCTGCGCGAATCGCAGCGAAGGCCTCTGTCGGAGTGAAGATTCCAGGCATTGAATCTAGGCCAAGCTTCAGCGACTCGCCGATGACGTCCAAGTCGGTGTTTGGCGAGACGACCAGCTGACCGCCGACGCTCGCGACACGTCGGGCCTGGTTTGGCGTCAACACGGTGCCTGCGCCGACAATGGCGCGCCCCGCCAATTTGCGCGCCAAAATTTCAATGCTGTCATAGGGTTGCGGTGAGTTCAGCGGAACCTCTAGAACGCGCAATCCGGCCGCGACGAGAGCCTCGCCCACATCTTCGGCCTCGTTCGGCCGCAGGCCGCGGAGGATCGCAACCAACGGACAGGCGGCCAACGCCCCGGCCAAACCGAAAGGCGTCGAACCAGCCTTGCTTGCGGGTGAGCTGCGAGCTGCCATACACCCCCATAAACCGCCTCTCGGCGGTGCGAAAGCGGCGGACGGAAGCGATTGCATGGCGCAAGAACGAGCTCGCGCAGATCGGTTGCTGGTGGATCGCGGATTCTTCGAAAGTCGTGCGGCGGCGCAGGCCGCAATCGCGGCTGGCGGCGTCTCTGCCGAGGGACAGCCCGTCGTCAAAGCCTCACAGATGCTTGACGTCGACGCCGACATCACCGCCCGGCCAGCGCATCCCTATGTGTCGCGCGGCGGGGTTAAGCTCGCCCACGCGCTCAACGAGTTTTCGGTTTCGCCAGAGGGGCGCCTCTGTCTCGACATTGGCGCGTCGACGGGCGGCTTTACCGACGTCTTGCTAAGGCGCGGCGCGCGTAAGATTTACGCCGTCGACGTTGGCCGCGGTCAATTACATCGGCGCATTGCGGAAGAGGATCGTGTGGTCGCGCTCGAAGACGTTGATGCCCGCGCTTTGACGAGGCGGCTGATCCCAGAGTCGCCAAGCCTGATTGTCTGCGACGTCAGTTTCATCGCCCTGGAGAAGCTCTTGGCCTCTCCCTTGACGCTGGCGTCCGACGGCGCCGATCTGATCGCACTGTTCAAGCCGCAATTCCAGGTCGGACGCGCTCATGTCGGCAAGGGCGGAATTGTCTCCAACGCGGACGCGGTCGATACCGCGAGGGCCGGTCTCTCAAATTGGCTGACCGAGGCCGGCTGGCCGCCACGCGCCTGGACGGCGAGCCCCATCCCGGGCGGCGACGGCAATCAGGAGCACCTGGTCCACGCACGCCGCGTCAAGGCGGAACAGACCTAGGGCCCTAGCGCCAGACCCCAGTATGGGGGTCGTAACAGACCTTCACAGGGTCGAGGAATTCCGCGCCATTCGCGAGCCGCACGGTGCGGTAGCGCACCTCGCAGACCGGCGTCGACGGTATGGCGCTGGCGCGAACCGGACGGGCGCGCGACCGTGTCGGCCGGGGCGCGGATCGATCGAGGAACACCTCGCCGTCGTTCAGGCCTTCATCGTCGCCGCCATACAATTCGTCGTCATCCAAGTCCGGATCGGATTTGTCGTAGAAGTCGTCGTCGAA
>CAZQZC010000041.1:0-1836 GCA_964597685.1 uncultured Hyphomonadaceae bacterium | reverse complement strand
TCGTCGTCGAAGTCCTCGAACGGGTCCGCAAAGCCTTTATGTCCGGGACCAACGACAACGGTCGTGCGGCAATCCGTACTGGCGCCGGCGATGGCGCTGCCGGCGATCGCGCCGCTGATGGCCCCAAAGATCAATCCCGTGTCGTTGTCACGGCGAAATCCGCGACGGCCTCGAAATCCGCGTCGCCCGCCGTGAAACCGCCGACCGCGAAAGCCGCGATTGCTGTCGTCGATTGCATCGCCGATCAGCGCGCCGGCGATGCCGCCAAGGATCAAACCGGCGACCTCGTTTTGCTGACGCTGGATCCGGCAATTGTCGACGCCATGAACCTGCGCGGCTGCGGTTGACGCGGTGAGGGCGGCGGCGATCGCAGCAAGACTGAGTGTTCGGCGCATCGTCTGTCTCCGGTTTGCCGCAAGATACGGCGATGATGGAACCAGACTGCAAGGCCGTATCTGAACGTCCGCTGAAGACAGCCTGACCTAAGCCTCTGAGGGTGCGGTGTCGTTAAAGGTGCGATCTATCTCTACCTGCGTCGCGATGCCGATAATCGCCGACGCTAGTGCGAATGCAGCGTTTGAGATGATCTCTATGATGGCGGCGTCGGACGCGCCGTTCTTCCTCAATCGCTCGAAGTCGGAATTCTCAAGCTCGCCTTGGTGAATTGTGAGTTTTCGCGCAAAGCTCAAAATCTCCGACAAATCCGAGGTCGACGCCTTCCCCGCGAGCCGGGCGTCGATCTCAGCGTTGGGCAAGTTGAGGCCGCGCAGCAATTCCGCATGTTCGGCCGCAAAGTATGGCTCGCCTATCGCCCCGGAGACGGCAAGGCGGATTGAGTGGCGCGTTTCCAGGTCAAGCTCTCCGGCGCTTAGCGCTGAAGATTGCGCTAAATGGCCGTCCAGAACTGCCTGATTATTAGCCAGCACCCTGATGAAATTCGAGGCGCGGCCGAACTTTGCGCGGACCGCGTCGAGCAGCGTTCGGGTTTGTCCGGTCGACAACATAGGATCGACGGCTTGTATTCGGGAAAAGCGAGCGGATGCGCCACGAACCATGAGACTCTCCGTTAGTATCTTATATCGATTGCGTCCTTATAAGACGATCGCACGATCGACTTGGCTTGGTCGGCAGGTGAGGCTGAGCGCCGCTCCGCTCAACGCACGTGTCTGTGAATTGTAATTCAACGAGAATTTTCGATTCTCACATTCAATTCAGGGAAAATGCGTGATGGCCAGGCCTCGCGAATTCGATACTGAACAGGCCGTTGACCGCGCCATGGAAGCGTTCTGGCGCTGGGGCTATAGCGGCGCGAACCTGCCTGCGCTTTTGCGAGCGATGGGCATTTCACGCGGCAGTTTTTACAAGGCTTTCGGCGAAAAGCGCGCGGTGTACCTGCGCGCATTGCAACGCTACAAGGAACGCGAACTTGACCTCTGGGCCGCGCGGCTCGCGAGCGGGTCCGATCCTGGGGTCACGCGTATTGCACAAGCTTTTGAGGCGGTCGTTGAGGCAGCGGAAACGGGAGACCGTCGCGGCTGCCTTCTGTGTTTAACGATCTCCGGTCCCGCCATCGCGGACGATCAGATACGCCGCGCGGCCTATCGGCAGCTCGATGCAGTGGTCGACGCCTTCGAGGCGGCTTTGCGCGACCACGCCGTCGAAGCGGGCGAAGCCGACACGGGACATCGTGCAGACGCTCATGCTTTGACCGCGGCTTATATCGGCTTGCGGGGCTTGGCGCGCTCAGGCGCTGACGTCGAGGTTCTTCGCGACGCCGGCCAAGCGACGATCAGTCGCCTGTAAGGCGCCCTGGCGGTCTGGACGAATCCGATCGCC
>CAZQZC010000040.1:0-19349 GCA_964597685.1 uncultured Hyphomonadaceae bacterium | reverse complement strand
GCGAACGATCCCGCGCGCATGCTGAAGGCGCGTTCCGGAGACGAGTTGCCAGCCATCTACGCGGAGCTGGCGGCGGTGTATCGGGGCGATGCGCTGGTGCTGCCACGCACGGCAGGAGACGGCACCGCGACCTTCCTGATCAACGGTCGGATCTGCACCCGCAACTGCAGCTACTGCTCGATCGCCCACGGCAGGCCGCGCCCGATCGACCCGCAGGAGGCGACCGAGCTGGTCGAGGTGGTGCTCTCGATGGAGCTCAAGCACGTCGTGATCACCTCGGTGGACCGCGACGACCTCGAAGACGGCGGTGCGATGCACTTCGTTCAGGTGATCAGCGCTATCCGACGCGCGGCGCCGGAGACCACGATCGAAATTTTGACACCGGACTTCCTGCGCAAAGACGGTTGGGAGGACCGCGTCATCGACGCCGGCCCGGACGTGTTCAACCACAATCTTGAGACTGTGCCCCGCTTGTACCTCTCGATCCGTCCGGGTGCGCGCTACTATCATTCGTTGCGTCTGCTGGAGAAGGTCAAGGCTCGCGATCCAGCCCAATTCACCAAATCCGGCTTGATGGTCGGCCTCGGCGAGACCCGCGACGAGGTCATGCAGGTGATGGACGATATGCGGTCCGCCGGCATCGATTTCCTGACGATCGGCCAATACCTTCAACCAACCCGGAAGCATGCGGCCATCGATCGATACGTCTCGCCGGACGAGTTTCGCGGCTATGAGGAGATCGCACGCGCCAAGGGCTTCCTCATGGTGTCTGCATCCCCGCTGACCCGGTCCAGCTATCACGCGGGCGAAGACTTCGCCCGGCTGCGCGCGGCGCGCGACGCCCACCTCGCTGGGGCCTCGTAAGACATATGGCCATCTACGAAACGACCATCACCATTGCGCACCGGCCGCAGAATCTCTTCGACCTCGTGTCCGACATTCGTCGCTATCCAGACTTCATTCGTTGGATCAAAACCATGCGCGTCAGCGGAGAGCGCACCGGCGCTAGCGTTGATCGCTGCGTGGGAGAGGCGATCGTTGGATTTAAGGGCTTTCAAGAGCGGTTCGCAACGAATGTCGCGGCAAACGCCAAGGCCATGACGATCGAAACCGATCTCGTCCGAGGGCCGTTCAAACGGCTCGCCAACACCTGGCGCTTCGTCGAGCGCCCGGACGGTCAGACCGACGTGCGCTTTTTCATCGATTACGAGTTCAAGAACCTCGTCTTACAAGCTTTGCTGCGCGCGAATTTCGGCTTGGCTGTCGATCGGCTCGTCGCTGCGTTTGTGGCCGAGGCTGATCGCCGATACGCGCGCGTCACGCCACCTGCGCTCGTATCAGATTAAGCGCGGTCTCCAGGCTCGCCAGGCGCACCTCCGTCCGTCCGATATCGCCGTACTGAGCCATTTCGTGGAGTATGGGGCGGTTTTCGCGTGCGCAGGCGAGATGAACCGTGCCGACGGGCTTCAGTGGGGTTCCGCCTCCGGGGCCCGCAATCCCGGTGATCGCAACGGCGATGTTCGCGCGGCTCTCGGCCAAACAGCCTTCCGCCATGGCGCGCGCCACCGGTTCGGAGACAGCGCCGTAATCTGCGAGCATGTCGCCGGGCACGTTGAGAAGCTCTTGCTTGGCGCGGTTGGAATAAACAACGAAGCCGCGGTCGAAGATATCAGATGATCCGGAGAATTCGGTCAGCAAACCGCCGAGCAGCCCGCCCGTGCAGCTTTCAGCCGCTGCGATTTTCAATCGCTTCTGACGAGCATCGTCCGAGACAAGGAGTGCGAGATTGCGGAGGCGATCTGGAAACATGGCTTGAGTTTAGCCGTCTTCTCGCAGCGCCGCCAAGACGGCGACGGCCTCAGCTGCAATCCCTTCGCGCCGGCCGGTAAAGCCAAGCTTCTCAGTCGTCGTGGCCTTCACGCTCACCGCGCTGAGGGGAACGTTCAGGATCTCCGCTGTTTTCGCCCTCATCGCTTCGCGATACGGTTTCACCTTCGGCGCTTCGCAGATAATCGTCAGGTCGGCGTTTGAGATGGCGTACCCGTTCGCCGCAGCCAGTTTAACCGCGTGCTCCAGAAACAGATTCGACGGGGCGCCTTTCCATTTCGGATCCGACGGCGGGAAATGGTCCCCGATATCGCCCAACGCCATGGCGCCGAGAATCGCGTCCGTCAAAGCGTGCCACCCGACATCGGCGTCTGAATGGCCTGAGAGTTTCTGGGTGTGGGGAATTTCAACGCCGCATAGGACAACCTTGTCGCCCTCTTCAAAGGCGTGCACGTCGAAGCCGGCGCCCATCCGCGGCGCAGCCGCCATATGATTAAGAAGGTCGGCCATAATTAGGAAATCCTCAGGATAGGTGATCTTTCCAAGCCGGCGGTGACCACGCACCAAAGTCGCGGTGCCGCCGGTTGATTCGATGGCCGCCAAATCGTCGACGAGATCGCCGCCGGACGCCTCCAGCGCGCTGCGGATTCGCCCCAGACGAAAGGCCTGCGGCGTCTGCACACGATGAAGCTTGTCTCGGGGGACGTTCTGAAGGCCGGTCTCTGAGACCCGTTTGAGGGCGTCCGATACGGGCAGGGCCGGCGCGGCCGCATCGAAATTCTCCAGCGCGTCGATCAAGGCGTCGATAATCTTGGCGTTCAAGCCGGGCCGCGCCGCATCGTGGATTAAGACAGGCGTATCCTCGTCTAGATCAAGGGCGGCCAATCCTGCGAGGACCGATTGTGTCCGCGAGTCGCCGCCCGGCGTCGTGCGGACACCCGCGAGATCGGTTCCGGATGGAAGCGATTGGTCGTCCTTGGGAAGCACGACGACGATGTCGGCTATGCCATCGTGACGCCTGAATGCTTCCACGCTCCATTGCAGAACGGGTCGGCCGAGGAGCGGTGCGAATTGTTTCGGCGTTTCGCCGCCGGCCCGTAATCCGGCGCCGGCTGCGACGATGATGGCGGCGGCTTTCATGGCGGGCTGTTTAAGCGGACCAGAGGGACTTGACCAGATTCCATTTTCGGAGGTCATGCCGCTCTTTTGTGCTGCGATGTTTTGCGTATAGATGGCGATGATGCACAGACTGAATAATTTTCAGGCGCCGCGCGTCATGCTGGCCCCCATGTCCGGAGCCACGGACGCACCGTTTCGCCGTCAAGCGCTGCGCTTCGGCGCGCCTGCAGTCGTATCCGAAATGACGGCCAGCCGCGAGCTGATCAAGGCGCGACCGGATGTGATCCGGCGCACATGCCGCCACGATGGCCACGGAGCGTGGATTGTTCAGCTTGCGGGGCGCCTGCCAGAAGACATGGAACTCGCGTCCAGATGGCTTGTCGAGGCGGGCGTTGACGTGATCGACATCAATATGGGTTGTCCTTCGCGCCATGTCACAGGCGGTCAATCGGGCTCTGCCCTGATGCGCGACCTTGAGCTCGCTCGCCGCCTGATCCGCGCGACGAGGTTGGGCGCGGGCGCGTGCCCCGTGACGTTAAAAATGCGGCTGGGCTGGGACGACGGCTCGCTTAACGCGCCCGAACTTGGACGGATCGCAGAAGACGAAGGCGTGTCCATGTTGACGGTCCATGGGCGCACGCGCTGTCAATTCTACAAAGGGCGCGCGGATTGGCGGCGTGTGGCGGAGACGGTCGACGCTGTGTCCATTCCTGTCGTGGTGAATGGCGACATCGACGGCGTCGCGGCGGCTCGGTCGGCGCTTTCTCAATCCGGTGCGGCAGGGGTCATGGTTGGGCGCGCCGCGATGGGCCGCCCCTGGCTTCCAGGTCAAATCTCAGCCGAATTGTCGGACGCGCATTGGGCCGCGCCCGGTTTGGCGGAGCGCGCAGAAAGCCTCTGTGAGCAAATCACGGATTCGGTTGCGCTCTATGGTGAACGGCTCGGGGTGCGGATTGTGCGCAAACATGTCGCCGCCACGGTCGAGCATGCCGAGCTTGGCCTTTGCGCCGGCGAGGCGCGAAACTTGCGCGCGGCCCTCTGTGAAATCGAGGACCCGGATGTCTTGATCTCTGACATCCAAGCGGCCTTCGGAACCCATGCAGCGCGCGCGGCGGCCTAAACAATGTCTCCAGCACCACCTCAAACGGACCGCATAGACGCCGATCTCGCGCCGCTGGCGCTTTTGGTGCTCACCGACAGGCGCGCAATCGCGGCGGCCAACGCGGAAGCCGAGGAGATGTTCGCGCGATCGCGGCGCACGTTATGCTCACTGGCGTTGAGCGAGATTGTCTTCCACGATTCACCTCTGTTCGAATTGCTCGACAAAGCGGAAAGCTTGGATGGTCAATTGTCGGCTCCCGCCGTTCCTGTGTCGGGTCCCACGCTTCCGCAGCTTCTTTTGGATGTGCGGGTTGGCGTGCGGACCGACGGGGGATTTGTTCTCGCGCTGGCGCCCGCGCTCGTCCGTGAACACTCAGCGCCGCCGCAGATATCCACATTCGCTCGCATTCTCGGCCACGAGGTTAAGAACCCGTTGGCTGGGATCTCAGGCGCCGCGCAGCTTCTTTTGAGACATGCTCAAGACGTCGACGCCGAATTGCTGGAATTGATCCGGCGTGAAAGCCAGCGCATCGAGCGCTTGGTCAATCGATTGTCGATGTTCGAACTCTTCTCTGCGCCGCGCTTCGCCGAGGTGAACATCCACGAAGTGCTCGATCACGTTCTGCAGCTGGAGCGCGCGGCGTCCCATAATTTGTTGAGGATCGAGCGGCGGTTCGATCCCTCCCTTCCACCGGTGCGGGCGGACGCCGATCACTTGCACGAAGCCTTTCAAAATCTCATTCGGAACGCGGTGGAGGCGGTGTCCGAGACGCCAGCAAACGACGCGCGTATCTGTGTGAGCACGGCCTATGAAGCCGGTCTGACCGTTTCGACGCCCGGCGGGGAGGGCGCCTCGTCGCGCGCCTTGCGCGTTTCGATTGAAGACAACGGCCCTGGAATCGATCCCGATTTTCAAGTGAGGATTTTCGATATGTTCGAGTCGAGCAAATCCCGCGGCGGCGGCATGGGCCTCGCCGTCGTCAAGGAAATCGTCGCCGCCCATGGCGGTCATTTGAACGTCGACGGCCGATCGGGCGGAACTCGGATCGACGTCGTCCTGCCGCTCGCCCTGGAGCGGCGTTCATGAGCCGAGCGACAATACTCGTCGCAGAGGACGACGCGAGCATTCGATTGGTTGTCAGCCAGACGCTCACGTCCGAGGGGTTCACCGTGCGCGCCACAGGATCGGCGGATGCGCTCACACGCTGGGTCCGCAACGGCGAGGGCGATGTCGTCGTCACTGACGTGCATCTCGGCGACGCGACGATCTTCGACACAATGTCGTCTCTGAAATTGGAGCGCCCGGATCTGCCCTTCATTGTCATGAGCGGCAACAACACGATCCTGACGGCGGCGGCCGCCGCCGAGCATGGCGCGTTCGATTATCTTCCAAAGCCGTTTGACATCGAATCGCTTTCCGAACTTGTCGAAAGAGCGCTCAAACGCAGCGCAGGAGGAATTGGAAAGCCCGTCCAGCGCGCGGCGGTGCAGGCCGAACAAGACGCTTCGTTGCCGCTCGTCGGTCGATCCGCCGCCATGCAGGAAGTCTATCGCGTTATATCGCGCGTCATGAACACGGACTTGACGGTCCTCATCGAGGGCGAAGCAGGGTCTGGCAAGGAGCTCGCCGCCCGTGCAATCCACAGACTGGGAACGAGACGCGATGCGCCGTTCGTCGCACTGGACTTAGGGGCGCTGCCGCCGAAACAGATCAGCCGGGAATTGTTCGGCGTAAACGGAGAGGGAGGCGCCGCCGCAACCTCGGGCGGAACCGTCTATCTCGACGAGGTGGGAGACCTTCCTGGCGAAGCTCAAACCCAGCTTGTGCGTTTGCTGCGGGAGCAGTCGGGAGCTCGCATCATCGCGTCTACGCGAACCGATCTGAGGGAGTTAATTGAGTCCGGTGCGTTCCGCGAGGATTTGTACTTTCGTTTGAACGTTGTGCGCATGGAAATCCCTCCGCTGCGACGTCGCAAGGAGGATTTGCCGGACCTCGTAAAGGCTTTCCTGATCCGGGCGCGACGGCGGGGATTGCCCGAGAAGACGGTTCAACCCGCCGCCTTGGACCTGTTGTCGGCGCATGACTGGCCTGGAAATGTCCGAGAACTTGAGAACTTGATTTTGCGGCTGGTCGCCCTGAGCCCCGATCCCGTGATCACCGCGACGCTGGTGGAGCGGGAAATGCGCGACGATCTCTTACGAAGTTCAACCGCGTCCGGAGGATTGGAGAAAGATCTGGCGGCTCTTTTACGCCGCTATGTCATGGCTGAGCTGATCAGCGCGGACCCCGACGCCGACGGGAAGGTTTATGGGTCGGTCATAGAACGGGTCGAGCGGCCATTGATATCGCTCGCGCTCTCGGTAACGTCAGGCAACAAGGTGCGCGCGGCTGCCTTGCTTGGATTGAACCGCAACACCCTTCGCGCAAAGATCAACGCCTTGGGAATCGCAGCGGACTGATTGACGCCCGCTTAAGAGTTGCCGTTACTCCTCACATGTTGCTGTAATGTGACAGACTGGCGTTGCCACTTGTTTATCTCGGAGTTGATTAACGCGTAATGCGATCGCTTACACATTCAGCCGGTCAGGCGAGTTGGCGGTTGTTTCAGGCACTGCTGCTCGTGGCGTCCATCCTAGCGGCGGCGTTCACCTTCGCCACGATTTCCGGTGCAGATCCAGGTCATCCTTTCGAGGGGCGGTTTCCGTGGCTATTCGGCGTCAATTCGCTTTTGATTCTGATTCTCGGCTGGCTGTTGGCGCGCCGCTATTTCGCAATGCGCGCCGGCGGCGCGCTGGAGGGGGGCGGCAGACTTACCCGTCGATTCCTGCTCTTGTTCAGCTTGTCGGCCGTCGTGCCAGCCTTCACGGTGGCGCTGTTTCTGGGCGGCACGCTGACGCGCGGCCTCGACAATTGGTTCGACGCTCGCATCGGCACATTGATCGAAGAAACCGCTGAGGTCGCCCGTGGCAATATCAACGCCTTCAGCACGACCCTTGAAGACGACGCCCGGCTCATGGCGGAAGACCTCGCCAGCGGCGCCGAAACGCTTGAGGCCAATCCGGACTTGCTGACGGACTACCTGAAGGCCCAGGCCGCCTTTCGTCAGTTTCGCGCAGCGTTCATCGTGGACTCGACTGGCCAACCCGTTGCCGGCGCGGACTTGCCGGACCAGCCGGACTATTCGCCGCCGCCAGCCGCAGCGATTGACGAGGCGCGCCAGGGCATGGTGGGCCAGACCTTGTACGAGCGCAGCGGTCTTGCGACGGCTCTTGCGCCGCTGACGGCGCCTGAGGGCGCATATCTCTACGTGTTCAAGGACTTTGACGTGAACACGCTCGCTCAGATGCGACGCGCGGAGCGGGCGCTTAATGAGTATCGCGCCGCCCAAACGCGAAGCACCGGCCTGCAAATTCTCTTTGCGGTCGGTTATGCGCAGATCGCGATCCTCGCACTTTTGCTCTTTGGTCGAGTCGGTCTGGAAGCTGCGGGCAGCGTGGTGCGCCCGATCGGGCGCCTGGCCGGCGCCGCTAACGCCGTTCGTGACGGCGATCTAGGCGTCCGGCTGCCGCCGACGGGCGGAAGCGACGAACTCGACATCTTGACCAGATCGTTCAACACCATGACGGAGCAATTGTCCGAACAGCGCGAAGCCTTGGTCTCCTCGCGGGAAGTGGCGGAGGATGGACGCCGCTTCCTTGAGACCCTGTTGTCAAAGGTCAGCGCCGGCGTCATCCGAACCGACAAGGATTTCACCATCACCTTGGCGAACCACGCAGCGGACGGCTTTCTGGGTGCAACCAATCTGCACGGGCGCTGTCTAGATGAGGTCGCACCGGCCTTTGCAGCCCATGCGCGAACGACACTTTCGGGCGGCGAGCCTGTCGATGCGTCGTTTGAGCTTCGACTCGACAGCGACGCGCGTCATGTTCGGCTTAAGGCCGCGCCGGACGCCGGCGGAGGATGCGTTCTCACTTTTGACGATATGACCCGGTTGGTGACCGCCCAACGTCAGTTCGCTTGGCGCGACGTCGCTCGCCGGATCGCTCACGAAATTCGCAACCCTCTCACGCCGATTCAGCTTTCGGCGGAGCGGCTGCGCAGACGCTTTGGCGACAAGGTCGAGGACGATGACGGCGTCTTCGAGCGGTGTCTCGAAACCATAATGCGGCAAGTGTCCGACATTGGGCGAATGGTCGAGGAATTCTCGAATTTCGCCCGGATGCCCAAACCGAGCAACGCGTCGTTCGACTTAACGACCCTGATACAAAACACCGCCTTCGCTCAGGGCATGATCTCGCCGGAGATTACGATCGACGCCGATACGGGGCGGGGAGCCGTTTCGTATTTTGGCGATGAACGATTGTTGGGTCAGGCGTTTGCGAATGTCCTGAAGAATGCTGCGGAATCCATCGACGCGCGAACCGACAATCGGAAACGAGGCGGGCGGATCGACATCCGCATGAGAGAAGAAAGCGGGCGTTTGGTCGTGGAGATCAGCGACAACGGCGCCGGCTTTCCAGACCGAGCGCGTAGCGAATTCTTGGAGCCTTATGTGACGACCCGGGAACGTGGATCAGGCCTCGGCCTCGCCATCGTGAACCGGATCGTCATGGACCATGGCGGTTCGGTCAGCCTGCATGACCGGGCCGACGGACTGGCGGGCGCTGTGGTGCGGATCGTGCTTCCCTCTCGGGACGACAGGTCGGATTTCGGGGACGGCGAAACACAAGAACGCGTCATGAACGCTAGGGAGCCGGCATGAGCGCCAGCGACATTCTGATCGTCGACGACGAGGTTGATATCCGGGAATTGATTTCCGGAGTTCTTCAAGATGAAGGCTATGCGACGCGACTGGCGTCGACTGCTGAGGCCGCACTGGAAGAAGTGCGGCGGCGCGCCCCAAGTCTCGTTATTCTCGACGTCTGGCTTCAGGGCATCGTCATGGACGGATTGTCTGTGCTGAAATACCTGAAATCGATCGACCCCATCCTGCCGATCATCGTCATCAGCGGGCATGGCAATATCGAAACCGCAATCGCCGCAATCCGGCGCGGAGCTTACGATTTCATCGAAAAGCCCTTCAAGAGCGACAAACTTCTTCTCCTTGTAGAGAGAGCGCTGGAATCGGCGCGGCTCAAACGGGAGAACGCGTCCCTAAGATCAAAAGCCATCTCCAGCGAACGCTGGGTCGGGGATAGCGCCGCCGCGCAATCGCTGCGCTCGGCGATCGACAAGGTTGCGCCGACCAATTCCCGTGTCTTGATCACCGGGCCCGCGGGCTCAGGCAAAGAGCTCGCCGGGCGCCTGATCCATGAAGGCTCGGCTCGCCAAGGGGCTCCGTTCATCGTTGTGAACGCCGCGAGCATCTCGCCGGACCAAATGGAGCTCGCGCTGTTCGGTGAAGAGGATTCCTCAGGCCGCCCGGCTAAGATCGGCCTGTTTGAGCGCGCCCACACGGGAACCCTGATAATCGACGAAGTCGCTGATATGCCGCGCGGGACGCAGAACAAGATACTCCGGGTTCTCACCGACCAATCCTTCGAACGTGTCGGCGGGCGGTCGCAAGTGCGCGTCGACGTCCGGGTCATGTCGGCGACGACGCGCGACCTGGCGAGCGAGATCGAAGCCGGTCGGTTTCGCGAAGACCTCTATTATCGCCTGAATGTCGTTCCTCTTGTTGTGCCGTCGCTCGCCCAGAGGCGCGAGGATATCGGCGCGTTGATTACGCATTTTTCGGATTTGATCGCTGAATCGTCCGGCTTGAGCACGCGACCCTTCTCGTCCGAGGCGATCGCCGTGCTGCAATCCATGGATTGGCCGGGAAACATCCGCCAACTCCGCAATGTGGTTGAGCGGATCATGATCTTGTCCCCCTCTGACACACAGCGCCCTGTAAGCGTCGACGAATTGCCCCGCGATACGTCCGCAGGCGGACGTCGATTGAGCGGATCGGCCGACCTTGTCGGGCTAACGCTTCGCGACGCCCGGGAGCAATTTGAGCGCGAATATCTGACGCTTCAAATCACACGCTTCAACGGCAATATCTCACGGACCGCCGATTTCATCGGCATGGAGCGGTCAGCCCTGCACCGAAAATTAAAGGCTTTGGGTGTTCATTCAGGCGCGCCTCGACGGGAAGGCTAGTACATGCGCGTTTTGATCTGCGGCGCAGGCCGGGTCGGGCAGGGCATTGCGCGCCGACTGGCCCGAGACAAGCACGACGTCGTCATCATCGACGAAGAATCAGCGCTTGTGGATCAAGTCGCCACAGATCTCGACGTTCGCGGGATCGTTGGGCACGCCGCGCATCCAGACACGCTGCGCGCCGCTGGCGCTGACGATTGCGAGATGATCATCGCGGTCACCTATTACGACGAAATCAATATGGTGATCTGCCAGGTGGCGCACACGCTGTTTAAAGTGCCGACCAAGATCGCACGGGTTCGATCGCAAACCTATTTGAGACATCAGAGCGCGCTCTTTACCGATGCGGGCATACCGATCGACGACGTCATATCGCCGGAAATCGCGGTGGGCGAAGCGGTCTTGAGACGGTTCAAAACACCAGGCGCGTCCATGAGTTGGTCGTTCCTCAGCAACAAGGTCAAATTGCTGAGCCTCGAAGTCGACAGCGACAGCCCGCTGATCGACACGTCCCTGGACCAGATCGAAGACTTGTTCCCTGATCTCGACGCTAGAGTGGTGGGCGTCGGCCGCGGCAAGAATCTCTTTGCGCCGCGCGCAACTGATCGCCTCGCGGCGGGCGACCGAGCTTATCTCATTGTGCGCTCTGAGCAGGCGGGGCGTCTCGTCGATATCTTCAATCGCAGTGAACAGGATTTGCGACACGTCGTGATCGTCGGCGGCGGCAATATCGGACTTTATGTCGCCCAACACCTTGAACGCGAAAAGCATATGCGTGTGCGGCTGATCGAATCCGATCCAGATCGCGCCGAATTGTCCGCCATGGCGTTGAAGAAGGCGATTGTCCTACGCGGAGACGGGCTCGACCCGCGGCGATTGGATGAGGCCGGCGCTGGCGCATCGGACTTTGTGATCTGTCTGACGAACGACGACCGCACCAATCTGATCATCGCCAACCTCGCTAAGCGCGCGGGGGCGCGGCGAACCTTGGCGCTCGTCAACACGATCGATCTGGCTCCGTTGAGCCGGGATATGAAAATCGACGTCACGCTCGACCCTCGAGCGCTGACGGTCTCGCAGATACTTCTCAAAATGCGGCGTGGGCGGATTATTACGCTGCAATCGATCGAAGACGGCGTCGCCGAAGCGGCGGAGGGCGTGGCTCTGGAGACGTCGCCGCTGATCGGCAAGCGGCTGGGATATGGCGACGCTCCAGAGGGGGTCTCTTTCGGTTGTATTCTAAGGGGCGAGGAGGTTCTCTTCCCCTCCGCGGATGTGTTGGTTCAGCCGGGCGACCATGTCGTAGTGTTCTTCGAGCGGGAGATGACGCGAAAGGTCGAGCAATTCTTCCGCGTCAGCCTAGATTTCTTCTAGCGGCGAGGAACCGTGAACCACGCCTCCGTTGTCCGTGTTCTCGCCATGATCGGTCTGGCGTTCGCTGCGTCATT
This sequence comes from uncultured Hyphomonadaceae bacterium, assembly GCA_964597685.1. GTDB lineage: Bacteria > Pseudomonadota > Alphaproteobacteria > Caulobacterales > Hyphomonadaceae > JBCBTJ01. The sequence goes on along the minus strand of CAZQZC010000040.1, from coordinate 7,709 downwards.
CGTCGTACCGATCTCTGTCGCGATAGTGTCGGCAGAACCCGCGCAGGCTGCGGCGCTGATCGTTTCCGGTGTTGCGGCGATCGTGGTTTCAGGCAGCGTCCTTCTGCTGACGCCTCGTCCAGTCAGGCAAGCCTCCCCATCGGACGGCCTCGCCGTCGTGATCTTGTTCTGGGCCCTGGCGCCAGTCGCAGCGGCGCCGCCCTTTCTGCTCGGCGTCGACGAGCGCTCCATCATGGCGGCGATCTACGAAGCAATGTCCTGTTTGACGACGACCGGACACAGCGTCATCGCACTTGAAGACGGCGCGTGGCCGGTGTCGCTTCTCGTCTGGCGGGGTGTTCTGCACATTATCGGGGCGACCATGTCCCTTGTGACGGCGGCTGCGGTGTTTGCGGCGCTCAATCTTGGTGGACCCGGCATCCAGCGCAGCGTGCTGTTCACGATCCCGTCGACAAGTTTTTTCGACGCGTTCCCAAGGGTTATTCGCGCCGCGCTCGGCCTCTACGCAATCGTGTTCGCACTTTGCTTCGCCTCGTTGGCGGCGACGTCACGAACGCACGCGCCCGCCGAAGCGTTTTCCATCGCAGTCAGCGTCGTCACGACGGGTCTTGTTGATCCAGCGCATGCGCGATTGCAGGACCTGCCGCTCGTGCACAGCTTCGCGCTGATGCTGGGGCTCGCGGCCTCAGCCCTTGGCTTGTTCGTCCTGATCGAAGTCCGAAACGGACGAATCGGCCGCGCCCTGCGCGATCCGGAAATGCTCGTCTTTGTCGGCGCCGCAATGTTGTTTGCACTTGCCGCAGCTTCGACCGGATTGGGCCCTCTGAACTCGGTTTTCTGGTCGATCTCGTCGCTGTCGACGTCGGGCGTTTCGGCGACGGGCGGCGCGGGCGTTTCGGCTCTGCCTGTGGCGCTTCTGATCTTGCCCGCGTTGATCGGGGGGTCTGGCTTGTCCACGGCGGGCGGCGTCAAGCTCGCGCGTGTTGCGATCCTGGTGCGCAGAGCGGTGATCGAGTTTTCGCGCCTAGGGTTTCGCGATTCCGTGGCGACGTTGAGATTTCGGGGCCGAACGCAGCCGCCAAGCGGAATTGTCGCAGTCTGGGTTTATCTCATCGCCTACGTTGCGGCGGTGAGCGTGATCGTCCTGACGCTAGGCCTTCTGGGCGTTGAATTCGCCGACGCCGTGACAAGCAGCGTCGGCGCCGTCTCCAATGCAGGCTGGCTTATCACCGACGCTGAAACACCGTTTCGCCAAGCTGCGCTAATTGTCGCGATGGGCCTCGGACGTCTCGAGATCCTTGCTGTCCTGCCAGCGCTTAATCCCGGGTTCTGGCGCGCATAAAGCGCATTACCCGAGCGTGCTAAGACTTGCGCCGCAGCGCCAATCGAATTAGCGGGAAAGCTGGCATCAGGAAAAAAGTCGATTATGGCCAGCGATAAGAAGCATAACCTACAAGACACCTTTTTGAACGCGGTGCGCAAGTCTCGGACGCCGCTAACCGTGTATATCGTTAATGGCGTCAAGCTGCAGGGCGTCGTGACGTGGTTTGATAACTTCTGCATCTTGCTAAGGGGCGACGGTCGTCCTCCACAGCTCGTTTATAAGCACGCAATATCTACGATCGCGCCAAACGCTCCGGTCCAATTATTCGATGAATCTCAATTGGAAGCCGCCGAAGACGATTGAATACCCAATTGATTGATCGGTCGCCGCCGACAGAGCGCGCGGGAATCGTCATTCCCTGGACTGATCCAAAGGACCGGCCCAGCGAAGACCGCTTGATCGAAACGTCGGGTTTGGCTGAAGCGCTCGGCTGCGCTCTTGGTTTCGTACGGGCCGAACAAATTCGCACGCCGAACCCGTCTCAGCTGTTGTCGACAGGCATGCTCGACCGTCTTGCCGAAGATCTCGCGGATGAAGAATGCACGTTGGCTGTCATCGACGGCGCTTTGACCCCGATCCAGCAAAGGAATTTGGAACGGCGGCTCGGCGTAAAGGTCATCGATCGAACTGGATTGATCCTTGAGATCTTTGGACTTCGCGCCCGCACAAAGGAAGGCGTCCTTCAAGTCGAACTTGCGCGCCAATTGTACGAACGGTCCCGATTGGTCCGCACATGGACCCACCTGGAACGTCAACGCGGCGGGCGGGGCTTCCTGTCCGGCCCGGGGGAGACGCAGCTTGAAGCCGACAAGCGCATGCTCGACACCCGGGTAAAGCGGTTACGCGCGGACCTTGAAGCGGTGCGGCGCACGCGCGGGCTTCAGAGGCAGGGCCGCCGGCGGGCCGGCGTCGCCGTCATTGCGCTTGTTGGCTATACAAACGCTGGAAAGTCCACACTGTTCAATCGTCTGAGCGGCGCCGACGTCCTGGCCAAGGACATGCCGTTCGCCACCCTGGACCCAACGATCCGTCGCGTGCGAATTCCCGCGATCGGCGAGGCGGCTTTAGTCGATACGGTCGGGTTTATCACCGACCTGCCGACCCATTTGATCGACGCGTTCCAAGCCACTTTGGAAGAGGCGATGGAGGCCGATCTCATCGTCCATGTCCGCGATCGGTCCAGCCCGGTGGACGCGTCACAGAAAGCCGATGTTGAACAGGTGCTCGAACGGCTTCAGGCGGAGATGGACGCGCCGCCGCCGCTCATAGAGGCGTGGAACAAGGTCGATCGACTTGATCCCGATACGCGCGCCTTGCTCGCCGCCGCCGCGCGGCGCGCCGATCCTCCCGCCGCGCTCGTCTCCGCAACGACAGGAGAGGGCTTCGCCGACTTGGTCCACTTGATTACAGGATCGCTGCGCTCGGCGGAGCAAGAGCTGCGCATCCGCATTGAGCATAGCGACGGCGCGGCGCGCGCCTGGCTCTATGACCGCGCCGAAATCATTGGCGAAGCGACAGATGCGACGGGCGTGACGCTGGTAAGCGCCCGTTTAGCCGCCGATCAGATCGGTCGATTCTTGGCGCTATTCCCCGACGTACGGATCGACAGCGACAGCTAGGGCGGACTCTAGCCGTAGGCGCGCTCAGTGGTCTTGACCTCGCCCCACAAGGCTTCTTGAGCGTCCAAATCAAGGTCCGCGAAGGCCTGGCCGCGTTTGGCCGCAAGCGCTTCCATGGCCTTGAAGCGTCGCTCGAACTTCGCGTTCGCTGCGCGCAAGGCCGCTTCTGGATCGACCTTGAGGCGCCGGGCAAGATTGGCGCAGACGAAAAGAAGGTCGCCGATTTCGTCTTCGACCGCACTTTGATCCTCGGCGGCGATCGCCTCTCGGACCTCCGCCGTCTCCTCGTCGAGTTTCTCGAATATCTGCTTCGGATCGGTCCAATCAAACCCAGAACGAGCTGCACGCTTTTGAAGTTTCTCGGCCCGCAGCAAGGCGGGCAGGGCGAGCGCCACGCCGTCCAGCGCGCTCGGCGCATCGAGGCCGCTAGCCTTCTCGGCGCGTTCGGCCGCCTTCATGTCTTCCCACGCCGTCGTCTGCGCATCCGACGAGCGACCATCGGCGGTGTCGAAGACATGGGGATGGCGGCGCACCATCTTGTCCGAGATCGCCTCGGCGACGTCCTGGAAGCCGAACGCGCCCGCCTCGGACGCCATCTGGCTATGAAAGACGACCTGGAACAGAAGGTCGCCGAGTTCGTCGCGCAGGTCGCCCATGTCGGCGCGCTCGATGGCGTCGGCGACTTCATAGGCTTCTTCAATTGTGTAAGGCGCGATCGTTGAGAAGTCCTGTTCGAGATCCCAAGGACACCCGGAGCCTGGCGTTCTCAAACGGCTCATAATCTCTACGAGCCGAGCCATGGCGTCGGAGGAGGGGAGGCTAGTCGTCATGTCGCGCTCCTGGCCAAACACGTCCGAGGCAGCAAATCCGACTCGCAGACCGGATAAAAGAGCTTAAGCCGGAACGCCCGGTGGTTTCCAAGTGTTTTGAGGCGTTCAGGCTTCTTCGAATTCCCAAACATGGCGGCGAATTGGGTGGTTGGATGAAAGGGCTCTAGGCGTCGCCCTCGGCTTTGCGCTGGAGGGGTGTCGATGCCTTGATCACATCGCGCTCGGCCAGCTTGTAGTACGGATCAATGATCAGTGTCGCCGGCTTGCGCTCCAGAACCATGGCGAGCGTCGTTTGCCCAGGCTCCAGAAGAACCGGACGAAGACCAACTTCTTCTCCCCGACCATTGTAAAACCCGACATCGACCCAGATCGGCGTGTCAGCAGCGAGCTCATTGCCGTCATCATCGACATAGAGTTTTTCCAGATCGATCTCAGCGGTGACCTGATAAGTGAAATCCGGTGTCCGCTCGTAGCTGGCGTTACTGACGTTGTAATCGATCAGCGTCACGCGTTGGAGAAGATCCTCGATATAGGCCCAGTCCGCGTCATCCAGACCGGCTCTGAGCACGTCTAGAAAGTCGAGCGTGGTGGGGTAGTAATCGTTACGATAGGCGAATTCATCCAGGAACGCTTTTAGAGCGGCCTCAAACCTTTCCCGCCCAACGCGCTCGCTTACGCCATAAAGCGCGCCGATGGCCTTATCATAATAGACATAGCTCTGATCCGGCCGGACACGAAGTAGCGGGCGTTCCATGGCCGAGCCTTGGCTGCCCGAACGCGCGACGCCATAGCTGTTCGCGTAAAAGCGCAGCAGCTTTCTGACACCGTCCTTCCCATAACGCGCCTCATAAATGCGGAGCGCCGAATATTGTGAGAGCGCCTCGACAAGGAAGATCCCGCCTTCTGCATTGGCCGCAACCAATTGGTGGGCCCACCATTGATGCGCGATCTCGTGGGCTGTCACAAAGAAGGGATAGTCGATACGGCGCTCGTTGAAGCTCGTGCCCGGCGCATCAAGATCTCCGACGTCGGCGATAAATCCGATCGCTTCCGAGAACGGAATATTGGCCGCGAAGGACTGGGCGAAGGTTCGGTATCTCGGAAATTCGATAATCCTCAGCTGGTTGTGAGGATACGGCCCGAACGCCTCTGTCATCGCGCTGAGAGAGTAATCGGCCGCTTCTAGCATACGGGGCACATTAACCTGATGCTTCACGTCATGATGAACGCTGATTTCAACGGGCTGGTGATCGCCGGCCTTGGCCTCCCAGACATGTTTGCTTGACCGATACCGCCCAGACAGGATCGTCATGAAATTGAGGACTTTTTTCCGACTGGCGTAGCGGAAGTGGCGACGATTATTGGCGGACCATTCCTCCACCAAGTCGCCGGGCGCGAAGGCGCGTTGATCCTCCGGCGTGCTGATCTCGATCTCAAGCGTGATGAAGCTCTCGGTGAGGCCGAGGAAAGACAGCTCTCCAGCCTCCTCGGCGTCGCGTGCAATGAACGTTGGTTTTTCAGGCAGGCCGAAACTGCGCCGCCTACGATTGTCACGGAGTTCGCGGTCGGAATTGTATCCAAAGCCGGGCAGGGGCGGCGTATAGAACGTTCCATTGTCGATCAGACCCAGCGTTCGACCGGTATTGCTAAAACCAGATGGGACGTCCTCGATCTCAAAGCTGAGGGAAAGGGTTTCATTGGGCCGCAAAGGGGTCGAAAGTCGCCAGATGTGCACGCGACGCCTGTTGTCGCTTTCGATGAGACGGGCCGTGCGGCCAAAGACGAGCCCGCTTAGCGTCTTGGCGTCGTATTCCAGATGCAGATCGGTGATCGGCTGATCCGTCGTATTCTTGACGCCTAGAATAGCCGATCCCCTCGCGGCCTGGTCTTCGGGATAAAGGTCGAGCTTTAGCGCGATTGTCGTAACGCTCGGGACGGGCTCGCCGCGCGACGCGCCGTAGAGCTTTTCATAGGCGACCTGCATCTCCTCCGCCGCTGCGGGGGTCTGAAAGTCGTTGAGGATGTTTGTGTTGTAGAAGATGAAGCCGCCACAGAGCAGCGGCAAAGCCGCCATGACGCCGGACAGGCGCGGCCTTGTCAGCAGCCCGTTACGCAAGGTCTTCAGGGGCGGTCGCGCATCGGCGGCGCTACGCTTCCAGAGCAGGAGGCTTGCCCGCACAAGCAAAGCGAAGATCAAGAACCAGAACAGTTTGAATGTCAGATAAGGCCAAACATTTGGGCCAAAGCCATTAAGATCCGAGTAGACCACACGCGGCGCGCTGCTATAGATTAATAGATTATGTTGCAGCAAAGGAGCAGCTGCAAACGTGTCGAACGCATAATAACCGGCCAGGATTGCATACCCGATATAGCGGTTGGGCGCTATGGTATGAATAAAGAAGGCCAGACCTGCCAAGAGGGTGAAATCCAGCATGTTCAACCCAAGCAAGCGCTTCACGTAAAGGCTGAAATTATGGTCCGTAAATCCTTTTGAGAGCTGCAAGGCGACGCCGCCTGCGATCATCAGGCAGGAGATCAGCAACAGGATGAGAACGAGGGCCGAAAACTTACTGGAATAGGCGCTCATATTGGAGGGAAGATAGGCGCCCGTAATGCCGTCAATTTTATTGTCTCTATCCCGCCAAATCAAATCGCCGCTGAAAAGGGCGATAATCACAAAGAAGAAGAGATAAAAGGCGCCGGAATAAAGACCGGTGACGGCATACGTTACGGGCAGGGTGTTCGTCTCAAAGCTCTGCCCCACAAAGCGGGACACCCAGAAGAGATAAAGGGCGCCTCCCGCGCAGATCAGCAAGAAGAAGCGGTTGAACAGAATGGATCGCAACTCGAACCAGAGGCTGCCGAACCACATTCCGGCCGCTTGGCGCGAGCCCTTGCTGTTCACCTCGATCAGCGCGGGCTCCAAACCTTGTGCAGGCGCACTCCGAGACGGGGTCTCAATTATCGAGGCGACGTTCTGTTTGCTGCGGAGGAGCCGAAAGCTCCGCTGCTCCTCGCTTAGTCTGAAGCGCCACGCACTCAACAAAGCCGCTGCACAGGCGAGCGCCATCCAAAGCAGGCGGTTGGCGATCAGATAGACGTCAGCCTCGTAACCTGCCCTAGAGATGCCGCGACCGGCGAGACTGACGTCGAGCCCCAGCGGATCCATAAGAAACGCGATCGATTGAAGATCTGGATCCTGAATGCGCAGGGCGGCGGCCGTGACAAGATACAAAAGGATGATCGCAACCCAATTGATCAGCTGGTGGCGAAAGACAAGATTGAGGGCGAAAAACAAACCACCAAGGATCAGCGCGTTCGGCAATGTCTTGATTAGAATTGGTCCAAGATAGTTAAGCGGCGTATCGGTCTGAAAATAGGAGGGGTCGATGTAAGGCATCGACCGCGCCGCCAGAAAGCCGACAACGTAGCCGGAGGTGACAATCGTCGATAGTGTCAGCGCCGGAAGAAACCGGCCGATCAGATAGGCGGCCTTTTGGACGCCGCTGGCAAAGACCAGCGATTGCATCTCATGGGTGTAATCGCGGCAGGCGTAAGCGCCGAAAATGTTCGCCGTCATGAAAATCGTCAGCCAGCCCATAAGGGAGGCCAACCGATCAAGATTGTCCGGCGAGTTCAGGAAAAACTCCTCCCCGACAAGCTGGATGCGAACGCCGGGCAGACCGACCGTGACGACCTGAACAATCAGGAACGTGACCGCGCCTGTCAGCAGGAAGTAGACCCAGTATTCAGGCTTCGTGAGCCCAGACCGCATCTCTCGCAGATATAGAGACCTCAACATCAGCGCCCCCTCGCCAGCGCGTCAAAGTAGACGTCTTCTAGATCCGGCCGCGACATGTCTGCATACGGGCCAGG
>CAZQZC010000039.1:0-19425 GCA_964597685.1 uncultured Hyphomonadaceae bacterium | reverse complement strand
CTGTCCGATCCGGCGAATATCGATGCGAACCGACGCGTAAAACTTAAGAGCGTTCCCGCCCGTCGTTGTTTCCGGGTTGCCAAACATGACGCCGATCTTCATCCGGATCTGGTTGATGAAAATCACCATGCAATTCGACTTCGAAATGGATCCAGTGAGCTTGCGTAAAGCCTGGCTCATAAGGCGCGCCTGAAGCCCCGGCAGGCTATCGCCCATATCGCCCTCCAATTCCGCTCTGGGCGTGAGGGCTGCGACAGAATCGATCACCAGGACGTCCACAGCGCCGGAGCGAACAAGGGTGTCTGCGATCTCCAACGCCTGCTCTCCCGTATCGGGCTGGGAGATGAGGAGATCGTCAAGATCAACGCCGAGTTTCGCGGCGTATTGCGGGTCGAGGGCGTGTTCAGCGTCTACGAAGGCGCAAACACCGCCATTTTTCTGAGCTTCTGCGACGCAATGGAGCGCCAGTGTCGTTTTCCCCGAGCTTTCAGGCCCGAATATCTCGATCACGCGGCCCTTTGGAAGCCCGCCGATCCCCAGGGCGATATCCAAACTGAGGGATCCCGTGGACACCGCCTCAATGTCGAGCGCTTGCCGATCGCCAAGGCGCATGATCGACCCTTTGCCGAACGACCGCTCAATGTTCGATAGAGCTGTTTCAAGGGCTTTCTGCTTATCCACGGCGCTCGCCTCATCCACTAATTTCAATGCCGGCTTAGACATGAGTCGCTTCCTTCATCCACCGCTCCGCCAGGTTTGGCAAGGCGCGCCGTTTTGCGTCAGATAATCATTTGTACCACAAATGTTCCTAAGAACAAAACAAAAACTTTGGCTTGGAGGATCTCCTGTTCGGTGCTAAGCGAGTTGGTTAGAAAAGCTGTTCGAGTAGGTCATGCTAACGAAAATCGATCGAGCGTCGGGCGAAGCGCGTATCGAATATATGGATGCGGACTTTCGGGTTGTGGCGAGAGGCGACTTTGTGGTGTGCGCCGTAACTGGGCGAAAGATCCCTTTGCCGGCGTTGCGGTATTGGAGCGTCGAGCGTCAGGAGGCCTATGTGGACGCAGCCGCCGCCCATGAGCGCTTAGGTCCCGGGGAGGCGAAGCCGTGATCATCCTTCGGGATATCGTCGTTTTGGTCGTGCTGTATTTGTCGGGCGGGCAAGCGGCGCAGCCGGCCTTGACGTGCGACGGGGCGCTGGTGCAGGGCGGCCTGGTGGTGTGCAAGGCGTCGCCCGGGGCGGCTATATCGACCCCGTCCGGCGTCGTCATCGCCGACGCCGACGGCGTTGCGACGTTTGGCTTGCAGCGGGATGCGCCGAAGGAAATTCAAGTCGCGGCGTCCACGCCCGACGGCGTTGTCGCAATTCAGCTCGAGGTGTCGCCGCGGCGAGACGAGACGACGATCGTATCGGGCATATCTTGCGATAAGATCGATGCGCGAACCGATGAACAGAAGGCCCATGCCGCGCGCTCCTGGCGGAAAAAGCAGGAGGCTTGGGCGACGATCAAGGCTGGCGGCGGCCCCTTGGACGGTTTTGTCAGACCCGCGGAAGGCCGCATTTCGTCGCCGTTCGGGTTTGTCCGACGCTACGTGACTGTTGGGTGTCCGGAGAAGATCAATCCACATCTCGGCTACGACATCGCCGCTCCGACGGGCGACCGCATCGTCGCGCCGGCGGGCGGCGTTGTGATCCTCGCTGAAGACGATCTCTATTACGAAGGAGGGACGGTGTTTCTCGACCACGGGCATGGGCTCGTGTCGATTTTTCTGCACATGTCGGCTGTGGACGTCGCGCTCGGAGATGAGATCGCAATTGGTGAGAAGATCGGGGAGATCGGGGCTACGGGCCGGGTGACGGGCGCCCATCTCCATTGGGGCGTCAAATGGCGGAATCCGTCCACAGACGACCGAAGCGGAGATTTCTATGTCGATCCCGCTTTGTTGCTTGAGTTTTTCCCGGGCGCGGACCCTGCGAAAGCCGCCGCGCGGGAGGGGTGATGCGCGCGCTCTTCGGTGGCGCGGCGCGGCGCGCTTCGCTAGAACCAGGCGAATTGAAGAGGATAAATCGCCATGACCCCTGATACAGCGCCTTTGACGACGCGGACCGCCACCCCCCGCGGCCGCATTTATGAGTCGATCCTGGATACGATCGGTTCGACGCCGCTCGTCCGGCTGCCCCGCCTCCAGGCGCAGGAAGGTTGGAAGGCGGAGGTTCTCGCCAAGCTCGAGTTTTTCAATCCTATCGCCAGCGTGAAGGACAGGATCGGCGTCGCCATGGTTGAGGCTTTGGAGGCCGAAGGGCGGTTAAAGCCTGGCGGCGTCCTGGTCGAGCCGACATCGGGCAATACGGGGATCGCGCTCGCCTTTGCGGCGGCGGCGAAGGGGTATCGGTTGATCCTGACCATGCCGGAATCCATGTCGATCGAGCGGCGGAAAATGCTGGCGCTCATGGGCGCCGAATTGCACCTCACCGAGGCGGCGAAGGGAATGAAGGGCGCGATCGCGAAGGCGGAAGAGCTTGTGGCGTCGACGCCCGGCGCTGTGATGGCCCAACAATTCGAAAACCCCGCCAATCCGGCCATTCACGAGGCGACGACGGCTGAGGAGATCTGGGTCGATACGGGCGGGAAGTTGGACGTTTTTCTCGGCGGCGTTGGAACTGGAGGCACCCTCACGGGCGTCTCCCGCGCGCTCAAATCCCGCCATCCGGGTCTGACGACGATCGCCGTGGAGCCGACCGACAGTCCCGTCATATCCGGCGGCGAGCCCGGTCCGCATAAGATCCAAGGCATCGGCGCAGGCTTCCTTCCTGGCAATCTTGACACCGCCCTGGTCGACGAAGTGGTCCAAGTCTCCAACGACGACGCCTTTGAGATGGCGCGCCTCCTGGCGCGAACCGAAGGCATGCCGTGCGGAATTTCATCGGGCGCGGCGATCAAGGCCGCCGGCGAGATCGCCAAGCGCGACGGCATGGAGGGCAAGCGCGTCGTGGCGATCGTGCCGAGCTTTGCGGAACGCTATCTGTCGACCGCATTGTTCGAAGGCCTGTGAGCGGAGGGGCGTCATGAAGCTCTACCACGCGCCGAAGGCGCCGAACCCCGAACGCGCCGTCATGTTCCTGAGGGCGAAAGGCCGGCTTGACGAGGTTGAGATCGAAGAGATTTCGATCATGAAGCAAGAGCACAAGACGCCGGAATATCGGGCGCTCAGCCCGATGGGGCAGGTGCCGGTCCTGGTGTTCGACGACGGGGCCTGCCTGACCGAGAGCCGGGCGATCTGCACCTATTTCGAAGGATTGTGGCCGGACCCCAATCTGATGGGCGCCGACCCCAGGGAGAAAGCGTTCATCGAAATGTGGGACCGGCGGATCGAGCTGATGTGGTTCATTCAGTTCGCGGCCTGGTTTCGCAACGCGCATCCGGCCATGGCGCCTCTGGAGCAACCCCAAAGCGCCGAGGCGGCCGCCAAGGGCGAACGCAACGCCAAGGCGTTTGTCAAACGGCTCGACGCCCACCTCGCCGAACATGATTTCGTTGCGGCCGATCGGTTTTCCATCGCCGACATCACTGCGTTCATCACCTGCGGCTTCTGCGGCGTCATGAAGTGGACGCCGCATGAGGAGCACGCCAATCTGGCTGCGTGGCGTCAGCGGCTGGCCGGCATGCCGTTCGCCCAGGCTTAAGGCGTGGCCGCGTCACGCGGACGCGGGGCTTCAAGGTTTGGTTTTGACGCGTTTCCGGATGGCGACCCACGCACGCCTCGTCCGGAATCCGCCCTAGGCGCTTGCCATGGAATGCGCCAATAAGTCGTAAGACCGGATCCGGGCTTCCGGCGTTTCGGCGATCGTTAGGATGAAGACTTCGTCGGCGGTTGCTGTCTCCGCGGTTTCGGCCACGCGCGCGGCGGCGGACGCAGCGTCCCCTATAATGGCGCGCTGGCGAAGCGGCGCAATTGCGGCGTCCGATAGGCCGTCCAAATCGCGCAGGGCCGTTTCCACCGCTTGAAACCGGGCGAAGCGGCCGGACGCGCGCGCCACATTCCATGCGATCAGGGTCGCCGCGAGCCGGTCGGCCTCCTCGGCGGTCTCAGCGGCCAGCGCGGCGAGGCCTATGGCCGCCCATGGCTGCGACGCGAAGGGCGAGGGGTCGAAGGCCGCGCGATAGGCCGCGATCGCTTCGCCCGCGCCGCCCGGCGACAGGAAATCGGCGAAGGCGAGCTTCAGGCCCATGGCGCCGGCGAAGGCGGCCGATTGCGGTGAGGACGACAGCATCCAAACGTCGGGCCGCGCGCCGTCTGGGCGCACGCGCACGCCGCGGGCCGGATGACCGTCCGGCAAGGGACGCTCGCCGCTTGCGTCGAGGAGCCAGGCGAGCAGCAGGTTCAGCATCTGGGGAAATTCCTGCGGGCCGGGCCCAAGCAGCGCAGCCGATGTGCGCGGATCGGCGCCCGTCGCCCGGCCCAGGCCAAGCTCGATCCGGCCAGGGTGCAGGGCCTCGAGCGCGCAGAATTGCTCGGCGACTTTCAGCGGCGCGTAATTCGGCAGCATCACGCCGCCAGAGCCGACCATGATCCGCTCCGTACGCGCGGCGATGGCGGGGATCAGGATTTCGGGCGCCGAGCCGGCGAAACTCATCGCATTGTGGTGTTCCTGGACCCAGAATGAGCGATAGCCAAGCCGGTCGGCCGCATCTGCGAGTTTGAGCGATTCGGTGAACGCGTCGCGCGCGGTGCGGCCTTCGAAAACCGGCGACGGATCGAGGATCGAGAGTTGCAGGGGTCTGGTCACGGCGCGGCTTTTCGCCGTTTGATCGTCCCTGAAAAATTGAGGATTGGGCGCGCGTTGGACGTCATCAATCCGCGCACGAAAACCAGCGATCCGCCAGCGCGCAGCACGTCGCCGCGCGCCTCGACGCGGTCTCCTTCAAGGGCGCCGTCCAGAAACTCCGACGTGAACGCCACGGTGACGCCGTACTCGCCCTGGACCTGCTCGTGGGCGATGGCGAACAAGGCGAAATCGGCGAACGACATCAGACAGCCGCCATGCACGACGCCGCCCATATTCATGTGCTTACGCGCGGCCCGAAAGGCCGCGACCGGGCCCTGTTCGTCGACGGTGAAGTAGAAGGGGCCTGCGGCTTCGTGTTCGAACGGCTCGTCCGGCCAGGTCCGCCAGCCAGCGAACTCCCCTGTCTCTACGATGGTCGGTCCCATGGCCACGTCTCCTGCGATCTTTCGGTCCTTCGACAAGACTTGGCGTCCGGCGTAAAGTGGCGCGACAGAAGACACAAGGAGACGCCCATGGCCTTCGACGCCGAATTGCGAGGTCAGCTTATCGACACCGTGCGTCGCTTCGTGACCGAGAAATGCCGTCCGATCGAGGCCGACGTCGCGGAGAAGGACGAGGTCCCCCAATCTGTCGTCGACGAGATGAAAGCGCTCGGCCTGTTCGGGATCGCCGTGCCGGAGGCCTATGGCGGGCTCGACCTCGACATGGAGACGGAATGCCTCGTCGCCATGGAGCTGGGGCGCACCTCGCCGGCCTTTCGCTCGGTCGCGGGGACGAATATCGGGATCGGCTCCCAGGCCTTGGTCCTGTTCGGGACCGAGGCGCAGAAACAGACCTATTTGCCAGGCATTGCGTCAGGAGATCTGATCGCGAGCTTTGCGTTGACGGAACCGGAGGCGGGCTCCGACGCCGGCAGCGTGCGCACACGGGCGATCCGCGACGGCGGCCATTACGTGCTGAACGGGGTGAAACGCTACATCACCAACGCCAACACGGCCGATGTGTTCACTGTCATGGCCCGCACCGATCCGGATACGCCGGGCGCGAAGGGCGTTTCGGCCTTCATCGTGCCGCGCGACACGCCCGGCCTGTCTGTGGGCAAGCCAGAGAGGAAAATGGGCCAGCAGGGCGCCCATATCTGCGATGTGAACTTCGACGATGCGCGCGTGTCCGTCGAGAACCGCGTCGGCGCGGAAGGCGAGGGGTTCAAGGTCGCCATGAGCGTGCTGGACAAGGGCCGGCTGCATATTTCGGCGGTCTGCTGCGGCATGGCCCACCGGCTGGTCGAGGAGATGACCCATTACGCCCTCGAGCGCATCCAATTCGGCAAGCCGATCGCGGAGCATCAGCTGATCCAGGCGATGATGGCCGACAGCCAGGCCGAGGCCTACGCCATGCGCTGCATGATCTTGGACGCGGCGCGGAAGCGCGATGCCGGCGAGCCCGTTACGATGGAGGCGTCCTGCTGCAAGATGTTCGCATCCGAGGCGGTCAACCGCATCGCCGACCGGGCGGTGCAGGTCTTCGGCGGGGCGGGCTATGTCTCGGATTACGGGATCGAGCGCTTCTACCGCGATGTGCGGATCTTCCGGCTCTATGAGGGCACGACCCAGATCCAACAGATCATCATCGCCCGCGAACTGGCCAAACAGGCGAAGGCGGGTATCCTCTAGCCCATGCCCGACACCGCCATCCGCCGCGCGACCTATCAGGACATCCTCGACCTGCCGGACGGCGTCGTCGGGGAGATCATCCACGGCGTTCTGCATACCCAGCCGCGGCCGCGCTTCTCCCATGGTCGAGCCGCCACACTTCTCGCCGGGAAGGTGGGCAACGCCTTTGATTACGGCGACGGCGGACCTGGCGGTTGGGTGTTTATCGTCGAACCGGAGCTGCATTTCGGCGAGGACGTGGTCGTGCCCGACATCGCCGGTTGGCGGCGCGCGCGGATGCCGGAGGTGCCGGACGTCGCTTATTGCGATCTCGCGCCGGACTGGGTTTGCGAGGTTCTGTCGCCCTCGACCGCGCGCAAGGATCGCGTGCAAAAGGCGGATATCTATGCGCGCGAAAATGTCGCCTATCGTTGGTATGTCGATCCTGACGCGCGCACGCTCGAAGCGTTCATGCTGACCGAAGCCAGGCAATGGCTGCAGATCGCAGCTTTGGCGGACGACGTCGAAGTCGCGGTCGAGCCCTTCGCTGCGGCGCCGTTCAAGCTCGACGTTCTTTGGGCGTGACGTTAAGGAGGCGCGATCGCAACATGCCCGACACAGCAATCCGACGCGCGACCTACCAGGACATCCTCGACCTGCCGGACGGCGTCGTCGGGGAGATCATCCACGGCGTTCTGCATACCCAGCCGCGGCCGCGCGCCCGGCATGCCATGGCCAGTTCTCGAATGGGCGTGAAGCTGGGCGGCCCGTTCGATTCCGACGGCGACGACAGCGGCCCAGGCGGCTGGATCATTCTGGACGAGCCGGAGCTCCATTTCGAGGAGACAGTCCTGGTGCCCGATCTCGCCGGCTGGCGGCGCGAGCGGATGCCCGAGGTGCCGGACGTCGCCTATTTCGATCTCGCGCCGGACTGGGTTTGCGAGGTTCTGTCGCCGTCGACGGCCCAGAAGGACCGGGTGCTCAAATCCGATATCTACGCCGCCCAAGGCGTCTCGTTCATGTGGCTGGTCGATCCCGATGCGCGCACGCTCGAAGCGTTCACGCTGACCGAAGCCAGGCAATGGCTGCAGATCGCAGCATTGGCGGAGGATGCCGAGGTCGCCGTAGACCCCTTCGCCGCCGCGCCCTTCAAGCTGTCAGCCCTTTGGGCCTGACGCGCCGCTCAGCACAGTCAGCACAGGATTCCGCCCATGTTTGATTTCACCCCAACCGATCCGGCCGAATTGGGGCTCTCCGCAGAGCGATTGTTGCGGATCGGCCCGTCCTTCCAATCGTATCTCGACGAGCGCAAGCTTCCCTGCATGGCGAGCCTTGTCTCGCGCGCCGGCGAGGTCGCCTATTTCGACGCCCGCGGCGTGATGGATTGGGAGACGGGCCGGCCCATCGGGCCCGACACGATCTACCGCATCTATTCCATGACCAAGCCCGTGACGGCGGTGGCCGCCATGATGCTGTTCGAGGAAGGTCTCTTACGGCTTGAGCACGAGGTCAGCCGCTACATCCCCGAATTCGCCAACGCCAAGGTCTGGGACGGCGGGACCGCCGACGCCCCTAAACTGCGCGAGCCCGATCGTGAAATGATCGTGCGCGACGTGTTCACCCACACGTCCGGTCTGACCTATGGTTTTCTGTTCCAGGGCGAAGTGGACGCGATCTACCGGCGCGAGAAGGTCAACCGGCCGGACCTCACATTGGAAGAGCAATGCGCAAAGCTCGCCACGCTGCCGCTCGTCTTTTCGCCGGGCGAGCGGTGGAATTACGGACATTCGACGGACGTGCTCGGCCGCATCGTCGAGGTCGCCTCCGGCATGGCGCTGGACGATTTTTTCCGGACACGGATCTTCGAACCGCTCGGCATGGTCGACACCGATTTCTGGGTTCCCGACGACAAGCTCGACAGGTTGATGGCCTGCTATGTGCGCGATGCGGCGACCGGGGAGATCACCCTGTCGGATGGCGCGGGCGCGGCGTCGAAGGCCTATCGCGCCAAGCCGCCCCTGCTGAACGCCGGCGGCGGCCTGGTCTCCACGATGGGGGATTATTATCGCTTCTGTCTCGCCCTCTTGGGCGGTGGTGAGTTGGGCGGCCGGCGCATCCTGTCGCCGAAGACGCTTGATTTCATGACCGAGAATCATCTGCCTGCCGGCAAAACGATCCGGGAGATGGGCGACAAGACGTTTTCCGAGGCGCGCATGGACGGCAATGGCTTCGGCCTCGGCTGGTCGGTGACGACGAATGTCGCAGAGACCCTGTCGCCCGGCAGCGTGGGGACGTTCTCTTGGGGCGGGCTCGCCAACACCTTCTTCTGGATCGACCCGGAGGAGGAGCTGATCTGCATCCAGATGACCCAGATGATCCCGTCCGGCTGCTACCCCATCCGCCCGCAATTCCAACAGCTCGTCTACGCGGCGCTGGAGGCGTGAGCGACACGCCGGCCAATCCTGTCCGGGACGCGATCCTCGACCTCGTTGAAGCGCGCGGTCAGGGCAAGACAATCTGTCCGACCGAAGCGGCCAGACGCGTGAGCGAAACGGCCTGGCGGAAAGTCCTGCCCGACGTCAGGGCCGAAGCCGTGCGCCTGGCGACGGCCGGCGATATTATGATCTACCGCAAGGGGCGGGTGGTGGATCCCCATGATTTCAAAGGCGTGTATCGGCTCGGCCTGCCCTTCGAAAAGACGCGTGGCGGCGACGAGAGCGCATGAATCTTGGATTGCCGCCAGCAGTCGAACGCCGCTTGGCCGAACATGCGCAGTCTAATCGGTATGTGCGGCGCAATGTCTTCGAGCGGCGCGCGGCGAGGCGCGAATTGCGTCGCTTGGGGGTCGATCTGCAATCGGCGTTCGGTCGCTTCTACGCCCGGATCAATACGGTCGCCTTTTTCTCCGCCCCCGGTGTTCTGCTGGAACTGAACGAACTCCTGTCGCCGACGCCCCAGCTCTCGGAGACGTCCCGGTACTCTTGGGAGGAGCTTGGCCTGAGCCGCGATGTCCTCACCCTGACCTCCTGGGAAGGCGAAGGCGCAGTGCTCTATGCGAAGTCGACCGGGGCTGTCTACGATCTGGGTTGGGACCGGATCGACGCTTTGAACGCTGGTGTTGAGCGACCGACCTGGCCCGATTTCGAGACGTTTCTGGAACACTACGTCCTGGGTGATCCTGACCTCAAAGACGCTTAACCCTGCGTCACCAATTGCGCGATCGCGCGCGGCCTAGCAAGGCGCGGCTATCCCCGCCGTCACAGGCCTAAAAGCGCGGCGGGCCAGGCTCTCAGCCATGGTCTATCCGACACCTGCGCTCCTCGGACATAATCCAATTGCGTCTGCTCCTGGGGCCCGAGGTCGACCATGGTTTCGGAGCGGATGCGGCGGTTAAGGCCGGTCCGGGCATGGTCGCCCGGGGCGCCGGCCTAGCGGCGCCGGTCCAGGCGCTGGGCTCAAAGGCCCGGTGGGAAGCGCCCCGGCCGCGGGGCTGGCCCCTGCAGCAATGCAAGGGCTCCTCGGAAAAGCCCCGGTAACGGTGAGAGGCCTGGCGGGACAGCGCGAAACGCCGCCGCGCGCGGAGGCGGGGACGTCTCCTTTTATTTTGCGTTGAGACTGAACCGTCTCCGCGCGGGGCCCACGGCCCCGAACCCAACACCCCGGAGGTGCGGCGCGCCGTCCGGATATCGGCGCTCAGCGCTTTTCGGCGAGGCAGACGACGGAGAGGCCCATCACCGTGTTCCATGGGTAAACAAGCCAACGCTCCAAATCGTGCGCGGCGGTCAACGCAGCGTTCAAGATTGGCGGCGCCGGCGCCAGGTCGCTCTTCGCCTCGATCGCGCCGGTCTCCAGCCGTTTGCGATCGGCGCGGCGTTTCCAATAGGCGATCGGGAACAGGCCGCCGTAGAAATAGCGGCTGACTTTGATCTCAAGCCCGGCCCGCGCCATCAACGCGTCGACCTCCTCGCGTCGATACCGCCGGCGATGGTCCAGAAAGACATCGTGGCCGGACCAGAGGCTCTGGAAGGCCGGCACGGTGACGAAGATCTCAGCGCCCGGCTTCAGGCCGTCGGAATAAGCCGACAGAAGGGCGAAATCGTCGTCGACATGCTCCAGCACGTCCATCATCAAGACGAGGTCCGCAGCCGCATCGGCCAAGGATCGGCGAAAGCGCAATGGCCGCCCGCCGACGGTTTCGTCGCGCTCCTCGGCATAGGCGGGATCGATGCAATAGGCCGCGCCCGCCCGGCCCGTGTTCAGCAGAAGTTTGGAAAACACCCCAGATCCCGCGCCGACGTCGACCAGTGTCTTGCGTATGGCGGGACCGATCGTTCGCAACAGGACACGGCCTTTCGCGCGGTAATACCAATGCTCAGACACGCCCTCGCCGAGGATCTCGTCTTCCTTGACGTCCATGCTCCGCCCTTCGCCAAATCCGCTGCCGGCACCTTTAGACGCGCGGGTTTAAGGGACCGTTTCCCCCCGCCAGGCGCCGCAACGGCACGATTGCTCGGCCGTTCACGCCCGCTACACTGGCCTGGCATGGAGTCACGCGGCGCCAGACCGCGAAACCGGAGGAGATCGACATGCCGGAAGCTTACATCATCGACGCCTGCCGCACGCCCCGCGGGATCGGCAAAGTCGGGAAGGGGGCGCTGGCCCATCTTCACCCACAGCATCTCGCCGCCACGGTGCTGAAAGCGTTGGCGGAGCGCAACGACCTCAACACCGCGGACGTGGACGACATCATCTGGGGCACGTCGTCCCAGCGCGGCGCGCAAGGGGGCGATCTCGGCCGCATGGCCGCGTTGGACGCTGGCTATGACATCAAGGCTTCAGGCGTCACGCTGGATCGTTTCTGCGGCTCGGGCATCACCTCGGTCAGCTTGGCCGCCGCGCAGGTCATGTCCGGCATGGAGGACCTCGTCATCGCCGGCGGTACGGAGATGATGTCTTACACGTCGTCCACCGCGGACCCGAAAACGCCGCCCATGATCGACAGCGGCAATCTTCGCCTGCGCGCGAAGCATCCCCAATCCCAGCAGGGCGTCTGCGCCGACGCCATCGCCACGCTTGAGGGGATCGACCGGGAAGCTGTCGACCGCTTGGCGGTGAGGAGCCAGGAAAACGCCGCCCGCGCCATCGCAGAGGGGCGGTTCGAGAAATCCTTGGTGCCGGTCTACAACGAAGACGGCTCGCTCGCCCTTGATCGGGAGGAATTCCCCCGGCCCGGCACCAGCATGGAAAGCCTCGCCGGCCTAAAGACAGTGTTCGACATGTTCGCGAACGTTCCGATTGACGAACACGGGACCACCTACGGCTCGCTCGTCACGCAGAAGTATCCGCAACTCGAAGGCCAGATAGACCACGTGCACCATGCGGGAAATTCCTCAGGCGTGGTCGATGGGGCCGCCGCAATCCTGCTCGCATCGCCGGACTACGCGAAGACGCACGGCCTGAAGCCGCGTGCGCGCGTCGTCGCGACCGCCAATGTCGGCGATTGCCCCACCCTGATGCTCAACGCGCCGGCGCCGGCGGCGAGAAAAGCGCTCGATAAAGCGGGACTGACGCCAGACGATATCGACCTCTGGGAGATCAATGAGGCGTTTTCCGTCGTGGCGGAGAAGTTCATCCGCGATCTCGATCTCGACCGCGACACGGTCAATGTGAACGGCGGCGCCATGGCGCTCGGCCATCCGATCGGCGCGACGGGATCGATCCTCATCGGGACCATGGTCGACGAATTGGAGCGCCAGGGCAAAACACGCGGCTTGGTGACCATGTGCGCCGCCGGCGGCATGGCGCCGGCGATCATCGTGGAGCGGGTGTGAGCGCACCGGGGCGGCCTGCGCGGTCTGCTGTTTGACAGGATGTATCTGTTCGTTGGGCTCGCGGAGCGGCGCTCGATAAGCCCAACGACATGACAAATCGGAAAGGTCGAAGTCAGCGTCTGGCGCAACCTGCGATCTTGCGCGACGATCATAACGAAGCTGGGGCGCGCGACCGGCTTCTGCCATATCCCCTCATGGCGCGCCTTCGGGCGGGAAAGGCCGGACCGCTCAGCGGCGTGTCCGGCCTATCTGCGTTCAGTGTGACGACTCAGCCAGCTCTGCGCCGTTGCCACCAGCCGCGCTTTTTCGGCTTGTCCGCCTGCTCCGCAGGCGCGGGCGCTGGCGTTTCAGCGGATTGGGGCTCGGGCTCGGGACGTGCTGTCGGCTGGATCTCCGGCTCAGGCTCCGCCACTGCGGCCGGTTCCGGAGGCGATTCGGGTTCGAACTCGGGCTCTGTGGGCGGGGCCTCTTCCGGCGTTTCAGCGGCTTCGGCTTCGGGCGTTGGCTCTAGGACCGGTTCAAGGGGCTCGACTTGGGTTTCGACGACGGGCTCGGGGTCGGCCACTGGTGCGGTCGCAACGGGGTCCGAAGTTGCAGCCAGAACGTCCTCAGGTCGGATCGCTTCGAGGATCTCCGCTGGCGAAATGCTGAACGTATCGAGGACAACGCCGCCGTCTTCCGGCGCCGCGGACGGCTTGAGCTTGGGCGCGTCGACCAACGGCTCAGGCTCCGCCTCCGGCGGCGCGGCGTCCGCCTCGATCTCGGTGTCAGTCGCGTCGATAGCGGCGTCTTCACCCCGACGCCGGCGTTTCCCGCCGCGGCGACCGCGGCGGCGCCGTTTCGGCTTGGACTCGTCCGACGTGTCGGCGTCCTCGTCGCCGCCTTCGATCTGGGTGTCTTCGGAGGTTTCGCCAGTCGCTTCGGCTTCGCCGACGGGTTGGTCGACGACTTCGAGGCCAGTGGGCGCGTCCGCCTCGTCGCGGCGGCGCCGGCCACGACCGCCGCGCCGTCTGCGGCGGCGTCCCGACCCCTCGGTTTCGGCTTTCTCCGCCTCGACCGCGTCCGCTTCAGGTTCGTCCAATTCGTCCTCAATTGGGGCGTCGTCGTCGGGTTCTTCGAGAATCTCCGCCTTGCGTTTGGGGCGCGGTTTGGCGTGAGGGTCCTTTTCGGCGTCTATCCGAAAGTCCCCCGGCAGCATGTCCTGGGCGGATTGCATCGAGATAGCGAGGCCGGCCTCGGCTTCCAGCGCGCTGATTGTGTCGCGCTTGTTGTTCAGAATGTAGAGGGCGACTTCGCTCGGCGCCGCCACGGTGACCGACAACAACCCGCCATTGGCGAGACGGGCTTCGATCGCGCGCAACAGCTGCAGCGCAGCGGAATCGGTCGAGCGGCGTCGGCCCGTGCCATTGCACGCTTCGCAAGGCGCGGAGCTGGAATCGAGCACGCCAGCGCGCCGTCGTTGGCGCGAGATTTCCATCAGGCCGAATTGCGAGATCCGCCCCTGCTGCACCCGCGCCCGGTCGAGCTTGAGGCATTCCTTGAGTTTTTTCTCGACTGCGCGGTCGTTTTTCGACTCGTCCATGTCGATGAAGTCGATGACGACGAGTCCGGCGAGGTCTCGCAGGCGCATTTGCCGGCAAGCCTCCTCGGCCGCTTCGAGATTGGTGCGCAGGGCTGTCTGTTCGATGTTGCGTTCGCGCGTGGACTTTCCCGAGTTCACATCGATCGCGACCAAAGCTTCGGTTTGGTTGATCACCAGATAGCCGCCGGACTTCAATCGAACGACGGGGGAGAAGATCGAATCAAGCTGTTCTTCAACGCCCAGCTCGACAAAGAGCGGCCGGCTGTCCTTCCACTGTTTCACCTTGCGGGCGTGGCTGGGCAACAGCAATATCGCGACATCCTTCGCCTCGCGATAGGCGGCGTCGCCCTGGACAAGCACCTCCCCGACGTCCTTGTCGTAAAGGTCGCGCATGGCGCGGTGGACCAGGCCGCCTTCTTCGTTGATCAGGCGCGGCGCGATGGATTTGAGCGTCAGCTCGCGGATCGAGTCCCAAAGTTTCAAAAGGTAGTCGAAGTCGCGCTTCAACTCAGTCTTCGTTCGCTTCGCCCCGGCTGTGCGAACAATGAGGCCCATGCCCTGGGGCACGTTGAGCTCCGATACCAATTTCTTCAGACGGCTGCGGTCGCTGGCGGCTGTGATCTTCCGAGAGATGCCGCCGCCGCGGGGCGTGTTGGGCATCAAGACGCAATAGCGGCCGGCGAGCGAGAGATAGGTCGTCAATGCAGCGCCTTTGTTGCCGCGCTCCTCCTTGACCACCTGGACAAGCATAACTTGGTTCCGGCGGATGACTTCCTGGATCTTGTATCGTCTGCTGGGGCCGTTGGACCGGCGATTGCGCCGCGGCGCTTCCTGATCGTCTTCGCTGGTCTCGTCGTCGGCGGCGTCCTCGGAGTCCTCGTCGTCCTCGTCATCGTCGGCTTGCGACGCCGCGCGCTCGGCTTCCTCTTGCAGGAGAGCTTCGCGGTCGGCCTGGGGCAGCTGATAATAATCGGGATGGATTTCGCCAAAGGCCAGGAAGCCGTGGCGGTTGCCTCCGTATTCAACGAACGCCGCCTGGAGGGAGGGTTCTACGCGCGTGACCTTGGCGAGGTAGATGTTTCCGCGGAGTTGTCGCCGGCCTGCGGCTTCGAAATCAAAGTCGTCGATCCGTCCGTCCGCGACCAGCGCCACCCGAGTCTCTTCCGGGTGGGCCGCGTCGATTAACATCAACTTGTTCATATTCAACTGCCTTTCTGATCGGCCGCGACAGGGGGCGTCGATTGCGCTCCGCCTCTGCCGTGCGGCCGGTGTGTCCATGTGTTCGTGAGCACTGCAGGCCGGTTTCGCGGGCTGATCGTCGGATCATGCGAGAGAATCGGGGGGCTGGGCTCAAAATCATATCGTTGTCGATTTCCTATACGCATCGCGGCGGCCCTTGTCGGGGCGGCCGTTGGGGCGCGGAAGGGAAATTGTTTCGGTCGGCCTGAGCCGCACACTGCAAGTGTTGCACGCATCGCTGCCGCATGCAAACGGCCAGAGGTCGCACTCAACGCGTAGCGCAGCAATTCGAGTCGCCGTAAATCTCAGGTTAATCGAGGCGCGTTCATTGCTGACCTGTCGTTTCGTTTAAGGATCGAACCGAGTGATCGTAATTCGGCTTCTAGTAATAGTGATCGGCTTGGCCAGTTTGTGGACTGGGCCGGCGCAGGGGGATGTCCGCGCCTTACGGATCATGGGCGACGGCGTCGCTTCGCGTTTGGTGATCGAAGCGGATGACCCGATCGCACACGAGGATTATCTCGACGCCGACGGCGCCTATCGCCTCGTTCTCGACTTGCCGGGCCAGGCCTGGTCGGATCCCGATGTCGTACGCACAGGTCCAAGCGGCGTTACGGCCTATGAGTGGCGGGACGGCGCATTGGCGGTCACCCTCGACCAGCCAATGATGGTTGCTCGCACGCTGGATTTGCCGCCAGTCGGCGAGGCTGAGTTTCATCGATTGGTCGTCGATCTCGCGCGCGTGTCCGAGGCCCGCTTCGAGTCCGTGGCGCGTTCGGACGCTCGCCGCCGCAATCGCGCCAAGGAAGCGTTGGCGCGGGCTGAAGCCGAGCGGCGGAAGGCGCTTGCAGAGGCGCGCCGCTATGTCGTGGTGGTGGACCCAGGCCACGGCGGTCGACATCCGGGAGCCGTTTCGCCAAGCGGCGCGGTTGAGAAGGAAATCAATCTCGAGGCGGCGCTGATTCTGCGCGACCTATTAAAGCAGGATGCGCGTTTCGATGTCCGACTGACCCGCGACGACGACAGCTATGTCGGGTTAGCGGAGCGGGTGTCGCTCGCTCGATCCTGGGATGCGGACCTCTTTATTTCACTGCACGCCGACGCTGCCGGAAGTCCCGACGTGTCCGGCGCGTCAGTTTATACGTTGTCGGCCAAAGGCGAGCGGCGCGCCGATCAGGCGCGGATCGAGAATGATTGGGATCTTCCGATCGAGACCGAGGCGCCGCGGGAGGTGGCCGACATTCTCGAGGACCTCCTGCGTCGCGAGACCAAGACCAATTCCGGCAGGCTCGCCGCGCTTTTGATTCCGGAATTGGCGAAATCAGGTCCCGTCTTGCGCAACACCCACCGGGACGCAGGGTTCGTGGTTCTGTTCGCGCCTGACGTGCCGGCGGTCCTGTTGGAGATGGGCTTCCTGACCAACGCGGCCGACGCTCGCCGGCTTCGATCCACGGCCGGCCAGCGCGCCGCCATGGAGGCTGTCGCCCGCGCGATCAGCGCTTACTTCAACGACCGGGACCTAATGCTCGCGGGAAACTGAAATCCGCCCCTTCCAGACCGATGGCGGCGGCCTTAATCTAGACCCAAACGCCTGCGATTCCGGCGGCGTGCATATATGCAGCAGGACGACTGGAGCAGACATGGCCGCCCGATTTCCGCTTCCCTCATGGACCTTGATCCGGCGGACCTTGATTGTACTGGTTATTCTGGGCCTGGTTTCGGCGATTGCGCTTTGGGTCTGGGTGGCGTCGCTGGCGCGGGACCTGCCCGATTATCGCCAATTGGCGGAATACGAGCCAGCGATCACGACCCGCGTCCACGCGGGCGATGGCGCGTTGATCGCGGAATTCGCCAACGAGGACCGGGTCTTCGTGCCCTATACGTCGATTCCTGTTCACCTTGTCGACGCCTTCACGTCGGCCGAGGACAAGAAGTTTTTCGAGCATGACGGGCTCGATTACCAAGGTATTGTGCGGGCAGCGCTGAGATCTGGCTGGAACAAGGTGCGCGGGCAGGGCGGTCTCCAGGGCGGTTCAACCATCACACAGCAGGTGGCGAAGAACTTCCTCCTGACGCGTGATCAGACCATTGTTCGCAAGGTCAAAGAGGCGATCATATCACGCCGCATCGAACGCGCATTCTCCAAAGAAGACATCATGGAACTGTATCTCAACGAGATATATCTCGGATACAATTCCTATGGCGTCGGGTCTGCGGCGTTGAATTACTTCGGCAAATCGTTGCCGGAACTGAACCTCTCAGAGGCGGCGACCTTGGCCGCGCTCGCCCAGCGTCCTGGAACCGTGAACCCCTACACCAACCCCGAGCGGTTGGTTGTTCGCCGCAATTGGGTGCTGGGTCGCATGGTGGCGAATGGCCACGTCACGAACGACGTCGCCGACGCTGCGAAGGCGCAGCCGCTCGAGACAATCCGACGTCTAAGAGGACCGGAAATTGAGGCTGCAGCGTACTTTGTCGAAGAGTTGCGACGCGATCTGATCGCTGAGTACGGCGAAGACCAGATTTATCAGGGCGGCCTGTCGATCCGCTCAACGATCGACACGCGGCTCCAACTCGCCGCGCAGGAGGCGTTGCAGGCGGGCTTGGAAGCTTATGACCGCCGCCACGAATATCGCGGCCCCTTCGCGCGGCTTGAAGATGGCGAGGATCCGATCGCTGGGCTGGACGGGCTCACGCTGCCCGGCGGATATGGAACGTGGGAGGCCGGAGCCGTTTCGGCGGTCGCCGAAGACGGCGCGACGATCGTGTTGAAGGATGGCGCGGAGACGGCCATCGCGGCCGAGGACGTGAGCTGGGCTGCCGAGACATATGAGCGGACGGAAGGCGGCTCCGGCCTTCGTCCGGGCGACATCGTTCTGGTCGAGGTGAGCCGGGCTGAGCCCGCTGAAGCCGAGGCTGCGGACAGCGAGGATGGCGTGCTCGGCGCGCCGCAGGGCGAGTCCATTCTGCGGCAGGTGCCGGAAGCCGACGGCGCGCTGGTGGCGCTTGATCCCCATTCCGGCCGGATCCTGGCGATGGCGGGCGGATATTCATTTTGGAAGAGCCAGTTCAACCGGGCGACCCAGGCTGTGCGTCAGCCCGGGTCCGGGTTCAAGCCCTTCGTTTATGCAGCCGCGCTTGAGCAAGGCTATACGCCCGTCACCAAAGTGCTCGACGCGCCCTTTGTCGACTTCGATATTGAGAAAGATGATTTCTGGGCGCCGTCGAACTATTCGGAGGGGCGCTTCTACGGCCTGTCGACCATGCGCACCGGGCTGGAACAGTCGCGAAACCTGATGACTGTGCGCCTGGCCCAAGACATCGGTATGGAGTCGATTGTGGACTTCTCCGAGCGCGTTGGCCTCTACGACAAACTAAACCCCTTCCTCGCCATGTCTCTTGGAGCCGGCGAGCTTCAGATCCTGCGTATGACGCTTGGCTACGCGTCTCTCGTCAATGGCGGCAAGCGCGTCACGCCAACCCTGTTCGACCGGGTTCAGGACCGCGATGGCCTGACCCTGTTTCGCGGCGACGACCGCGTCTGCGAGGGGTGCGTCGCCGAAGCTTGGGACGGCGGGCCGCCGCCGGATCTCCCGGACACCCGTCAACAGACCCTTGATCCAGTGATCGCTTATCAGGTGGTTCACATGTTGGAGGGCGTCGTGCAGCGGGGCACGGGGCGTCGAGCCCTGCGCGTTGGCAAGCCCTTGGCGGGCAAGACAGGCACCAGCAACGATTACTTCGACGCCTGGTTCATGGGATTTTCGCCCGATTTGGTCGTTGGCGTATGGGTTGGATTCGACACACCGCGGACGCTTGGTGAGGGAGAGTCCGGCGGCGCCGTGGCAGCGCCGATCTTTACGGATTTCATGGAGGCGGCGCTCAAAGATACGCCACCGCTTCCCTTCCGTATTCCGCCGGGTGTGCGCCTGGTGGAGATCGACGCCGAGACGGGCGAATTGCCAACCCCCGCGTCCACAGATCTTATCCTCGAAGCGTTTCGACCGGGGACAGAGCCCGGCGTACGGCTCGCCGAAGACGATGGCGCTTTGTCGATCTTCGGCACCGGCGACACGGGCCTGTTTGGCCCGCGTCTGGACCCAGAGGCTCAGTCGGATGATTTGCTCGACCCGACCGCGCCCCTGCCGGCCGAAGAGGTGGTGGTCGACGACGATATCGCCGACGGTGAATATTGACCGGGACGCTGAACACCGCCATTTGGCCCAAACGCAATCAGGGAGTAGCGCGATGTCGCCGGACATCCAGGACATGGCGGATCTAATCAAGCAGTCTGCAGAGCTGCTGAGGAGGCGTCTTTGACTGGGATGTCGC
>CAZQZC010000038.1:0-19819 GCA_964597685.1 uncultured Hyphomonadaceae bacterium | reverse complement strand
CTGGCGTTCGTGCTGGCAAGGAGCATCCCGCAGGGCGATGCGGGCGTCGGCCGAGAATTGCGACGCCGTCCTGGCGCAAAAGGCCAGTGCTCAGGCGGCTCAAATTCGGATGAAAGGGCTCTAGTCGCCGGCGCTCCCTGGCGGCTCTAGCGCGGCCTGGGCGGCGGCGCTTTTCGCGGCGCGGACCAGCTGAACGAATTCCGCGCGATAGCCGAAGGGATCGTCGCCGCGGGCGCCCTGGGCGAGTGTGAACACCTCGTCCCAGCCGTAGCCGTCTGCCAAGTAAGGATCGCCGCGCAGCATTTGGCCATAGCCGGCCACCGCGGCTGCGAACCGCGCGGCTTCCGGTGATGCGTCGAGCGAGGCGGCTGCGTCCGCCGGTGTCACCGGCCGCGTCATCAAGACGGAATCGTCCTCCCCTGGCGCCTTGTAGCGCAGTTTCAGAAACCCGAATTCGTCAGACAGCGCCGCGGGCGGCGCGGCTTGGGTTTCATAGCGGCTGTCGTCGATTAAACGCGCGTCCGAGCCGACCTGAACGATTTCATAGAGCGCCGTCACGCTGGCGCCCGCGCCGATATCTCCGGCGTCGACGGCGTCATTGTTGAAGTCGGCGCGGCCAGAGCGCAAAAGACCCCCAGCGCTCCCAAAGGAAGAGTCTCAGAAAAGCGTATGACTGGACGGCGGAGTCCGCCTCGCCACTCGTCTTTTCCGCCAGGATCGTCGTCGCGCGCCGGTCCGACGATGCCCGCATCGCCGGACGCCACGCTCATTCCGCGGGCGATCGCATGCGATCGCTTATCCGCTCCATCCTGACGAAAAATCCAAGCGGCCAAGCGGGTCAATTTGGTCGGAATCCGCCCTAGCGCAGCTCCCGCGCGATCCAGGCGTCGATGTCCCGTTCGACGAAATCGAGCGGCCGCGGGCCGCCGATCAGGATCTCCCGATGAAAGGCCGCCGGATTGAAACGGTCGCCCAACACGCTCTCAGCGCGCTCGCGGAGCGCTCGGAATCTGTCGCGACCGACGACGTAGGACGCCGCCTGGCCAGGCCATACGGCGTAACGCTCGACCTCCGTCTCCATGGCCGAGCGCGGCTGGCCGGTGACGGCGACCAGATAGTCGACGGCCTCGCCGCGGGTCCAGCGCATGCGGTGAACGCCTGTGTCGGCGACCAGGCGCGCGGCGCGGAACAACAGCGATTGCTGATATCCGATCCGCCCCAGCGGGTCGTTTTCATAGGCGCCCAATTCATCGGCCAGGTCCTCGGCGTAGAGCGCCCAGCCCTCACCATAAGCCGTAGGCCAAATCAGCCGGCGGATGGTCCTCAACCCGCCCTGCTCAGCCGCCAAGGCGCTCTCAAGATGGTGGCCGGGCGCGCCCTCATGAAAGGTCAGCGTGGGGAGAGCGAAAGCCGGCCACTCGGTTGGATCGCGGAGATTTATGTAGAAGAGACCTGGCGCGGACCCGTCCGCCGGCGCCGGCGCGTAGTAGGCGCCTGGCGCTGTATCTTGCTGGAAGTCCGGCACGCGCACAGCGGCCAGGCTGGTGCGTGGCGGGCGCTCGACAATCTCGTCGAGCCGAGCCGCCATCCAATTGATCCGCTCGTCGATAATCGTGAGCGCCGCTATACGAGCGGTGTCGACGTCCTGTTCGACGGTTTCCGTCCGGGCGAGGGCTGCGAGCCGCTCTCCCACCGTTCCCTCGGTCAAGTCGATCTCGACCAGGGCGGCGTCGAGGGCGTCGGACAACGCGGCGACATCGGCGAGCCCTTCCGCATGCAGCGTTTCGGGTTGGGTCTCAGCTCCCAGGTGGAACGCCAAAACGGTCTCGTAATAGGCGTCGCCCATTGGCATGACCCACACTCCGGGCGCGGCCGGCGCGTCTTCGAGCAAAGCGTCGAGCGTGTCGACAAATCGCGAATAGGCGGGCAGGACGTCGCGGTCGAGCACCTGTTCGGCCTCCGCGGACAGGCGTTGACGATCCTCTGGCGACAAGTCTTCCACGCCGATCATCAGATTGTTGAACGAGACGAAAAGGATGTGCGACGACGCGGGGCCCTCGCGCAGAGCGAGCGCCTTCTCGAACATTCGCTCCAGGACGAAGTCGGGCGGGGTGACGCCGGCCAGCGCGTCTATGACAAGACGGCGGCGTTCGTCGTCGACCGCTTTCGCCAGCGCCGCCAATCGATCGAGATAGCGTCGCGCGTCCAACGGTTCGCGAAACGACGTGCGATTGACCAACAGGTCGGGAACCGCGGTGTAGGCGCCGTTCAATTGATCGGCCGCGTAGGGGCGGACCTCCGAGAGCGAGACGCGCCCGAACCCGAACGCCGCGGCTGCGACAGCCTTGTCGTAGGCGTTGCGAACGATATCGAAGTCCGCGCGTATCTTTCGGCCAAGCGCCGGCGGCGGCGCGGCCTCTAGCCGTCGCAGGGTCTCCAAACGCATGAGGCGGCGGCGTTCGAACCCGGCGTGGGAGCGGTCGTCCAGCCGCCCGCGTTGGTCCGGCGCGCCTTCGGCGAGGTTCGACGCATTCAACCGGCTCGCTGTTTCCGGCGACATGGACAATTCCGCCCGCGCGATGTCGTCCAGCAGTTCAGCGATGGCGCGCTCGTCGCGGCGCATCTTGGGATCGCCGCTCTGGGCGGCGCCCGAGCAGGCGCCCGTCAACAGCGCCGTCATTGCGGCCGCAAGACAAATCGTGGCTTTCGAAGACATCATCGGCCGAGTTCGGTCTCTTTTTCCTGACGGTTTTGAAACGTTGCTGCGGAGCGGTTGTCCAGTCCGTTCATTTCCTCTAAGCGTCCGCCGGATTTCGCCGTGATGTTCAGATTTGGGAGAGAACACGTGGAAAACACCCCCGTCCAGCCGGAAGGCGCCGGAACCGCAGCGCTCTCGGGCCAAGTCATGTTTTATAATCGCCCCGAGCCGCTGTCCGCGGAAGCGCACGGCGCCCTCGGCGTTCGTAAGATCGACCAGCCCTTCGGATTTTTGCGCCAGGCCCACGCCGTTCCCATCACGGTTACGGAATTCGGGCTGACGGCCAATTCCTTCCCGATCATCTTTGTCGGCGACGACCGCACGCCGATCGCGGCCATGGGCGTTCGCCAGGGGCAGAACCTCTACGTGAACACTGATGGCCAGCCTGAGCGCGATTATTACGTCCCGGCTTTCGTGCGCCGGTATCCGTTCGTGTTCGCGGCCGATCAGAATTCCGACCGTCTGGTCCTGTGCGTCGACCGCGCAGCGCCGATGGTCTCCGACCAGCCCGAGGTTTCGTTCTTTGAGAACGGACAGCCGTCGAAATTCACCAACGACGCCATCGAATTCTGTAAGGAGTTCGAACGCCAACGCCGCGCGACGTTGGAATTCGTCAACCTGATCAAAAAGTTCGACCTGTTCGAGCAGAAATCTGTGTCTTTCCAGCCGCGCGACACCTCCGGCGCCGAGGCTGGGCCGCAGCAGAAGATCGCCGACTACTTCGCGATCTCCGAGGAGCGTCTGAACAATCTCGGGGCCGAGCAGTTCAACGAGCTTCGCTCAAACGGCGCGCTCGGCGCGATGTACGCCCACCTTGTGTCCCTGTTGAATTGGCCGCGCGTCATTCAGCGCGCCCTACAAACGGCGCAAACGCAGGGCAACGCTTAAGGCCCCGCGCCCCGCGAACCAATCTCGGAAAAGGCGGTCCTTCGGGGCCGCCTTTTTCAGATCTTGCGCCTCACAATTTAGCGAGGTGCTTTCAGTCTTTAAGATGTCTCGTAGATACCCGAGGCTGATAAGTTTCCGGAGTGATCCATGGCCCGTCTCGTCGTCATTCTTTTCAGCCTGCTCGCTCTGGCCAGTCCTGCGCGCGGCGCGCCGGTGGACGCCGGCAATGCGCTCGTCGATCTGATCGCCGAGCGCGAGGCCGTCGCGCCGGGTGATCGTTTCTACGCCGCCCTGTCCCTCGATATGGACGAGGGCTGGCACGTCTATTGGCGCAATCCCGGCGACGCGGGTCTGCCGCCGGTCATCGCGTGGACGGAGACGAGCGGCGTCGACATCGCAGATTTCGTCTGGCCCGCCCCGCACGAATTGCCCGTCGTCGAAGGCGAGATCATGGATTACGGCTATGACGACCAGCTGATCCTGCCGTTCGAGATCGCCATCCCTGAGGACGCCGCCGATCGGATCACGCTGACCGGCCTCGCCGATTACCTGATCTGCAAGGACATCTGCATCCCGGAATCCGCTGAGATACGTCTGGACCTGGCCGTCCTCGACGCGGGCTACGACAATCCCGCCTCGGGCGCGCAGATTTCGGGCGCGCTGGCCGAGGCGCCGTCTGCGTTTCGCGGCGACGCCGCCGTCTCGCGGGACGGCGAGGCTTGGACGCTCAGCTTGAAGTCCATGGAATTCGGCGGCGGCGCGGCGTATTTGCGCTTTTTCCCATTCGACCATGATATCGTTCACGCCGCCCCACAACCTGCCTCCTTCGGGCCCGAGGGCGCCACATTGACGCTCACGGGCGCAGAAGAGGCGGACGGCCCCCTGAACGGGGTCGTGGTGTTGGAAGGGGCCGGCGGCGCGCGCGCGGCCTGGGAGATCAGCGCTCAGCCCGGCGCCCCCTTCGCCGGCGCGGCCGGCGCGCCGATCAATGCGGCAGGCGCGATCGACGCCGCGGCCGCCTCGTCCGATACGCCTTTGACGCTGAGCAATATATTGTTTGTCGTCGGCTTGGCGCTGTTAGGCGGACTGATCCTCAATCTTATGCCCTGCGTCCTGCCGGTCTTGTCGATTAAGGCGATGGGGCTCGTGCACGCCGGCTCCCATGGCGACGCGGGGCATGTCCGGATGCACGGTCTGCTGTATACGGCGGGCGTGCTTATGTCCTTCGCCGCCATCGCCGCCGCGTTTATTGCGCTGCGCGGCGCGGGCGAATTCGTGACGATCGGTTTCCTGCTGCAATATCCGGCGATCGTCGCCGGTTTGGCGCTGCTGGCGTTCCTCGTCGCGCTCTGGATGCTGGGCATGTTCGAATTGGGGACGTCGCTGCAGAATGTCGGCGCCGGCGCAGCCGCGCGGCAGGGGGGCGCTGGCGCGTTCTTCACGGGCTTGCTCGCCGCCGCCGCGGGCGCGCCGTGCGTGGCGCCGTTCATGGGCGTGGCCCTCGGCGCGGTGATCACGCAACCTGCGCCGGTGGTGCTTGGCGTGTATCTGGCCCTCGGCTTGGGGCTCGCCGCGCCGTTCCTGATCCTCAGCTTTGCGCCGGGTCTCCATCGCTTCATGCCGAAGCCTGGCCCCTGGATGGACCGTTTGAAGCAATTCTTCGCCTTCCCGCTGTTCCTTACGGCGGCGGTGCTCTTGTTCGTTCTAGGCGCGCAGGCGGGCGCAGGCGCAGTCGCCTGGACTGTGGTCGGGGCGTCGCTGATCGCCTTCGGCGTCTGGGCGTTGAAAATCTCAGACGGTCGTCTGCGTCCGGTGGGGTATCTGGCGGGCGCAGCGGGCCTCGCCGGGGGCGCAGTCCTCTCGCTGCAGGCTGCGGCGAACGGCTCTCCGTCCAGCGCTGCGATCGCCTACGCCGCTGAATATCAGACGCAGCCCTGGTCGCCTGAGACGGTGGACGGGCTCTTGGCCGACGGAAAGGGCGTATTTGTCGACTTCACCGCCACGTGGTGCGCCACTTGCCAGGTCAACAAGGCCACAACGCTCAAACGCGACGCCGTGTTGGAAGCTTTCCGGGACAATAACGTCGCATTCCTCGTCGCCGACTTCACCAATCGCGACCCGATGATCGCCGACGAATTGCGCAAGCGCAGCCGTCCGGGCGTGCCGATGTATTTGTTCTACGCCCCCGGCGCCAGCGAGCCGCAGATCCTCCCCGAAGTTTTGACGCCGGGACTGGTGATCGATGTGGTGAAATCGGCTACGTCCTGAAGCGCCAAGCACCGAGAGGCCGCCAGATGATTAATCGCCGTTTCTTTAGCCAAGCCGCAGGCATGGCCGCCGCCGTCGCCCTCACCTCAGGCGCGCTCATCGCGTCGACGGCGAACGCTGAATCGGCGGCCGAGATCAACGCGCCGGCGCCGGCTTTCATGGCGATGACATCAGACGGCGAGGCGATCTCGCTTGCGGATTTCGCCGGCAAGACGGTGGTCTTGGAATGGACAAACGATGGCTGCCCCTTCGTTCAGAAACATTATTCGGAGCCGCGCCGGAATATGCAGACCTTGCAGGGCGACGCGTCCCAGGACGACGTGGTCTGGCTGTCGGTGATCTCCTCGGCGCCCGGCAAGCAGGGCTACGCAGAGGCGGACCGCGCCAACGAGCTGACAACGTCGCGCGGCGCCGCGCCTCACGCCGTCATCCTGGATTCAAGCGGCGATCTCGGCCGCCTCTACGGCGCCAAGACGACGCCCCACATGTACATCGTCTCAGCTGAGGGAACGCTCGAATACATGGGCGCCATCGATTCCAAGCCGACCGCGCGCGCCGACGATATCGACACGGCGGAGAATTATGTCGTCGCGGCGCTCGCCGACATCGCGGCGGACCGGAGCGTCGCGACGCCAGTCACCAAAGCCTACGGCTGCTCCGTCAAATATTGATGGGTCATGGCGGCGCTCGCCGCGCATGACGCGTTTGCGTCCGTCGCCGACGAACGGCCCCTGCGGGCCGCATGCGCAGAGGCGACGGCGATCGCCTGGGCGTCGTCGAACAGGGCGGCGAGCCGTATAAGCGAAGCGTACACGTCGCGGATGTCGCCGCCGCTTTCCAAAACGGTTAACTGAACTTCCGCCTCCTCGGCCATGCCGCGATAGATGCATCCGAAATCGGCGCCGGCGCCGCTCGTCTCGCTCCACACGCCGAGGCGCGACGCGGTGGCGGAAAAGCGCGCCATGCCTTCGGTGTAGTCCGGGTCCGGGACGATGTCTTCGCCGGTTTCGAGGGCGGCGATCATGTCGCTGGTTTCTTCCGACAGGTCGACGGCTTTCGCACCCCAGGCTTCGGCCAGTTCCGGCGAGGCGTGTGCGGCGGACGCCGCAAGCAGAATGGCCGCCGGCAGGAACGCCAGGATGACGACAAGGATAAGGCGTTTCATAGGGCGCTCCAGTCCTGAAGTTTGCGCATTGGATTTACGCTTTGTTCAGCAAGCCGCGTGCCGCGCTTCACTTGGTCGCCGCCTTGGGCTAGGCGGGGCGCTCACGATAGAAGGCCGAACCCATGTCCGCCCCGCCAAAAGCCAAAGACCTCGCGCGAAAGCCGCGCGGCTTCCCTGACAAGCGGGAAGGGCTGATCCATGCGGAGCGCGCGATCATAGATCGCGTCACCGCGGTCTACCGTCTGTGGGGATTTGAAGCGCTGGACACAGGCGCATTCGAATACGCCGACGCGCTGGGAAAGTTCCTGCCCGACGCGGACCGCCCGAACGAAGGCGTCTTCGCCCTCCAGGACGATGACGAGCAATGGGTCTCCTTGCGCTATGACCTCACCGCGCCGCTGGCGCGGTTCGCCGCCGAAAACTGGCAGGGCCTGGCGAAGCCTTTCCGGCGTTATGCCGCGGGTCCTGTTTGGCGGAATGAAAAGCCCGGCCCGGGGCGGTTCCGCGAATTTCTGCAATGCGACGCGGACACGGTCGGCGCCCAAGGGCCTGAAGCCGACGCGGAGATGATCGCCATGGCGGCCGAGGCCATGAAGGCGGCCGGGGCGGATGCGGGCGATTTTGTCATCAGGGTCAATACGCGCCTTCTGCTCGACGGCGTCCTGGAAGCTGCGGGCGTGCGTGGGGATGCGGCGCGCCTGACGGTGATGCGCGCGCTCGACAAGTTGGACAGATTGGGGATCGAAGGCGTCTCCGCCTTGCTGGGCGCCGGGCGAACCGATGAATCGGGCGATTTCACAAAGGGCGCAGGCCTCGATGATGCGGCCCGGAAACGTGTTCTGGACTTCGCTGAGGCGGGATCAGGCGCCCGTGCGGAGGTTTTCGACACGCTTGCGAAGGTCGCCGGCCATGTTGAAACGGGTCGTTCAGGTCTCGCGGAGCTTGAAGCGATCGGCGCCGCGCTGGACGCGATGGGTGTTCCGGAGGCGGAAATCGTCTTCGATCCGGCGGTGGTCAGGGGTCTGGAATACTATACCGGCCCCGTTTTCGAGGCCGAACTTCTCCGAGAAACCCTCGATGAATCAGGGTGTCCTGTTCGAATTGGCTCCGTCGGCGGCGGCGGACGGTATGACGATCTCGTCGCGCGGTTCACGGGCGAACGTGTCCCCGCCACCGGCTTCTCCGTCGGCGTCAGCCGCCTGGCCGCCGCATTCGCCTTGTCCGGCGAGGCAGAGCGCGCCGGACCCGTCGTCGTCCTGAATCTGGACCGCGAGGCCCCCGCAGACGCCCTGTCGCTGGCGACGGAGCTCCGCCGGTCAGGGCTCCGCGCCGAGGCTTATCTCGGCGGATCTGGCATGCGGGCGCAGATGAAGTACGCCGACCGGCGGGGCGCCCCGGCCGTCGTCATTGTCGGTGAAGACGAAAAAGCCAAAGGCGTCGTTACCATTAAAGACCTCAAGGTCGGCGCGGCGAAAGCAGCGTCGATCGGCAGCAACGAGGAATGGCGCGAGGCCCGGCCGGGGCAGTTCGAATGCCCGCGCGCCGACATGCCCGCACGGCTGCGCGCCATCGTGGAGGCTGGCGATGAGTCCTGAGGCGGCGCGCGACGCCGCAATCTCGGTCTTCGCAAAACTCGGCGGCGAGTTGGTCGACCCGCCC
Source organism: uncultured Hyphomonadaceae bacterium (assembly GCA_964597685.1). GTDB lineage: Bacteria > Pseudomonadota > Alphaproteobacteria > Caulobacterales > Hyphomonadaceae > JBCBTJ01. The sequence continues at coordinate 11,081 of CAZQZC010000038.1, read as the reverse complement.
ATCTTGATGCCTGCGTCGATCCCCCTGGAATTGTCCGGCGAGACGGTCCGGGCGCGGCTTTGCGTTTTCACCGGCGAGGACGGCGAAGAGGTCGCGCTGCGGCCCGACCTGACGCTGGCGATCGCGCGCGCTGAGCTCGACGCGCGCCGGCTCACGGCCGCAGGCGAACGGATATTGCGCTATGCAGCGCGGGCGTTTCGCCTGCCGGCCGATGCGGGTCAGCCGCTTGAGTTCACGCAGGTGGGTTTTGAACGTTTCGGCGGCCCTGCGGGACCTGAGGCGGATGCGGAGGCGTTCGCCATTGTGTTTGAGGCCGCTCGCGCCGCCGGCGCCCCTAAGGCGGAAGCCTGGTTCGGGGACCTCTCCGTTTTCCCGGCCATCATCCGCGCGTTGGACCTGCCCGACGGGGCCGCCCGGGCTTTGGAGCGGGCGTTTCGCCAGGCAGGCGGCGTGAAGGCGCGGCTGCGCGCGGAAACGGCCGCGCCGGCGCACGGATTGGCGGCTCGCCTCGCTGGCGCAGATTGGGACGAGGCCGAAGCCGTTGTTCGCGACGTTCTCCGGATCGGCGGCATCACGCCGGTTGGCGCGCGCGGCGTCGATGAGATTGTCGCCCGCCTGTTAGACCAATCCACCGAGGGTGACTTGCGCCGGATCGACGTGGCCGCCCGCCAAGCGCTGGAAGCGATTCTCGACGTTGAATGCGATCTCGCCGCCGCCGCCGACGCGCTGTCCAAGATCGCCGCCGCACACGGGCTTGCAGGTCTCGATCCCGTGTTCGACGGTCTCCAGCGCAGGGCTGAGCTGATTGGCGAGATTGGGGGCGACGCGTTCGCTTCGGCGACGTTCGGGACGCCGTTCGGCCGACGCTTCAATTATTATGACGGGTTCCTGTTCGAATTGTTCCGCCCTGGCGATCCCCACACCAGTCCGTTCGCCGCTGGCGGCCGGTACGACAGTCTGCTCGGATTGTTGTCCCAAGGCGAGATTCAAGCGACCGCGCTGGGCGGGATCGTTCGTCCGGACCGCTTGAGCGGAGATGTTGCATGAGCCGCCTCACCCTCGCCATTCCGTCTAAGGGCCGCCTGAAGGAGCAATGCGAGAGCTTTTTGTCCGCCTGCGGGTTCGCGTTGCGTCAGCGCGGCGGCGATCGCGGGTACCAGGCGGTCCTATCTGGGCTGCCGGACGTCGACGTCCTGCTCTTGTCTGCAAGCGAAATCGCCGGCGGACTGATCAGCGGCGCGCTCCACGCCGGCGTGACGGGCGAGGATCTCCTCCATGAAGGCTCTGCGGACCTGTCCCGCGACGCCCTTGTGATCAAGCGGTTGGGCTTCGGCGGCGCCGATGCCGTCGTCGCCGTACCGCAATCCTGGCTCGACGTGTCGACGATGGCGGACCTTGAAGCGGCCGGCGCCCTGTTCCGCGCGCGTCACGGCCGACGGATGCGCGTTGCAACGAAGTACCTTCGTCTGACCCGGACATTCTTCGCCGAGCGTTCCGTCGGCGAGTATCGCATCGTCGAAAGCGCGGGGGCGACGGAGGCTGCGCCGGCCTCGGGCGCTGCTGAACTGATCGTGGACATCACAAGCACGGGCGCCACGCTTCGGGCGAACGGCCTGAAGATCCTGAACGACGGCATTATCCTGCAAAGCCAGGCGGCGCTGACAGGATCGCTGAAGGCCGAATGGTCCGACGGTGCGCTCGCCAGTTTGCGGGGGTTGCTTGATGCGATCGAGGCGAAGGAAAAGGCTGGCGCATGTCGGCTGCTCAGTGCGGCCCAAGACATTCCAGCCGAAGCGATGTCCGCAAATGGGCTTCGTCAGCATGGCGCTGCGAATCAAGTTTTGTGCGATGCGGGGGATGTCGGGCGGGTCGGAGAGGCCTTGGCCGCCTCAGGTTTGGGGCCGGTGGCGGTGTCGACCCTCGACTTCATCTTCACATCCGACAATCCGGTTTATGACAATTTCTATCGCGCGGTACGAGCTAAGTGTTGACATATGCGGAAACTCGCAGATGAATGGCTTTGCGAGGTTTTCTGGGGAGGAAACGCCGCATTTCAGAAGGGCGCGATCAACAGATCGCGTCCTTTTTTTCTTTGCGAAAGAAAAAGACGGCCCATTGGGCCGCCCGGAGTTTGTTCGGAGATAGTGTCGCCCGGCGGTCGCGGCGGCTCAGGGGTGAGGTTTGGGGGCGTAGAGGAACACCGAAACTCACCGGGCGACTTATTGCTAAACAATATGCACTTATCGAATTTCGTCAAGCCCTAATCGAAAAACGAGTATTAGACTTTGGTAAGGTTATTCCGTGCGCGCCCGCGCCGATTTTTGCACGGATGACGCTTCTACGAGCGTCTGCTTAGCAGGCGATTGCGCATTCAATCGGTTGCATGAAATCGGCCCGTAAACCCGTGAACCCGGTGTTGACTTCGCCGAGCCCCTGCTGAAGCGTGCGCGCGTCTTTGAACGGCCCAATCGGATCCAAGCCATGAGCGACCCTCGCCAGCACATCCTTCCCGTCTACGCGCCTCCGGAGGAGGTTTTTGTACGTGGAGAGGGGGCGCGTCTGTTCACGGAGTCTGGCGACTCGTATCTCGATTTCATCTCGGGCATCGCCGTCACCGCCCTCGGCCACAGCCATCCCGCGCTCGTCGCCGCCCTGAAGGATCAGGCCGACAAGCTCTGGCATACGTCAAACATGTTTCGCGTGCCCGCCGGCGAACAGCTCGCGGAGAAGATCTGCACGCGGACATTCGCCGACCGGGTGTTCTTTACGAATTCGGGCACCGAGGCGGTCGAATGCGCCCTGAAATCGGCGCGGAAATACCATTGGGCCAATGGCGCGCCGGAACGGATCAAGTTCGTGACGTTCACCGGCGCGTTCCACGGGCGCTCCCTGGGCGCGATCAACGCCGGCGGCAATCCGAAGTACCTTGAGGGCTTCGGCCCGTCGATCCCCGGTTTCCAACAGATCGAATTCGGCGACCATGACGCGCTCGATGCGGCGGTGGACGCGGAGACGTGCGCGGTCTTTGTCGAGCCGGTGCAGGGCGAGGGCGGCGTGCGCGCCATCCCGGAGCAATGCCTGACGGGGCTGCGGAAGCTGTGCGACGAGCGCGGGGCCCTTCTGATCTATGACGAAGTTCAATGCGGCATGGGCCGCACGGGTCGGCTCTTCGCCCATGACTGGGCCGAGGACGCCCAGCCGGACATTATGTGCGTTGCGAAGGGCGTCGGCGCGGGCTTCCCGTTCGGCGCGTGCTTGATGACAGAGGCTGTGGGCCAGCCCATGCAGCCGGGCAGCCACGGCTCGACCTATGGCGGCAACCCGCTGGCCATGGCCGTGGGCAACGTGGTCTGGGACATCATCTCCGATGAGGGCTTTCTGGAGCAGGTGCGCCGCGTCTCCGGGACGTTGACCCAGAGCTTGAAGGGCCTCGCCGACACTTATCCTGATCTGGTCGAGGGCGTGCGCGGCAAGGGCCTTTTGACGGGGCTGGGGCTCAAGACCGCGCCGAAGCCGCTGCAAACTTTTGCGCGCGCGAACAAGCTGTTGGCTGGTGTCGCCGGCGAAAACGTTCTGCGCTTGGCCCCGCCGCTGATCATCACCGACGAAGACGTGCGCGAAGCCTGCGGCGTGCTCGATCAGGGCTTGGCCGAGATGGCGCAAGCGAATGCTGCATGAACCATTTCATCGACCTGTGGCGCATTGAGGCGTCTGACCTGCGCGCTATCCTCGACGAGGCGAAACGTCGGAAGGCCGCGCGCGCCGGCTGGCCGAAGGGCCGGATCGACGCTGATGCGCCGCTCGCCAATTACGCCTTGGCGATGATCTTCGAGAAAAGCTCGACGCGAACGCGGTTCAGCTTCGACATGGCGATGCGGCAATTGGGCGGGCACAGCGTAACGGCGCCGGCCGGCGACATGCAGCTTGGCCGCGGTGAAACGGTTGAGGACACGGCACGGGTGCTTTCGCGATATGTCGACGCGATCATGATCCGCGCCAACGATCACGCCGACGTGGAGACGTTGGCCGACGCCGCGACCGTGCCGGTGATCAACGGGCTGACGGACCGCTCCCACCCGTGTCAGATCCTGGCCGACCTTCAGACTTTGGAGGAGCATGGCTTGAACCTGAACGGCGCGCGGCTCGCCTGGGTGGGCGACGGAAACAATGTGTGCGCGAGCTTCATGCACGCCGCGCCGAAATTTGGCTTCTCCCTCGCCGTCGGATCGCCCGAGCGTTACGCGCCGGATGAGGACGACGTCGAGATTGCGCGCCAATTGCAGGGGCGGATCGACCTTTACGACACCGCGGAAGAAGCCGTCGCCGGCGCCGACGTGGTGATTGCGGATACATTCGTTTCAATGGGCGACGACGACGCCGACGACCGCCTGGCCGAGCTCGACCCGTTCGCCGTCACGCCGGAGCTGATGGAGCTGGCGAACGGGTCCGCCATGTTCCTTCACTGTCTGCCGGCCCACCGGGGCGAGGAGGTCGACGCCGAGGTCATCGACGGCCCCCAATCGCGGGTCTTTGATGAGGCCGAGAACAGGCTGCACGCCCAGAAGGCGATCCTGAAATGGTGCCTTGAGGGCTGATTAGCCTGGAGTGTCGGGCGCGCAGATCTCCGTTTGCCCGTCGCCTTTGTTCATGGCGTTTGGCATGAATCGCGTGGTCGCCGCGCTGGAGCAAGGCAAGCCGTTTTCCGTGCGTCCGGTGCGCTCCAAGCGACCGCTGGGTCTTGAAAGGCGTGCGGTTCGAAACGCTCGACAAGATTTGCGAAGTGCTCGACTGCAAGCCTGGCGACAGACTCGACCGCGAGTAACGGGCTTGCACCGCCGCAGGTAAACGTCCAAATCAGCCCGCTTGAGACGAGGAGCGTCATCATGCAGCCGGTTCGCGACGTGAGCGACGACCTCGTCGCCAATTTTCAGATCGACGGCCAACCGGTGCGCGGCCGCATCGCCCGGCTCGGTGCGCTTAGCCTCGACCCGATCCTCAAGCGACACGATTACCCGGACAGCCTTGCGCGGGTTCTGGGAGAAGCGGTCGCGCTCGCTGTTCTGGTCGGTTCGTCGCTCAAATTCGACGGCCGGCTGATCGTCCAGGCCGAAGGGGATGGGCCAGTGTCCATGCTCGTCGGCGAATACCGAACCGACGGCGGTGTGCGGGGCTACGCCAAGTTCGATCGCGAGCGCTGGGCGCGCCTGGACCGGATCAATCGGGGCGCTCGCCCGCACATGCCGCAATTGTTCGGAACCGGCGCGCTGGCGCTGATGATCGTCCAGGACGACCCCAATGCGCCGCCCTATCAAGGGGTCGTGCCGCTTGAGAAAGCGACGCTGTCTGAATGTGCGGAGGATTACTTCGCCCAGTCCGAACAGGTGCCGTCGCGGCTCGCACTCGCCGTTGGCGAGCTCGCCACGCCTGGAACGGCGCCATCCTGGCGGGCTGGCGGGATGCTGATCCAACGCGTCGCCGCCGACGAGCTTCGCGGTGAGACGGACGCCGCGTGGGAAACCGCTCAAACGCTCTTCGCCACCCTAACCGACAGCGAACTCGCCGATCCGGACCTGCCGGCCGACCGTCTTCTCTACCGTCTGTTTCACGAGGAAGGCGTCCGTATGGAACCGGCCTCCGAGGTTCGCGACTCCTGCACCTGCAACGAGCCGCGGCTTCGGACCATGTTAGCCAGTATGCCGGATGAGGCGTTGCGGGATATGATGGAGCCGGACGGCGCCCTCGTCGCAGATTGCCAATTCTGTGGTCGAAAGTACCGCATTCCCATCGAAGACGTGACTGAGCCGACGAATTAAGGGCGCCCGCCGGTCGGACCGGGACTCAAAGGCGGGGCATCGGGACTCCAAACACAGCAATTATGGGGGCCGTTCGAGTCCCACTGGCGCCCTGATTCAGGGTGTCGATCAGCCGCGCCAAAAGCGGGGCGCCAGGACGACGAAGACGGCGACGAATTCCAAGCGTCCGAGCAGCATGGCGATGGCGCAGATCCATTTTGCGGCGGGCTCCAGCGCTTGATAGGTTCCGACCGGGCCGATGACGGAGCCGAGGCCCGGGCCGACATTGGACACGCTGGCCGCCGCGCCTGAAATGGCCGTCGCGGTGTCTGCACCCGTCAAACTCAGAAGCGCGGCGGTTACGAGAAACGTCGTGAGGTAAAGGAAGACAAAGACCATCACAGATTGCAATGTGTCCTCATCGACGACCTTGCCGCGGTAGCGCACAGGGGCCAGACGGCTAGGGCTTGTCATGCGTTGCGCATGGGCGACGGCGGCGCGAAATGAAATCTCCAAACGAAACATCTTGATCCCGCAAGCGGCCGATCCGGCGCATCCGCCAAGAAACATGAGTATCAGGAACAAGGCCGCAGCCCCGGGGCCCCAGGCGGCGTAGTTTTCACTCGCATAGCCAGTGCCTGTTATAATTGAGACGACATTGAACAGCGTGCCGCGGACCGCATGCCACGCGTCGTCAAAGACCGCGCCGCCGGATCCCAAACCATTATAGATCAAGAGAATAAGGCAGGCCGCAGAGACCAGCCCGATCAAAAGTCGTGGCTGCGGATCGCGCACGAGGGCGAGCGCTTGGCCGCGGACCATCAGGACGAAAGCGGCGAAGGGCAGCGAGGCGAGGATCATGAAGACGATCGCGACCGATTGCGCGCCCGCCGAAAAGTCAGCGAACGAGGAGTCCCGCGTCGCGTATCCCCCCGCCGAGACTGTGGTCATCGCATGGGCGATGGCGTCGAATGGATCCATGTCGCTCGCCGAGTAAAGCAACGCGCAGGCGACCGAGAGGACGAGGTAGACAAGACCCGTCTGCGCCGCGATCTCCGTCACTCGCGGCAAGAATTTGCCAGATTGGTCCGAGCTTTCGATTTGGAACAGCTGCATCCCGCCGACCCGCAGGCCAGGCAGGATCGCGATCGCCGTGACGATAATGCCGATCCCGCCGATCCATTGCAGGATCGCCCGCCAGAGCAGCGTTCCGCGTTGTCCGGGCTCAGGCGCTAGGCCGGTGAACACGGTCGCCCCTGTTGTGGTGAGGCCGGAGACGCTTTCGAATATGGCGTCTGTGAACGTCGCCCCGCCGGCGATGAAGGGTACGGCCGCCACAGCCGGCAGCGCAACCCAGACGAGGACGGTGAGGAAGAACGCTTCGCGCTGGCCGGTTTCACGCTCACCGCCGCGCGACAGGACGGCGAGCGTCAGCCCAAGCAGGATGGAGAAGAAGGCCGATTGGGCGAAGATCGGCCAATTGTCCGTCCCGTCGGCGATGTCGATTAGGGCGCACGGAATCATCGCCGCGCCGAGCAGGGCCGTCATGACGCCGGTGGCGAGAAAGACGGGGCGGAATTGCATGGCGCGCCGCGGGCTCTAGCTCGGCTTCGACGTATCGTAGGGCGAGTCGAGCGAGAACGTCGGAATGCCAACTTTCAGTTGTTGGCCAAGATCCGTTTCGAAGTCATAGGACCCGCCCATGACGCCCGATGGCGCAGCCAGCGGCGCCCCCGACGTGTAGCGAAAGGCCTCGCCCGGCTCGAGGCGTGGCTGCTGCCCGACGACGCCTTCGCCATCGATCGTTTGGCGACGCCCTGCGGCGTCGACGATGTGCCAGTGTCGCGTGGTCAGCCGCACCGCCTGGTCGGAGCGATTTTCGATCTCGACGTCGTAGGCCCAAACATATTCGTTGGTGCGTGGATCAGACTCCGCTTCCAAGAAACGCGGACGAACGCGCACGGCGACGCCGTGGGTTTCGCGCTTATAAACGTGTTTGTCGTTGGCAAGTGGTTCGGCCATGGTGAAAGCTTAAGCGCGCAGGTTTCAAATCGCGTTAAGGGCGGCGCGGAGATCGTCTTCGAGGTCGGCGGGATCCTCCAACCCAACCGAAAGCCGCAGCCAGGACTCGTCCAGTCCCATCGACGCCCGCTCCGCCTCCGATAGGGCGCGATGGGTGGTGCTGGCCGGGTGGCAGGCCAGTGATTTCGTGTCGCCGAGATTGTTCGAGATATCGACGATGGAGAGGGCGTTCAGCGCCCGGAACGCCTCCGTGCGTCCGCCCCGAATGGAGAAGGCGATCAGCGTCCCGCCGCCCTCCATTTGCTTGGCGTGAACGGCATGGTGCGGATGGTCTGTCCGGCCTGGATAGCGCACTTGCACGACGTTGGGGTGCGCCGCAATCGCGTCGGCGAGGCGGGCCGCGGTCTCCGACGCCTTGCGCACGCGCAGGTCCATTGTCTCCAAGCCTTTAAGCACGACCCAGGCGTTGAAGGGAGACGGCGCAGGCCCCGTATGGCGCAGATAATGCTCGTAATGTTCGTCAAGATACGCGGCGTCGCCCAGGATTGCGCCGGCGAGCACCCGGCCCTGGCCGTCCATGTGCTTGGTCGCGGAATAGGTGGCGATGTCTGCGCCAAGCTGCAGCGGCTTCTGCAGGATTGGCGTGGCGAAGACATTATCGACCACCAGTTTCGCGCCCGCCTTGCGGCACAGCTCGGCGACGGCGGCGATATCGACGGCGTCGAGCAGCGGGTTGGAGGGGCTTTCGATGAGGACAAGTTTCGTCGGGCGGCTCAGCGCTTCGGCCCAGGCGTCAAGGTCCGCGCCGTCGACGAACTCCGTCTCTATGCCGTAGCGCGGCAGGAGCGTTCCGACGATCCATCGGCAAGACCCGAACAGGGCCCGCGCGGCGACCACGCGGTCGCCTGCCTGGCACGGCGCTGTGACGGACGCCGCGATCGCCGACATGCCGGAGGCGGTGACACGGCAATCCTCCGCACCCTCCAGAAGCGCCAAACGCTCCTGCAGCATGCGGACGGTCGGATTCGAATAGCGAGAATAGACGAAGCCAGGCTCGTCCCCGGCCATGCGCGCGGCGGCGGCTTCAGCGCTCGGGTAAGCGTAGCCAGAGGTCAGGAACAGAGCTTCCGACGTTTCGCCATGTTGAGAGCGAACGGTTCCGCCGCGCACCAATTTTGTTGCGGGTTTCCATGTGGATTTTCCACCGCCGCCGGCCGAATCCGCCATTCTGGCTCCTTTCCAGTCGTTTCGCGGCGACTTAAGGCTTTGGTGGAGAGAAGGGTCAAGTCATGGGCGATGCGCCGGGCGTTCTGCCGGATGTGGATATTAAGACGCTGTTTGCGAACGCCTCGATACGGGCCGGGGACGATCTTGCAGACGGCCAGGTGCAGCCCGCCAGCCTGGACCTGAGGCTGGCGGAAGACGCGTATCGTGTGCGTGCGAGCTTTCTACCGGGCAAGGCCCGCTCGGTCGCCGACGTCCTCCAGGAGCCTGGCCTGCAGATGCATCGCGTCGATCTCAGCCATGAGGGCGCCGTGCTGGAGACCGGCTGCGTTTATCTGGTGCCGTTGCAGGAGAGTTTGCGTCTCCCGCCTGGCGTCTCCGCGCGCGCCAATCCGAAAAGCTCCACTGGACGGATCGATGTTTTCACGCGGCTCGTGGCCAATCGCGGCAGGGCGTTCGACGATATTCCCACAGGGTATTCTGGACCGCTTTACTTGGAGATATCGCCGCGCACGTTCTCCATCCTCGCCCGTCGGGGCGACACGCTGGCGCAAATCCGGTTCCGGCGCGGTAAGCCGCAGACAGTGCAGGAGAAGACGGTTTCTATCGATCTGGAGCCAACCGACGGCGCGCCCGTTGGCTGGCGCGCCAAACGCCATGGGCCGGTGATCGACCTCCGCGCCGTCGGCCGGCACGCGGTCGCCGATTATTGGGAGCCCGTCTATCCGCGACAGGGCCGAATCGTTCTGAACCCGGACGAGTTCTATATCCTCGCATCGCGCGAGCGGGTGAAGGTCGCCGCCGGCCAGGCCGCCGAAATGGCCCCCATTGCGCCAGAGCTCGGCGAGTTTCGCGCTCATTACGCCGGCTTTTTCGATCCAGGCTTCGGGTCGAACAAGTCTGGCAGCCGCGCCGTTCTGGAGGTCCGTTCCCGCGACGTGCCCTTCATTCTGGAGCACGGCCAACCCGTGGCGAAGCTGATTTACGAGCCGATGGCCGCCAAACCGGCCGCGGCCTATGGCGGCCTCGACAGCCATTATCAGGGCCAAGGCCTTAAATTGTCGAAGCATTTCGAGGCGGCCTGAGGCGCAATAGACAAGGGTGCTTGACAAGACAAGCCTGCTTGTCATATGGTCAAGGAAACTTGACGGAGCGATCTATGTCAGACCTTCACGAAGACAGCCAAGATCGACCTGCCCTATGGCGGCTCACCACCGCCGATAAGCGGGTGTTTCTACCATCTTTTCTTTTGGGCGTGGCCATATCGCCGCTGGGGGCGGCCGGCTTGATCAATGCGCTTGATCCCGACACCGACAATATCGCTTCGGATTTAGGCGTGTCCGGGGGGATCGGTCTGGCGTTGTTCATCGCCTTGAACGTTGCGCTTATCTTCGGCGCCTTGAAGATTTTTGGCCGCGCCGCCGGCGTGCTGGACGAGGTTGAGAGAGCAATCGAGCGGAAAGCCAATTCTTGGACTCTGATCTCGGTCGTCTACGCCGCCTTTGCTTATTGGTGCTTCGGCGAATGGTTCCAAGCCTACCGGCCGCTTGTTCAGGAGACCTGGTTCTTCTTCGTATTTGTCGCTTTCTTGGTGTCTTACTTCTTGGCCCGCGCCCGTATCCGGGCTCGGCTGTCAGCGTGACGCCATGGTCGTCACCGCCGATATGAAGAACGATATCAAGCTGCTGCGGGCCGAACGGGGGTGGAGCCAGGCGGCGCTCGCCGAAAAGCTGGGCGTGTCTCGGCAGTCGGTGAATTCGATCGAGACGGGCAAGTACGATCCGTCCCTGCCGCTCGCCTTCGCCATCGCCCGCCTGTTCGAAAAACCCATCGAGGAGATTTTTGATGACCAAGAGGGAGATTGACGACATGAGCGCCACAACAGACATCGAAAAAGACAAGCCCAATCTTTGGCGTTTGACCGACGCCGACAAATGGAGCGTCACGAAAGGCCTGCTTCTCGCCCTGCCCGTAGGCCTGCTTTCCTTCCCGATCGGTTTGATCCGGGGATACAATTCGGGACGCGGGTCCGACCTGACGCTG
>CAZQZC010000037.1:0-19858 GCA_964597685.1 uncultured Hyphomonadaceae bacterium | reverse complement strand
GTCATCGCGTCCTGCACGCCGGCGAAGAGCTGGTAGCTCATAGAGCCGGTGAGGCTGACCGGGATCGCCAGATTGTTGACGATGTGCAGCATGGCGATGGTGACGATGAAGCTCAGGAAGAACCAATTCGCCACATAGATGTGGGGCTCGCGCCGCTTCCACAGAGTGCCGAGAAAGACGAGCAGATAGGCCACCCATACGATTGTCAGCCAAAGGTCGGCATACCATTCAGGTTCCGCGTATTCCTTGGACTGGGTCGCGCCCATGAGGTAGCCGGTTGCGGCGACCACGATGAAAAGTTGGTAGCCCCAGAACACGAACCAGGGCCAAAGACCGCCGCCGATGCGCGCCCGCGACGTGCGCTGGACGACGTAGAAGCTTGTCGCCAGCAGCACATTGCCGCCGAATGCGAAGATCACAGCTGAGGTGTGAAGCGGGCGGAGCCGGCCGAAATTCGTCCAGCCAAGGTCGGGGAAGTAGAACAGGCTCGGCCAAGTGAGCTGTAGCGCGATCAAGACGCCGACAAGCAGGCCCGCGAGGCCCCAGAACATCGACGCGCCGACGCCCCATTTGACGAGCGTTGTTTCATACTCACGTTCGTCGAACGGCTCACGGCCCGAAAGTCCGCCGGACCAAAGTCCAATCCCGATCAATCCCGCCGCCGAGGCCGCGAGAAAGATCCAAGCATGGGCTTCCATAACTCGATCCGCCGCATTCGCAGCAATTAAGAGCGACGCGCAAAAGACGATTGCAAGCAGAACTGAAACGCTTGCAACGCTTGCATCGACGCCTCGTCGTCCAAGGGTTTGCGTAGCCACACTAAGATCCCCGTCTTCCCAATACGGAGTTTGATAAGCGGGACCGTGTGGCGGACGAATACGGGAATGTACCTATGGGCGATCTGGTCGCATTCGGTGGATATCGTCGTGGTCGCTTGGGAGGATCCACCGTCATGAAGAGAACGGCGATTATTGCGCTGGGCTTCGCGCTGGCCTTCGTCGGGGCCTTGAGAATTCTAACGTATCAGGATCCGAAGGGACCGTTTGCGGCCTATGGTTGTCTCACAGGCGACGCCGGCGCCCTGTCGTTTGGCGGGCTCGATCCAATCTTCGTCCATTGCTGGGGTTGTTACGCCGCGGCGCTTGGCGGCGTTCTGGTGATCGCCGGTGCGTTGCTTCATCGCTCAGCGCCCAAATTGTCTCGCCGCGACCTCTAAAGCGGAGCACCCGCTTGCCCGCGGCGACCACAGCCGCTTAGCTTGCCTTGTCGATCGGCGAGTCGCCGACGGGAGTGTAGTAGGCCGGCGGCGTGACGGATCCGAGCAAGCCAGACGAAACCAACGATGCGACGGGCGCAGCCAACGCTTTGCGGACGATGGAGCAGCACCTGGCCTCCATCCTGGCCTCCATCCTGGCCTCGGTGCCGGACGCCATGGTCGTTATCGATGAGGCGGGGATCGTTCAGGCCTTCAGCGCGGCGGCGGAAGTTCTATTCGGCTATCGCGCTGACGAGGTCGTGGGACGTAACGTCAACATGTTGATGACGGATCGCGATTCCTCTCACCACGACGGCTATTTGGCGCATTACATGACGACTGGGGAACGCCGGATCATAGGCATTGGCCGGGTCGTGCAAGCGCGGAGGAGTGATGGGCGAGAGATTCCGATCGACCTGAAGATCGGCGAAGCGCGCACGGAATCGGGGCGTCTCTTCACGGGGTTCATGCGCGACTTGACCGAGATACAGCGAAATCAGCTCCGCATGCAGCAAATGCAGGCCGAACTGGCGAATTTCACGCGGCTGAGCGCCGTCGGCACGATGGCCTCGGCGATGGCGCATGAATTAAACCAGCCCCTGACGGCGGTGGCGAACTATCTCGAAGCCGGGCGCGACTTGCTGGATTCGGATGCGCCTGATGCGATCGAAATCGTCCGCGAGGCCCTTGCCCGCGCTGCGGAACAATCGGTCCGAGCTGGCGAAATCATTAGGAAACTAAGAGACTACGTCTCGCGCGGGGAAATCGAGACACGCCCACAAAGTCTAACGGCGCTCATAGGCGACACGATGTCTTTTCTCCAGCTCAAGCAGACAGATAGCGGCGCGCGAATATCCTATACCGTCGCCCCGGATGCAGACCTTGTGGACGTCGATCCCATTCAGATTCAGCAAGTGTTGGTGAATCTGTCGCGCAACGCCTTGGAGGCGATGCGGGGCGCTTCGGATGCGACGCTAACGATTGAGGCGGCGCGCGCAGACGCCGACATGGTCGTCGTTGCTGTTCGCGATAACGGACCGGGTATCGACCCCGATCAACTCAGCAACTTGTTTCGTCCATTCACGTCGTCGAAAGCGACCGGTATGGGACTCGGCCTGTCCATTTGCCGGACCATCATCGAGGCCCATGGCGGACAGATCACCGCAAGCGCTCCAGCTGGGGGCGGCGCGTGTGTCGAGTTTACGATAAGGTCCGCCGACGCCTCCAACACCATCGGACCCGAAAACGCATGACCGATCGCCCCCTTGTTCATTTGGTCGACGACGACGATGCGATCCGGCATTCCGCCAGCTTTATGCTGCGAAATGCGGGATACGATGTGAAAACCTATGCATCGGGCGTCGAGTTCGTCGCAAAAGTCGGAGATGTTTCCCGCGGCTGCATTCTACTGGATGTGCAGATGCCGGAAAAAGACGGCTTGGCGGTCCAGGCCGAGTTGAATGAAAGATCGATCGCCATGCCGGTCATCGTCCTAACTGGACACGGCGACGTCTCGGTGGCGGTCCAGGCGATGAAAGCAGGCGCCGTTGATTTCATCGAGAAGCCATTTGAGAAGGCGGTCTTATTGTCCGCGCTTAACGCCGCGTTTGAACGCATGCAGGCGCAACGCCCTCGAGAGACCCTCGCTGCGGACGCCCGGGAACGGATTGCGAAACTGACGCCTCGGGAGCGCGACGTGCTAAACGGTCTCGTCCTGGGGCAGCCGAACAAGGTCATCGCCCGCAATCTCGACATTTCTCCGCGAACGGTCGAAGTGCATCGGGCGAACCTGATGGATAAGCTCTCAGCCGCCAATATCTCTGATGTCCTGCGCATGGCCTTCGCCGCCGGCTTGGGCGTTTAAGGCCTGACCCTAGGACGTCTACTTACAGACTGACCGGTTCATTCCCGTCACCTTGTCACGCCGCCGGTGATTGATCGGCGGGGACGCGCCCCTAGGAGGCGAAGGTGCACGCTGACGACGAACTCGATGCTCCGCTCGTCATCATTGTCGATGACAGCGAAGCCGTTCGGTCCTCGCTCGCCATGCTTTTGCGCGCGAAAGGCTTTGATGTGGCAAGCTTCAATGATGGCCAGGAGGCTCTGTCTGCGCGTTTGCCGAGCTGGATGAGGTGTTTGTTTATCGACTATGATTTGCCGGTAATTGACGGCCTCGCCCTGCTGGGAAAACTGAGGGGTCGGGGCGTCACGGCGCCGGCCTTCCTAATCACCGGCTGCGTGAAGGCCGGGTTGGCGACAGAGGCGCTGAATACGGGCTACCGCGCCGTCCTAGAAAAGCCGCTAAAGATCGAGGCGCTCCTCGAGGCGGTGACGGCGACTTAGAACGTCTCCTGGTCGAATTGACATTGTAGCTGCCCATAGTGATCGTCGCCTATCCAAACCGGGAGGTTCGACGTGTGGCGCTGTAATCCGTTCATCCGCTTGGCGATTTTGATTGTTATGGGAGTTGGCGCTGCGTCACCGGTCGTGGGACAGCCCCTCGTCGGAGGCGAAGACCGGGGCCGGCCGAACATCGTTTTGATCCTTGTCGACGACGCCGCTCTCATGGATTTTGGGGCTTATGGCGGCGAGGCCCGTACGCCGAATATTGATGCGCTCGCGCGCCGAGGGGCTTTGTTCACAAATTATCGCTCCTCGCCCCTGTGCGCACCGTCGCGGGCCATGCTTTTGACTGGCGTCGACAACCACCTCAACGGGCTCGCGACGATCCCGGAAGTCCTTCCGAAGGAGCATGTCGGCCAGCCTGGATACTCCATGCGGTTGGAGCCGGGCGTGCTAACGCTTGCAGACCGACTGAAGCCTCTAGGCTATCGCACGCTGATGACCGGAAAATGGCATCTAGGCAGCGGAGCGGGGGACTTGCCCTCCGACCATGGCTTCGACCGATCCTTCGCCCTGGACGCCTCCGGCGCCGACAATTGGGAGGACAAATCGTACCTTCCTTTCTACCGGGAGGCGCCCTGGTACGAGGATGGAAATGCAGCGGCTCTTCCCGACGATTTCTATTCCTCGGAATTCCTCGTCGACAAGATGATCGAGTATCTGGAAGAGGGCGAAGAGACTCAGCCGTTTCTCGCCTATCTGGCGTTCCAGGCCATCCACATCCCGGTCCAAGCGCCGGCGGACCTCGTCGCTAGCTATGACGGCGTCTACGATTCAGGCTGGCATGCGCTGCGGGAGGCCCGGTGGGAGCGCGCGAAACGTCTCGGCCTTGCCCCATCTGACGGGGCGTTCAATCCCGTCCCGGAGGCGCTTCGGTCCTGGGACGCGCTGAGCGAAGCGGAGCAAAAGCTCTATGCCGCTAGGATGCAGGTCAACGCCGCCATGTTGGAGGCGATGGATCAGCATATCGGACGCCTGGTCGCACATCTGCGGGCTGAGGGCGCGTACGACAATACGCTGTTCATCGTCACGTCCGACAACGGCCCTGAGCCGTCTCGGGCGGACGATGACCCACGCCTTGCGTTTTGGATGGGTCTGAATGGATATCATGTCGATCTGGAAGGAATTGGCGAACGCGGGAGCTACGGGTTCATTGGTCCCGAATGGGCGAACGCCGCCGCAGCGCCCAGCGACCTCTTCAAGTTCTATGCGTCAGAAGGCGGACTTCGGGTTCCTTTGATCGTTGCTGGACCTGGCGTTCAACCTGACGCCCGGATTGATGCGTTCACCCTCGTGACCGACGTCGCGCCAACCGTACTCGACATCGTTGACGCCGCAGGCCCGCCAGAGGACGCCGTTCCGATGACCGGTCGGAGTCTCGTTTCGCTCCTCACGGGCGCTGCGGACTTCGTCTACGGACCGGACGAGCCAGTTGGCTTCGAAACGTCCGGCAATTCCGCGCTCTTCCGAGGCGATCATAAGATCGTGCGAAATCTGGCCCCGTACGGCGACGGCGTCTGGCGGATGTTCAACGTTGCGGCCGACCCGGGCGAGACCCGTGATTTGGCCCAGCAGGCGCCAGAGCTGTTTGCCTCGCTGCGCGCCGATTACGACGCGTATGCAGCCCGCGTCGGCGTGCTGGAGATGCCGGCTGGATATGATTCTCAAAAGCAAATCGCCCGAAACGCGGTCGCTAAGCAGCTTGAGTTTTATTGGTGGGTCCTGCTGATCCTTGCTGTCGTCCTGTTGGCTGTTCTCTGGGGCGTGTGGCGCGTGGTGCGTTGGACGTTTGGACGCTTCGCGGGATGAGCGCCGCCAAGTATCGTCTGCATGGGCTGAAGCTTTCCTATTTCACAGGCAAACTCGAAGCGTACTTCGGCGCGAAGGGCGTGCCATTCGATTTCATTGAGATGGACACCGCCGATTTCCGCCGTTGCGCCGAGGCGACGGGCGTTGCGCAGATGCCGCAAGTTGAATATCCGGACGGGTCTTGGCGTACGGACACGACGCCGATCATCGCTGAGTTCGAAGACGCTTTCGAAGGGCCATCGCTGCATTCGACCGACCCGGCGGCGCGATTTTTGAGCCTCCTTCTGGAGGATTTTTTTGACGAATGGCTGTGGCGCCCGGCGCTGTACTATCGGTGGGCGTTCGCCGAAGACATGCACCTGATGAGCGCCCAGATTGCTCGAACCATGTTGCGGGACATGCGTTTGCCGTTCGCCGTGAAGCGGCGGTTTATCCTGGCGCGCCAGCGTCGGGTCTATCTTAGGCAGGATGGCGTAACGCCGGCGACAAAGGCTCAGATCGAAGCGCTCTACTTCGACACGATCAATGCGGTGGAGCAGATTTTTGCAACACGCCCCTACCTCTTTGGCGAGCGTCCTTGCGAGGCGGATTTCGGGCTCTTTGGCCCGTTTTTTCGTCATTTCTCATACGATCCCACCCCATCCGCAATCCTGCGGGAGCGGGGCCCGAACACGCTTGCATGGGTGGCAAGACTCTGGGCTGCGCGACCCGCAGATATCCGGAGCGCGGAGCCGCTCGGATCCGCGCCAGAGGATCTTGCGCCGCTCATCGACATGGCGGGTCGGGGCTATCTGCCTTACCTGCAGGCCAACGCCGCGGCCGCTCAACGGGGCGATCGCCAAGTGTCATACGACGTTGGCGGCGTGACGTGGCGTGTGCCTGTTTCGCCCTATCGCGCGGCCTGCCTGGATGCGTTGAAGCACGGGTACCAAGCGCTTGCGGAGGTGGATCGGGGAAACGTATCGACGCGCTTGGGCGCTGCCGCCAGCATCCTGGCAGATCCAAATGGTGGGCGAGAGTTGACGGCGGCGCCCAAAGTTGAAGGGACGCGCCCCCTCGACCGACTCTGGCGGCGCGCCGCCACTTGACGTCGTCAGCATTTGGCAGTCATTGTGACAAAATACTGGCGAGCGGAGCGGCGGAATGAGACGGATACTGATCGGGTTGTTGATCCTGATCATCATCGCTGCGGGTGGAGCCTATCTTAATCGGAAGGCGATTATCCTCTATGCTGTCACCAATTCCGATAAGGCAGAGGTGGCTCCCAATCGATCGATAGATTGGGCCCAAGGACCTGACGCTGCGGAGGCGTCGCTTGCTGAGCGCCCGCCGAACATTGTTTTCATCCTCGCCGACGACCTCGGCATCAACGACATTTCGACCTTTGGCGGCGGCGTCGCCGGCGGACGTGTTCCGACGCCGAACATCGACCGCCTCGCGGCCAGCGGGGCTATCTTCAACCAAGCCTATTCGGGCACCGGAACCTGCGCGCCCTCGCGCGCCATGTTGATGACGGGGCGCTATCCGACGCGGACAGGCTTCGAATTCACCCCAACGCCGGACGGCATGGGACGCATCGTGTCCATGTTCGCCAATGATTCGCGCGTGAGGGGAGCGCTGCCGCCCGTCGATTGGAATCGCACGGCCGATGAATCCGGCCTGTCCTATGACCAGAAAGGTCTGCCGGGAGAGGAGGTGACGGTCGCCGAGGTCCTTCAGGACGCCGGCTATCACACGGCCCATATCGGGAAGTGGCACCTCGGCAGAGCGACGCCGTTTCGTCCCGTGGCGCAGGGTTTCGACGAGAGTCTTCTAATGGCGAGCGGCCTTTTCCTGCCGGAAGGCGAGGGCGTGGACGCCAAACTCGACTTCGACCCGATCGACAAATTCCTATGGGCGCGCATGCAGTTCGCAGCCCAATTCGAAACGGCGGACGCACCGCCGGCGCCCCCCCAGGCAGATTGGTTCGAACCTGATGGATATCTGACTGATTATTGGACCGACGAATCCTTGAAGGTGATCGAGGCGAACAAGAATCGTCCGTTTTTTCTCTATCTCGCCCATTGGGGCGTGCACACGCCGTTGCAGGCCACAAAGGCGGATTATGACGCGGTGGGCGACATCGAACCGCACCGCCTGCGCGTCTATGCGGCGATGGTGCGCGCCCTCGATCGCAGCGTTGGCCGGATCATGGATAAACTTGAAGCCGAAGGCCTGGCTGAAAATACAATCATCGTGTTCTCGAGCGACAATGGCGGGGCCGGTTATATCGGCCTGCCGGAGGTCAACGCGCCCTATCGCGGCTGGAAAATCACGCTGTTCGAGGGCGGTATTCGCGTGCCAATGTTTGTCGCCTGGCCTGGGCGAATTGCGCCCGGAACGCGCATAGATGATCCGGTGGCCCATGTGGACGTCATGCCGACACTGGCGGCGGCGGCGGGCGCCTCGCTACCCGAGGGTGTTGCGATAGATGGGCGTAGCATGCTTCCCGCTGCAACTGGGCAAGGGGGCGTGGAGCGGCCAGACGATGCGATCTTCTGGTCTAGCGGTTATTACCGCGTCGTGCGCCAGGGCGATTGGAAACTGCAGGTAAACGGCCGCCAAGAGCAAACTTGGCTGTTCGACCTCGCAGCCGATCCGACCGAACAAACCAACCTCGCCGACGCCCGTCCCGACAAGGTGGCGGATCTCCAAGCTCTGCTCGACGCGCACTACGCCGACGCTCGGCCACCGCTTTACGCCCACACCATCGAAAGCCCAATCGCGATCGATAAGACGCTTGCCGATTCGTTTGACGCCGGAGATGAGTATGCCTACTGGCCAAATTGAAGCCGGGCGATTGTTTCCGGAATCGGCGCATCAAGCCTACCGCGGCGCACGCGCCTCTGCCTTCTTCCTCGCCGTGTTGTCCCTGGCGAAGCTCATTCCCGGCGCAATTCACACCTTCGCGCCAGACGGTGGCGCCGGGACAATCGCTGGACTTGACCTAACCCAGCGCGGAGACACGATTGTTTCCCTTTTCGCCTGGGCGGGCGCCACCCAGATTGTGTGGGGCGCCATTATGCTCGCCGTGGCGGTGCGCTATCGAAGTCTGGTTCCGCTCGTGCTGGCGCTGGTCCTGTTCGAAGGCGCGATCCACGCCCTGAATATGTGGGTGATGAAGCCAGGCGCCGAAGGACATCATCCCCCTGAAGCCTACGCTACGCTCGCCATTTTACCGGTGATCGCTCTATTTCTCGCGTTAGCGCTTCGGCGGCGCTAAAGCCCAGCGATCAGTCGCTCCACAACCAACCGCACCGCATCATGGGCGCACCCTGCGGTCAGATGCTGGTCTTGGCGCATGCGCCGCCACGTTTGAAATCCGGTGGCCATTTCGAGCGCTGCGAACAGCGTCGCGTCGGCCTCAATCGAATCGGGCAACACCTCGCGCAGGCCCGACCGCTCCATCTCCAGGAACCGATCATAATCGGCCCGCAGATAGTCGGATTGAAACCGGCGCAGGCTGGCGGCGACCTTTAAGGGCATAACGCGTTCATAGATCTCGGCGCGCTGGGCGATCAGCTCGAACAGGCGGCCGCGCCAAGTGTCGGCTGCGAAGGGCTGTTCCAAGAGTGGCCGAATCTCGGCTTCGAGCTCGGCCGTCATCTCCCGGTAGAGACTGTCCATCTCCTCGAAATGGCGAAACACCGTCCTAAGGCTCACACCTGCGGCGTCTGCGACACGGGCCGCGCTGGGATGCATATCGCCGGCGCGCACCAGATCGAACATGGCCTGGACGATCTGGTTTCGGCTCCGCTCGCTTCGCTGGCGGCGTCCGTCCGCGACGACGTCGTCTTCCAACTCGTCTGCGGATGGATGGAGTTTGGTGAGCGTATTCGATCTCAAGAGCGGCCTCGTTCAATGCAGCGCCGCATGTAAAGCGACTTAAGCAGACTTGCTGACAATGAAGTAGGTGCGCGCCAACTCACCTTCATTCACATTGTCGAGCGCTGCGATTTATACAGCATTCTACGTTAGCTATTAAAGTAAAGACTTCACGTTGATTTCTTCTGACCCGGCAGGCAGGCTGACGAGCAATCCGTCCTCTCCGATAATCAGATCGCCTCCAAAGTTGTCGCGTGCATCGCCCAAGAAGACGTCATGCAGCAGGCGCGTGGGCAATGGGGGTACGATGTGCGTCAAAACCAGCATGTCGGCGCCGGCCTTTTCGGCCGCGCGGGCGGCGTCTTCTGGAGAGGCGTGATAATCGAGGATATCGCCAAGGATCGTGGCGATGTTGTCGCGCCCGGCATTCTCGGCGGCGTCCTTCATGACCAGCACCATGTCGGGCTGAAGCGCTTCGTGAACCACAAGGTCCGCGCCCATCGCCGCCGCCACAAAGTTTTCATCGAAGGTCGTATCGCCGCTGATTGCAACCGACCGCCCGGCGTAGTCGATCCGGAAGCCCAAGGCCGGCTCGACCGGATCATGGTTGACTTGGATCGCCCGAACGGTGAGGCCGTCGCGGTCGAACACGATGTCGGACGTCTCCGGCGTTTCGAGGCGTTCAGCGACGCCGCCAGAGCCCGAAGGCGGCGCGATCGCCTCGCCATGATGGGCAGTGCGGAAGCCGCTATCGGGGCGATAGGCGCGGTTGAATCCTTCCACAACGTCGACGATCCCTTCAGGTCCGGCGACGGGCGTGGGGCGCGTTCTCACCCCGTTGATCCAGGATTGGAGCAAGACTTCGCCGAGCCCGTCTATATGATCGGAATGGAGATGGGTGAGGTAGATCCTGTCGATCTCGCCCATGGGGAAGCGCATCTGAGCCAATGTTCGCGCGCTGCCTGAGCCCGCGTCAAAGATGAGCCGGTGGTCGCCTGCGAGTACGGCCAGGCAAGGCCCGCCTCGTAGCGGATCGGGCAATGGCGAGCCCGTCCCGCAAAGAAAAACGTGAATTCCGTCCTCTAGGTTGGACGAAGTATTGGCCAGCATATTGGTTTCAATGGCGCGCCGGAACGCCGCGTCGGCGATGGGTCTCTTGAAGATCGAGAACGCCACCGTTGCGGCGACGGCGAGCGCAGCGAGCGCTAATAAGATCCAACGTAGTGCAGTCATAAGCGGGCCCTCGTCCTTCGAAGAGGAAAACTAATGACACAGCAAATGTCACAATACAATTGACGTCAGACGATCTTCTTCCGCCTCAGGGCCTCGATCGCGTCATTCGATATGCCAAGTTCGCCAGACAAGACATCGCCCGTATGCGCGCCAAGCGCAGGCCCCGGCCATCGCACCTGGCTTTGTGTTTTTGAGAAGCGCGGGAACGCATCCTGCATTTTTAGCCGCCCCAGCTGAGGATGATCGACCTCGACAATGGCGGCGCGGGCCTGAAAATGGGGATCGGAGAGCATGTCCGGGGCGCGATAGATGCGCCCGCAAGGCACGCCGTACTGCTCCATGAGCGCGTCGATTTCCGCCATTGTCTTCGCGCGAGCCCATTCGGTGATGATGTCGTCGAGCGCGTCTTGGTGATCGCCTCGCGCCGTGTGGGTGGCGTAGTCCGGATTGGCGGCCAAGTCTGGCCGGTTCATCGCATCGCAAAGCCGCTTGAACACCGTATCCTGGTTCGCCGCTATGACGACGTCTCCGTCGGCGCACCGATAAGCGTTGGACGGCGCAACCTTGGGCAGCTTGGAGCCTGAGCGCTCACGCACATGGCCCGACAAAGCGTATTCGCTGATGGTCGATTCCATAACATTCAAGACAGATTCATAGATCGAGGCGTCGATCATTTGCCCTTCGCCGGTCAGGTCCCGGTGGTGGAGCGCGGCGAGAGCGCCCATACAGGCGTAGCTCGCCGCAAGCGTATCCCCAAGCGACAGTCCCGCCCGGCTCGGCGGTCTGTCCGGTTCTCCGCACAAATGCCGCATACCGCCCATCGCTTCCCCGACAGACGCGTATCCTGCGCGCTGCGCATAGGGTCCAGTTTGGCCATAGCCTGAGACGCGCACCATGATCAGGCCGGGATTGTCAGCGCTCAAACGTTCATAATCGAGACCCCAACGCTCCAACGTTCCTGGCCGGAAATTCTCAATCAGAATGTCGGCGTCTCCGATCAGGCGGCGGGCGATCTCCTGGCCCTCGGGCTCGCGAAGATTGAGCGTTATACAACGCTTGTTTCGCGCGCAGACGCTCCACCAGAGCGGTTCGTCGCTGCGGCCCCAGGCCCGCAACGGGTCGCCTGTGCCCGGCGGTTCGACCTTGACGACATCTGCGCCCATGTCGGCGAGCAGCTGGCCGCAGAACGGTCCCGCCACCAATTGGCCGAGTTCGATCACGCGCAGATCGGTCAAGGGGCCGGTTCGGTCAGTCTGGTCTGTTGTCGTCACATCTGGTCTCCTGGTCGCCGCCAGCGTGCGCTTGGCGGCCGCCGCATTCAAGACGGGACGATCCTGTGATCAGATGGACCTTCGCTCAACATGCCGAAACCGCCGCGGAACCCGCCGACGAGGCGGAGGCCGTTCGCGCCACAGCGTTTCGGAACGAGGCGGATCGGCGGAGTTTTCTGGGTGCAAGAGCGCAAGCGCGCGCCTTGTTTGCTCGAGTGATTGGCTGCGCCGCGACGGACCTCAAGATCTCAGCGGATGAGGCCGGCCGGCCGTTTCTAACCGCGCCGGAGACACGCCCGATCTCCTGGTCGCGCTCCGGTCCACTGGCGCTCGCGGCGATTGGAGAGCGTGCGCATCTCGGCGTCGATGTCGAGCGCATCCGCGATCTCGATTGGCGATCGATGCTAGCCATGGCGACGACCGAGATTGAAAGAGCGGCCATTCTCGAACTCGGCGACGCCGCCGCGAGCCATCGAGCGTTTGTCCGCGCCTGGACGGCGAAGGAGGCGATACTAAAGTTGCGTGGCGTGGGGCTCGCGGGGGACGCGCGGACCGCCTCCGTGCCGCCAGACTATCTCACTGATGCAGTCGACGGGTTCGATGTTCCTCTTGCGGGCAGGATCCGCGTGGAGAGCCTGCCGATTGGCCCCAGCGCCGTCGCAGCAATCGCTTATGCGCCGGACGACGGGCCTCTGTACAGAGCCTGAAACACGTCCCGAAACATCCAACCGGCCAAGCTGTCGCCGTCCTTGTGGCGCGGGTCGCGCATGTCGAACGCCATGAGGCAGACGTCGCCATAATCGGGGGTTTTAAGACCGGCTTCCAGCTCCTGAAATCCCATCGACTTATAAAATCCCGCCATTTGCGGCTCGGCGATGATAATGATCCAGCGCGCTGCGAGCGCTTTCACCTCGTGCAGAACGCCCCGCAGGATCGCCCCCAATGTGCCGCTGCCGCGAAACGAGGGGTCGGAGACGAGCTTTGAGACCATTACGGCCCGGTCGAGGTCTCCGGAGACGTATCGGGAGAGGTCCAGCGCGGGCGACTTGCCGGCCGCGCGCCAATCGGCGAGCGGGATCACTTGAACACTGGAGACCAGGCGTCCCTCGTCGAACAGCGCGAGGGTGACGCCCATGGGATCGGCCGGGTCCGACAATTGACCCGTCGCAGGGTCGGCGCCCGCCACGGCGAATTTCTTTTCCTCCACATAGACCCGATACCGGAGCGCGCGGACGTCTGGCCAGATCCGGTCGTCGACGCGGGCGAGAGTGTAGGTGTCGCTCATGAATAGGTCTCCGTGCGCACGGCCCAGGCGCGTTTGTCGGTGTCGAAGGACAGGGTGTAGCGTGCCCGATCGCCGGTATCGATCCAGGCGAAAGGCGCCTCGACCTGGACGGTGGCGGGATGAACGTCCCAAACTTGCGCAAAATGCTCTTTCACGGCGATCGCCTTCGCCAGCGCCGCGCCGCTCAAGCCATCTGCGCCATAGGTGGACGCCATACTGCCCGGAAGCCAGTCGCAGGCCAAAACGTCGGCGGGGCGAAGATAGGTCGCGCCGGTCTCGTGCTCCGACAAGACGCTCAGCGGCCCTCCCGCCTGTCCCTTAAGAAAGTCCCGCCGGGTCAACGGATCCAGAGCACCGAAACGGCCCTTCGGATACGCCCGCTCGATCAAGTCCACCCGCGCCCAGAGCCCCTTGGACGTGTGCGCTTCGATTGTCACGGGCAGGTCCTTGCTGTCCGGCGACGCCGCACCCGGCGCGCCGCGAACGATTAGCTTGCCGCGGCTTGGGCGTGGCCCGAACACCGTCATCTTCGCGATGCGCACGGGATAGAGCGCCGATCTCGCCGTCCAGGGAAACCAGACCTCCGGCGTCTCATGGGGCGGACCATGCACCAGGCCGTCCAGGATGACGGAGTCAAACGGGTCTTTCCGGTCCGCCGCCTTGGCGAGGTCGAGCACAGCCTCGAAACCCGACGCGTTGCGACGCAGGGACAGGAGCGATTGGATCGCCGGCCCGTGGAACAGATCGCCTGCCTCATAGGGATCGGGCAGGAGATCGCCGTAATCGGCTTGGCGCATGGTCGACGCAGGCGCCAAATGATCCAACGTATGACGCCCGCGCGCCAGATCGCGCCAATCGCCGCCCGCCTTACGCCCCTTCAGAACAATGGTGTCGCCGTTGCGCCGCGCAACAAGATCAAGCCCTGTCTCAGGCGCGACGGCCCAGGCTGACGGCGCAAAGTCAGCGATCGACACCGGATAGGCGCCTTGAGCCTCAAATTCGCTGCGGAGCGCGAAACCGGCCATGGACAAGAGCGGCAGCACGGCTGCGCTATAGGTCGGCCGGTGCGCACCCACCCAGGCGGGCGCATCGGACGCGACACGCGTCCGAGCCGGCTGAGCTGCGCCCCCCTCGAACAGGCGGACGGACACCCCGCGGAATTCATAGATCCGCAGCCCGTCCACCCAGACATGACCGACCCCAGAGACAAATGTCGTCTCGTCAGTCTCGTTCATCGTTTCGATGTCGACCGATAGCGCGACCTCGCCATTCTCGGGCGTCACCTGGCCGCGATAGGTCCAACTCGTCTCCTGGCCCGGTGGCATGGGCTCCCAATTGGGGTGATCGAAACGGTCGGCGAGGCCTTTCGCCTCCGCCGCACAGGCGAGCAATTGCACAAGGGCGTCGAGGCCAAGCGAGCCGGGTTGCACCGGATCGGAGAAGAAGTGTGATTTGAAGTACCAAGCGGACGGATCGACCGCTTTGCGCGCTCGGATCGAGCCGAGACTGAACGCCCCGCCGTCCGTATCGAAGGCGTCGACCTCGCCGACCAAGTCCATGCGGCCCGTAGCGCGAGGAAGTTTGACAGTCTTGGCCTCGGGAATTCTCTCTACCGGCGCCTCGATGAAAGCAATTTGTTTTGGCGAGGATTTTAACCCGGCCTGTCCCGCCAGGGCCGCGTCGGTGAAAAAGCCGAAACTCGTGCTCAGTGTTATGACCGGCGTCCCGTCGCCAAGCTCTGCGGTCAGATCGAAGAAGACGATGGTGAGCGGACCAACCTTGGAAATCCGGGTCAGCGTGGCGCTCGTTCGGATGACGCCGTCGTTCGGTCGGACGACGCGCTGCAGGCGTCCGTCGCCGTCAAGATTACGGAACTTCAGATCTCCCGACAGCGCCAGTCCGCAATAACTCGCCAGCCATCCGCAGGGTTGGAGGACGATCTCCGTCAAAACGGCGAAGGGCATGGCGCCCGTTCCGCCATCCTCAAAGTACCAGGCGTCGGGCGGAACGTCGTATTCGGCAACGGCTGTCAGACCAGCTTGCCGTTCGCCCGCCGGGCCGGAGACCGAGAGGATGCGCGAGACCATGTGATAGGGCGGCTGGGGCAGGCGGGGCACGCGCCCCGTTGTGTCGAAGGGCGTATACATCTGACCGAAAGCGTTCGACGGCGCCCCCGAACCGCAATCCAGAAGGGCCGCCGCATCGCCGCGGACATCGCATTCTGGGTTCACCAGACGCCTTTCCCCCGCTGTCCGTTGCGCAGCCGGCCAGACCCGACGAAGGCGCACCCCGAAGCGGGGACAGTAGAACACCTTCCGCCCGTCGCACCGCGCCAGCAACGCCGCGTAGAGCGTGGGCGTGTCGCCGCCAACCACTTCGTCGACGAAGATCTCGTACGTCACCTCATGGTCGGAATCGGGTATCACTTGGCCACGGCAGAAGAAAGACGCTGGCTCTCCGGGCGCTGGCTCGAACACGAAACTGTCGGCGTCTAGCGTCAGGCCCATGGCGGCAGCCGTGAACTCGAGCGCCTGCACGGCGGCTTCAGCCATGAGGGTTCCAGGCATGCACGGGTCGTTGTGAAAGTGACCGTCGTAAAACCAAGAATCCTGCGCCACGACATGGCGGGCCTTCAGATAGCCGCGTCCCCAGGGGCCGCCGTCGGGATCGAAGTCCGGCGCATCGTCGAATAACGCCATCCGACCCTTTGGCAGCCGGGCAGGGCGCGTTTGGGCGGCGGCCCTCTCAAACCCGGCGCCGAAGCAAGAAAAGGCGTCGCCACTACGGAATGCGTCGATTTCGTCCGCCGTAAAGGCGCGTTTGTCTGACGCGCGAACGCCCTCTCGTCGCGGCTGCGCCGTCGGCGGATCGCTCTCGGCCGCGTCCCAGAGGACACCCTTTGTGGCCGCAAGCTCCGCATCGGTGAAAAAGCCGGCCTGTCCGCTGCGGACAGACAGGACCAATCGATCGCCGACCCGACAATCGTACTCGAAGAAGAACATCCGCACGCCGTTCAGTTCGGCGTGGCCGGTGATGGAGATCTGAAACTGAAGGGTTTCGCCCGGCTGCGGAAGGCCACCCTCGTGGAAGGTGAGTTCGCACCCGAGGAGCCGGTAGCTACGCTCGCCGCGATTGAGCGCGTCGACGCCCATCCAGGAGATTAGGGCGAGGTCGGCTTGACCCGCCTCGATCAAGGGACCAGGCCGCATCCCGCCTTGGGAGACGAACCAATCATCGGCGGGGATGTCGGTCTCCGTCCATATGGTCCCGCGGCCCAGCTCGCCGGGCTTGGCGTCGATGCCGGTAATTCGGTCAGTCAGAAGCAGGGGCGGACGGGGCATGCGGACCTGACGCGCATACCGGTCTTGGCCTTCGAAAAGCGCCCCGAAAACCTCCGATACCTTGCCATGGGCGAGCGTTTCGAGTGCGGCGCGGTCGAAAGCCGGTCCGTTGGGGGGGCGGGCGCGCAGCGGCGCCGGGGCCTTGTTGGCGGGCTTCGGCGTTTCAACACGTTTCGGACGGGCCTGCGTTTCGGCCGCTTCGCGCGGACGCCAGGTCGAACCCGGCGCAAGCGGCAGGTCGCGAACGGCCTGGACCGGCGACGCGTCGCGTCGCCAACGGGGATAGGTGATGAGCGGGCGTTTGGGGGCGGGAGGCAGGGGCATGGCTCTGAAAGGTGAGAGGTCAGGAGGAGGCCGGTGCGCCGGCGCGGTTAGCGGGGTCTTGGATATGAACTCGGTTCGCGCTGGACTGGCGTGCAGCGTTTCTAGACGGGTGACGAGCGCATCGACGTTGATCGCGTGGCCGGCTGCAAACAGGACGGCGGCGGCGTCGACGACCTGCTCGATGTCTGTCCTGTCGAAGCGGTCGCTGGCGACGCGCCGCGCGACGCCGGGCGGCAGAGCTTCCGACGCCGCTTGGGTCAGCGTATCGCGCGGGCCGATCTCCAAAAAAGTCCCCACCCCGTCGGCGACAGCGCGGGCGAGCGTGCGAGGAAAGTCTACGGTCTCGAGCGCTTGTCGCGTTAACATGTCGGCGGCCGACGCTTTGGTCGGTTTAAACGGCGCGCTTGTGGCGTTCGCGTAGAAACGAACGCCGGAAACCGCTTGGGTGGGGCGGCTGTGCAATGCTCGCCAGGTCTCGGCATACGACGCCATGGCGGGCGTGTGGACGACCAGGTCGTGCGGCACGCGAATGGCGCGCCCCTCTCCCACGCGCTTGAGGATGCGCCGGCAAGCGTCCGGCGCGCCGGCGATGACGCAATCGACTGGCGAGTAGATGATTGTGACGCCGGCGCGGTCTTCTTCTGCGGCGGCGGTTTTCGTCGTCTCGACATTGGCGCGGATCCGCCATGTCTCCCAGTCCGCCCCCTCTTGGCCGCCCCAGGCGTCCTGCGCTGTCCTGAATTGTCCGCCGAGGTCGCGGTCATACATGCCGCTGGAGGCGATTTCCGCCATCAGGCCGTCGGCGTCGCTCCAGGCCCCGAACGCGATCAGGGCGTTGGTCTCACCAGAGGAGAGGCCCATGCTGACCGTTGGGCGCACACCCAGAACGTCGCGCCACAGCATGGCGTGGGCTTGGCTGACCAGCGTCGTCGCGCGCAATTGGTCGAAGGCGGGTTCGATGGCGCCCGCCAGCAGGCCCGCCACCTCAGGCGCGGTCGGAAACCGCGCCGCTATCGCGGGGCCCAGCTCTGGAAACGCTGAGAAGAGGCCGCGCCCCATCCCGCCATAGGCCGCCGCCGCGCCCGTAAAGACGAACGCCAGCTCACCCGCAGCTTCGCCCTCGCCAAAATAGAGTCCGTCGCCATCTGGCGCGTCGCCGCGCTTCAAAGTGGCCGCGGCGTCTAGCAGTTTGTTCGTGAGGTCCGCGTCGCTCGACGCCCAAGCGGCCAGTCTAAGGGCCCCGGTGAACGTTTGGTCGTCTGACCGGATCCGATGGATTAACTCGGCGCGCGTGTCAGCGGCGAAGGCCTTGAACCAAGGCGTCGGTCGAACGGGGTCGGCGGAGGGGTGATGGGTTGCGGCGAGTCCGGCTGAGCCGCCTTGCACCGCTGCGGAATGCACCCCCGGCGTCAGCCTGGGCGCGGCGCCTGACGCGGCCAGCGTTTCACCCCGGTTCGCCAGCGCAAGGGCGCAGCCAAGCTCAAACAGGCCACCTGCTGCGTGGGACACCCCAAACCGCGCAGCGACCGCTTCGCCGATGGGGCGCGCCGCGTTCGGCGCGACATCGCTCACCCACCCCCATTCAGGATCGGCGGCATCTTCCCCGCGCGTTAGGATGAACGCTGCAGCGCAATCGCCGGGGCTGGCTCCGTCCGCTGTCGCCGCCGCATGGACCGGTTCGATGGACAAATCCGCCGCGGCGACGATGGCGGCGTCGATCTCGCCCGCGCGGATTGCGCGCATGGCCAGCTCCAAAGCCCGCAGGCCGGACGCGGCCTCCTCCATGACGCTGAAGCCCGGGCCGCGCCAATCGCCGAGACCGTTGATCCGATTGGCGGAGACGTTTGGCATTGCGCCGGTAACGTCCGCCGGTTTAATCGCCTCGGCCGCCGCATCTCGCGCGCACAGCGCCGCCTCCGTCTCCGGATCAAGGCCCAGACGCGCCGCCGCCCGGGCGCGCAGCATCCACCTTGCGACGTCAGGAGAACAGGAGAAGCCCGTGAAAACGCCCACTCGGTCGCCGGCGGGCGGCGAATGATCGCCGAGCGCCTCCAAGACGACGTCGAACGCAGCCAATTGCTGGCCCTGCGCGGCGATGAGGTCAGCTGGCGGCGTTTTCATTTCGACCGCCGCGATCGAAATCTCGTTCGCTGGCGACGGCGCTTCAACTTTCTGGCGGCGGAGGCGGCGAAGCACCGCTCCTACGCGGCGATCGCGTCCGCCGGAAAGGCCGAGCCCGCGCACCGCGATCGGGGCGGGCTTTTTGCGCGAGCGTCGCCGGGCCTTCGGACGGTCGCCGTCGTCCGCCGTCAAAACGAGGTGGGCGTTGCAACCGCCGAAGCCAAAATTGCTCAAGCCGGCGACAGGAACGCGCCCGTCGGGCCAAGGTTCGGGTTTCGCCAGCGGCCTGAGCTTCGTTTCGTCGAGCGCCTTGGCCGGCGTTCCGTCCAATCGGGTCGGCGGCCGCAGGCCGGCGGCGAATGCGCCGCACAGTTTCAGTACGCTGCCCAGGCCTGCCGCTGTGATTAGGTGGCCGGTGTTCGATTTGAGAGAGCCGATGGGTAAATCGTCGACATCGGTGAACATGCGGGCCGTTGCAGCGATCTCCACATGGTCGCCGGCTGGCGTGCCGGTGGCGTGGCATTCAATCAGGGACACATCGGCCGGTGAGAGGCCTGAGCTCGCCCAGGCTCGGCGCATCGCCTCCAATTGTCCCGCACCGTCAGGCGCTAAGAGTCCCTTGCGTCGTCCATCGTTGGATAGGCCGGCCCCGCGAACGATCCCGAAGATGGTCTCGTCCGAGCCCACGTCGCATAGACGTTTGAGGACAATCGCGGCCGCGCCCTCGGCTGGGACGAGCCCGTCCGCCCCCTCAACCAGTGGGCGGGACCTGCCGGTTGGGCTGAGCGCTTTGAGCGCGGAGAAACCCTGGTGAAGGATGAGGTTGTCCGCGCCGTTGACGCCGGCCGCAATCACCACATCCAAGCTGCGGTCCTGGAGACGATCGCATGCGAGCTTGACAGCATAGAGCGACGACGCGCAGGCGGCGTCGAGGCAGAAGGCGGGGCCGGCC
>CAZQZC010000036.1:0-19874 GCA_964597685.1 uncultured Hyphomonadaceae bacterium | reverse complement strand
GCCTCGGCGAAAGCCAGGCATTAAAAGCGGTGCAGGCCAAAGCGCCCCCGCCCTTGTTCTCCCCGGAGGCCCGCAAGGCTGGCCGGGCGGATGTGCTGTTTGAGAGGTTTGGGAAGAGTCTTTTGGTTTGCTCGCTTCTGTTCGGGGCTTCGCCCCGGCCGCTGCGCCCGGCCCGGTCGGGCCGTGGGGGGCTCTGCGCTGCGGCGGTGCGGAGCACCCCTCACAAGCAAGGCGCAGGCGCAGCGGCCGGAGCGAAGCTCCGAACAGCCGCGAGCAAGCGAAAACAACCGCCCCCGATCAGCGCCCATAACGCGCTTGCAGCATCGCCCAGACGGCGCGCAGCGCGGTTGCGGCGCCGCCCTGGGGCCGGCCATATTTGGCGAGCCGCCACGCCCAGATATCGAAGTGAACCCAGCTTCTGGCGTCGACAAATTGCTTCAGAAACAACGCAGCGGTGATCGAGCCCGCAAACCGGCCTCCCGAATTGACGAGATCTGCGATGGGGCTCTTCAGGTCGCTGAGATACGGATCCCAAAGCGGCATGCGCCAAACGGGGTCGCCCGCCATGGCGGCGCCGGTTTGAATGTCGGCCGACAAGGTCTCGTCGTCGGTGTAGAATGGGGCGAGGTCCGCTCCCAACGCCACCCGCGCGGCCCCGGTCAGTGTTGCGAAATCGATCATCAGATCCGGATCACTCTCGCAAGCCTTCGCGATGGCGACTGCGAGGATCAGACGGCCCTCGGCGTCGGGGTTGTCGATCTCAACGCTGAGCCCCTTGCGGCTCTTGAGGATGTCGCCGGGGCGGAAGGCGTCGCCGGAGACGGCGTTCTCGACGGTGGGGATGTAGAGCTTGAGGCGAACGGGCAATCCGGCGCCCATGACCAGGCTGGCGAGCCCGATCGCATGGGCGGCGCCGCCCATATCCTTTTTCATCAGGCGCATATAATCGCCGGTCTTGATATTGAGCCCGCCCGTATCGAAGGCGACGCCTTTGCCGATGATCGCGAGCTCCGGGGCGTCCGCCTCGCCCCAGGACAATTCGACGAAGCGCGGCGGCGCGCCGGCGGCGCGACCGACGGCGTGGATCATGGGATAATTGAGGTCGAGGAGGTCGTCGCCCACGATGGAGACGACGTCGGCGCCGTTCGGCTCAGCAATCGCGCGGACGGCCCCCTCGATCTCTTCGGGCCCCATGTCGCCCGCGGGCGTATTGACAAGATCGCGCACCAGCTTCGCCGCCTCGGCCTCTCGACTGAGGGCGGCGGCGTCCTCGGTGTCGGGAACAACAAGACGCGGCGGCTCGGACGGCTCCCTCAGATAAGCGTCGAAACGATAGGCGCCGTCGGCCCAACCGGCGGCGATATGCGCGAACGACCAATCCTTCGGCGCGGAGGCGATGCGATAGGTTCCGCCCTTAAGCTTCGCCGACAAGGCCGCGACGGCCAGCTTGTCGCGTCCGTCGCCCAACCCGGCCAGAATTGGACCGGGCCGGCCCGACGCGTCGGCGAGGCGCGAGACCTCGCCACGTCCAGCGTGGAACCCGACAGCTTCGGCGTAGGCCAAGAGCGCTTGGACCCCTTCCGAAGCGCCGCCCGCTTCTTTCAGCGCGGTCCATTGCGCGTGATCAGCCAGGTGAATGTCCTCGGCGGCGTCGGTGGGAGCGGCGAAAGCGGTGTGCATTTGGCGGAATCCAAGCGTCGATGGGTTAAGGCGAGACGGGCTGGCGTTAACCGATCCTTGACTGAGCCGGCGCCAGTATCCCGCCAAGCCAATAGGATTCCAGGGAGCCGCCCATGTCCAGTGTCCGCCGACGCCAAGTCAGTGCGCCGATCGTCGCGTTCGCGCTCGTTGCGGGCTGCGCCTCGACGCCGGGCGACGTCGTCGAGGGGGCCGCTGCGCCCCGACTTGCGACGGAGGAGGAAAAGGCGATTGCGCGACGCGCGGACCCTTTGGTCAAGGCGAACTTCTGGGCCGAAGAGCACGCGAAGGACCCGGCAAACCTGGACACCACGCTTGAGTTCGTGAGGGCGCTGCGTGGGATATCAAGCCACGAACGGGCCGTGGAAATCGCCTACCAGGCGACGGCGCTGCACCCCGACTCGGCAGAGTTGTGGCTCTTGCTGGGGCGCTCGCTGTCCAGCGAAGGCAATTTCGACAACGCGGCGAATGCGCTGCAGCGCGCGGCCGCGCTTGACACGACCAACGCTACGCCCCTGGCTGCGCTGGGCCTGGCGCTCGACAAGGCCGGTCGCCATCTCTCAGCACAGGACGCCTATCGCGCCGCGCTGAATCGCGATCCGAACCGCATCGCCACACGCGCCAATTATGGTCTCTCATTGGCGCTTTCGGGCGATCTGCCAGGCGCCGAACAACAATTGCAAGAAGCCGCAGCCTCGCCACGGGCGACTGTACAAGTTCGGCAAAACCTCGCCCTCGTCCTGGGCCTGCAAGGCAAGTTCGACGAAATGCGCGAGATCGCGGCAGTCGACGCGCCGCCAGAATTGTTGGCTCAGAACGCCGAGGTCCTGAGAGCCATGATTGGGTCGGCGCGCAGTTGGGAACGACTGGCCCCCTTCAGTGCAAACGACACGATCGAGCCAGATAGCGCCGAGCCGTCGCCGGATGCTGAAACGCCAGCCGATACCGAAGCCGGGCTTAGGCTTCGGGGCGCGCTTCCATCGGGCGGCTAAGGGCGAGGAAGCGACGGCGACCGAGGACGCGTGGGTGGCTTAGCTGTCGAGGCCCTGAATTCTCAGCACCGCCGGGCCCAGCACGACCAGGAACAGAACGGGCAGGAAGAATACGATCATCGGAACGGTGAGCTTCGCCGGCAGGGCGGCAGCTTTCTTCTCAGCTTCGGACATGCGCATGTCGCGATTCTCTTTCGCCATGACCCGCAGCGCGTCGCCGAGCGGCGTGCCGTAGCGTTCGGCCTGATTAAGCGCCATGCAGACCGCCTTGACGCCCTCGTTTCCAGAGCGGCTGGCGAGATTGTCATACGCCTCGCGACGCTCAGGCAGGTAAGAGAGTTCAGCTGTGGTCAGGGCCAATTCCTCGGCCAATTCCGGCGACGCCGAGCCAATCTCTCGGCTGACCTTCTGAAACCCCATTTCCACCGACATGCCGGATTCAACACAGATCAGCAGCATGTCGAGGGAGTCAGGAAACGCCCTCATGATCGATTGCTGCCGCTTGGAGGCGACGTTCGAAATGTAGAGGTTCGGCGCGTAGAAGCCCGCTGCCGCCCCGAAGATCAAAGATCCGTACCTCAGCGGCGTCGACAATTCGATCGCTTGCAGCACGAAGACATAAAAGAAGACGAGAACCACCCCGACAAAAGGCAAACCCGCACGACACGCATAAAACATGGCCAGCGGGCCTGGGCCGCGAAATCCAGCCTGCAGCATCTTGGCTTTGACGTTGGGGTCTTCCAGAGCCTTGGCGAGGTTGAACCGGTCCGTAAGGGTTCCAGCTAAGCCCTTGGCTTCGCGTTTCAGCTTTTTGCCTTCGAGCTCTGCGCGGCTTTGGCGGCGCAATTGCTCGCGCCGTTCGGTCACCGCCTTCAGGCGCGTTTCGAGCTTGTCGCCCTGCAGCGCGGGCAACATGACCGTGGCGATTGTCGCGAAGATCGCAATCCCCGTAAGGAGCGAAGCGAGCGCGGCGGGACTTGAAAGAAATTCCATCGCCTCGATCCTTAGATGTCGAAATTGATCATTTTACGCATGACGGCGACGCCGGTGATCATGAGCCCGGCGCCCAGGACCAACAGACCGTTTCCGGCCTCCGTCGTGAACAAGGTCATGATGTAGTCGGGCGTCGTCAGGTAGACCATCATGGACACCGCGAACGGCAAGGCGCCGATGATCATGGCGGAAGATTTCGCCTCCGACGACAGCGCCTTCACCTTCTCGCGCATCATGCGTCGCTGCCTGATCACGGCCGAGAGATTTCCCAACGCCTCCGACAAATTGCCGCCCGACTTCGACTGGATCGTCAGCACGATGACGAAGAAATTGATCTCGGGCAGCGGGACGCGCCGGTAGAACCGTTGGAGCGCCGTGTCCATGTTCGTGCCCATTTGGATCGAATCCGTCAGACGCTCGAATTCCGGGCCCAATGGCGCGGGGCTTTCCTTAGCGATGATGCGAAGACATTCCGTCAACGGCAGACCCGATTTCACGCCGCGCACAATGATGTCGATCGCATCGGCGAACTGGGTCGTCATCTTCTTGTTCCGCATCCCCGCAAGGAATCCGAGCAACCAACGCGGCACGCCGAACGTGCCTGCGAGACCCGCCGCACCGACAACGACAGGCCGAGAGCGGATGGAGACTCCATTGACGGTGAGGCCGTCGGCGCCCGAGGCGAACACGAGGACAGCCGCGCCAGCTCCGAAGACGATCGAGAAGATCCAAAAGGCCGTCACAGGCAGCTCGAGACCGGCTTGGGCGAGTTTCGATTCGATATCCTGCGGCACGAGAGACTTGCGGCGCTTGGTGTTTTCCTCGCGCAATTGCTGCAGCATGTTTTGCGTTTGACGCCGACGTTTCTCAGCCTCCTGCGCCTTGCGGTTCGCCGGACGCTTTTTCGTCTGCATCTGCTTAACACGGCGCACGGCCTGTTCGTTGCCGCCGCCGCTGAAAGCAAACGCCAAGCCGCCGAGCGCCAGGACGCCCAGCACGGCCAGAACTGCAAGCATCATCGGGCTCATCCGCCAGCCTCCAGTGTGTCCAAGGCCTGGGCGAGTTCGCGTTCCATGTTGAAATAGCGGGCGCGATCCCAAAAACGCGGACGGCCGATCCCCGTCCCCATATGCTTGCCCTTGATTTTGCCGTCAGCGTCTTCGCCGTCGACTTCGAACTTCAGGACGTCCTGCAAAACCACCGTATCGCCTTCCAGGCCCATCACTTCGGTGATGTTGATGATCCGGCGGGAACCGTCCCGCATCCGTGTCGCCTGGACGACGACGTCAATGGACCCGACGATCATCTCCCGAATGGTCTTTGCCGGCAGGGAGAAACCGCCCATTGTGATCATGGATTCCACACGGCTGAGCGCTTCCCGCGGCGAGTTGGCGTGCAGCGTCCCCATGGAGCCGTCGTGGCCCGTATTCATGGCCTGCAGCAGGTCGAACGCCTCGGGTCCGCGAACCTCGCCCACGATGATCCGTTCCGGACGCATCCGCAGACAGTTCTTCACCAGCTCGCGCATCGTGATTTCGCCAGAGCCCTCGATGTTGGGCGGACGTGTTTCCAGTCGCACGACGTGAGGCTGCTGCAGCTGCAATTCGGCCGAGTCTTCACAGGTGATGACCCGCTCGGTCGGATCGATGAAGCCGGTCAAACAGTTCAAAAGGGTCGTCTTGCCTGAACCCGTACCGCCGGAAATCAGGACATTGCAGCGCGACCGGCCGATAATGCGCAGGAGGTCGGCGCCCGCCGGCGAGATCGAACCGAAATTGACCAGGTCGGACAGTTTCAGCTTGTCCTTCTTAAACTTCCGGATGGTGAGGGTCGGTCCGTCGATGGCCAGCGGCGGCGCAATGACGTTCACACGAGATCCGTCGAGAAGGCGCGCGTCGCAGATCGGGCTGGAATCGTCGACGCGGCGGCCGACCTGGGACACGATCCGCTGGCAAATGTTCATCAGCTGCGCGTTGTCGCGAAACCGAACGTTTGTGCGCTGGATTTTACCGCTGACTTCGATGTAACAGGTGTCCGCGCCGTTCACCATGATGTCGGCGATGTCGTCGCGAGCCAAAAGAGGCTCCAACGGTCCATACCCCAGCACGTCGTTACAGATGTCGTCGAGCAGGCGCTCCTGCTCGGAAATCGACATGACGACATTCTTGATCGAGATGATCTCGACAACGATGTCGCGGATTTCTTCCCGTGCGCTCTCTTGGTCGAGTTGGGCGAGCTGAGAGAGGTCGATCGTATCGATCAGCGCGTTGAAGATCGTCGCCTTCGTTCGGTAGTACTGCTCAGATCGCTCGTCGACACGCGCGATGGGTTCGGGCTCTGGCGGGGGCGGGGCTGCCGGCGCTGGAGCGGGTTTCGGCTTTGGTGGAGGCGCAGCTTCAGATGCGGCGGC
The DNA here is from genome assembly GCA_964597685.1 of uncultured Hyphomonadaceae bacterium. Lineage (GTDB taxonomy): Bacteria > Pseudomonadota > Alphaproteobacteria > Caulobacterales > Hyphomonadaceae > JBCBTJ01. The sequence continues at coordinate 13,781 of CAZQZC010000036.1, read as the reverse complement.
CGAAGCCGCAGGTGCGGCCGGCGTCGGCGCTGGCTTTGGCGCTGTGGCGACCGCTGACGGCGCGCGCTTTCCGAAGGCCATGGACTCGCCCCGCTCTTCCTACTCTATTTGCCCAGCAGCTTTTGAAGGAAGCTGCGTTCGGGCGTCTCAGCCGGTCGTCCCGTGAGCGTCGACGCCAAATGGTCGATGGCCGCGGACGATTTCGCCTGTGGATCCGTTTCTGAGATCATTTGACCGTTGTTGGCGGCGGTGCCGAACAAATGCGGTTCGAAGGGAAGAATGATCTCAGGCTCGAGACCGATCGCGGCGGCGAAATCCTTCACCGGGATCTCAGGTCGCTTCGGCACGCCCGCCATGTTCAGAACCAGACGCGGCGCGGCGTCGTTTGGCCGGTCCGCAGACAATTGATCGACGATGTTCTTCCCGTTGCGAAGCGATGCCAGGTCCGGCTGACAGACAATAATGACTTCGTCGGAGGAGACTAAGGTCGACCGTTGCCATTGCGACCAACCGTGGGGCAAGTCCAGCACGATGTAGGGCATTGTGCGGCGGACGCCGTCGATGACCACGTCGTAAGCCTCCGGTGGGATATCCAGGACGTCGGAAATCGACGCGGGCGCCGTAAACAAGGACAACCGATCCGTCGCCTTGGACAAGAGCCGCGAGATCATTGTCTCGTCCGCGCGGTCCGAGGCCAGCAAAGCGTCGGCGACCGTTTGCGGATTGTCCTGATTGAAATCCAACGCCGTCGTGCCGAACGAGAGATCGAGGTCCACCAAGACGGCGTTCAAGCCAACGTTTTCGGCGATGCTCCAAGCGAGGTTGTGCGACACCGTCGACGCGCCGACGCCGCCCTTCGCGCCAATCACTGAGATCGTCTTGCCCAAGAACGGACTATCGGGATCCGCAAACAGGGTCCCGATGGATCTGATCAGTTGAACAGGCGGCACGGGCGGCACCAGATATTCGCTGACGCCGCGATCGACCAATTGTCGATAAAGCGGAATGTCGTTAACGGCGCCGACAACCAGCACCTCGACACCCTCGTCGCAATGACCGGCCAAATTGTCGATCCCGGCAATCATTTCTGGAGACGGCAGAGAGGATTCGATGATCAGCAGGTTCGGCGTCGCGTTCGCGGATTGGTGAGCCACCGCCGCGGCCAAGCCGCCTTGATGAATCTCGAAAGTGGCGCGCGACATACGACGATCACGCGCAGCCGCCTCGAGCAATTCGCGGGTCGAATCTTTTTCAAAGAAGGCTTGAATGGTGATGGCCGGGATGGGCCGGTCGCCGCCCTGGGCGTCGCCGATTGGATCGAAATCGATCGCGCCCGGTTGGGCCGGTTCGGGTTCGCTCTCTTCGCCTGCGTCAGGCGTGTCGGCGACGAAGGCGTCGAGGGTGTCGTCCAAGCTGGCCGCCGGCTGCTCCTCGGCGTCGCCTTCAAGCAAGCCGAACTCGTCTTCGAAATCAGACGCGAATTCGTCGTCGATCAAAGCATTTTCGTTGGCCATCTCTCAAGATCCTCCAGATCCGTTCCCGCTAGTTGACAGCCTGGCTGACAGCGCCCGATTCGGCGTCATTGCGCTGCGCCGACGTCGGCGCGCCTTCGCGATACAATTCCAAGACAACGCGGCGACGGGCCGAATCGCCCTCAGCCAGCACACGCTCCCCCAGTAAATCACCCGGTTCTGCGATCATCGCGGCGATGTTCACATTGATAGAGCATCCAAATGACGGAGATTCCGAATTCGTGCGCACGTCCGACAGATCGATTTCCGACAGGGGCGGACAGTCCGGAGCAATGGTCTCAAAGGTCTTGAATGCGACGATCAGCGGCGCGCCGCCGTCGTTGTCTGCGTCGTAAACGCCGCCCGCGATCTCCTGATAGTCGACGCCCTGCTCGAACGCGATGGCGCGCGCTTCGACGACCGCCTGAATTGCGAGCTCCGGATCACGCCCGTTTTCGGGCATGGACATGACAAGCGGGCCGTGACCGCGGCGGGTATAGTCGCGCATGAACGCGCGCAGGCGGTCGCGGTCTTGGAGCCGCAGCTGAGCGTCGGGATGATCCAAACGGATTTCAAGGAACTGAGTCGTCTCACGAACGCCAATGGGATGGGCGTCAAGCGGCGTTCCGGTGTAGAGCCGCTGTGGGATCGCTTTCGTGTTGGAGCACCCCGCCAATGCGAGCGCCCCGAGGACAATCGCCAAAGCGGCGCGGTTTGACAGGGTTCCGGTCATTGGCAGGCTCCTCATTCCTCGATGAAGCCCACAGGGGCTTGATAATCTTGGGCGTTGGCGTCGGCGCCCGGCTTGCCGTAGAGCGTGTTGAGTTTGCCGAAGAGCACCGTCCTGAGGTCGCTTGCGTTGACGAAGCCGTCCGCGGGCGTGCGCAATTCCCCAGGCTTGGCGGGATCGACGAGATAGGGCGTCACAATGATTACAAGCTCGGTTTCTTCGTTGAGAAAGTCGCGCGACCTGAATAGCGCGCCCAGAATGGGCAATTGCTTAACGCCGGGAAGCGAATCGATCGTCTGACGCGTTTCGGATTGGATCAGGCCGGCGATCATCATTGAGCCGCCCGACGGCAGCTCGACCGTGGTCTCAGCGCGGCGCACGACCAAAGCGGGAATCGTGAGACCCGGGAGCGTCACGATGTTGCCAGCCGCATCGACGGTCGTCGTCGTTGTGCCAGTGAGACCGCCCACGGTGGACAATTCGGAGACCTCAGTCGACAATTTGAGGGAGATGCGCCCTTCCGAGAGGACAATCGGCGTGAAGGCGAGGCCAACGCCAAACGGTCTAAAGGCCACTGTTATTCGACCGGTTGTGTCTTGTCCCACGGGAACCGGAAACTCGCCGCCTGCAAGGAAGTTCGCCGTCTCGCCGGACAGGGCCGTCATATTCGGCTCCGCCAGCGTACGCACGATGCCAACGCGCTCAAGCGCGTCGATCGCCGCCGCGCCAGAGCTCTGCGGCGTGCTGCCGACGAAGTTTGAGAACCCCAAATCGGTGGACAGCCCGCCCAGAGAAGACCCCGCCACGGGGAAGCCGTTCGCGATATCCACGCCGACGCTGCGCTCAAAGGGCGCCGCCGGAGCGAGCGTCGTGACCGGATTGCCGTCAGCGTCCAGGGCATTGACCAGCGTGCCTAGAACGGGATCGAAGACGAACAGATCTTGGACCGATTCCGAGGCGAGTTCGCCGAAGCCGATATCGCCTGACAGATTGATGCCGAGCTGCTTCACGATCGAGCGTTTCATCTCGACGACCTTGACCCGCAGCAGGACCTGATCGTTGGCCGAAACGCTTGTCATATTGACCAGATTGGCGTCGTCCTCGGCGCCGATATAGGCCTGCGCCAATCGCATCACTTGATCCTGTTGGCTGAGGCTGTCGACGACGCCGGTAAGGATCACGTTGTCGTTGACCGCTTCGACCTGGACCCGCGCGTCGGGCACGTGCCGGACGATCAAGTCCTGCAAGCCGCCGAGGTCGCGCTCCACGGCGATCTCCAGATTGAGGATCTGATTGCCGTCCTGATCGAAGATGAACGCATTGGTTTGGCCGACGGAAACGCCGCGAAAGATGATCCGCTGCGTTGTTTGCACGGCCGCGTCGGCGATCGCTGGATTGGTGATGACAACGTCGGCCGCCGGGCGATCAAGTTCGATCACCGTCGATTTGTTGATCGACATGACCACCCGTTGCGACACCGACGAATGGCCAGGTTGCGTAACCTGGACGCCGAGCAAATTCTGCGGCGCGGCGGACGGCCAAGACGCCGCCATGGCGACCGCCGTCAAACAGGCGAAGCGCGTTTTCAAGCGCATGGCTTAGCCCCCTCCGAGCGGCACTGCGGACTCTTCACCGCGTCGGAAAAGCCGAACCGAATTGGTCGGCCCTTCCTCATCGGCTTCGGCGAGGTCGAACAATTGGCGTTTTGAGATGACCGTATCGCCCGACTCCAGGGCGTCCGACGCGCTGCGGAGCGACAACGAAATCACACCTAAGCTTTCCCCAAGCGCGAGCAATTCGGCGTCGCCGGGCGCCAGTTGAAGCAGCGCGGTCGAGCCCAAGATGACGTTTTGACCGGTTTCGGGATCGACAGTGTATTGCTGGTCGATCGAAAGGACACGAACATTCTGAAGGATTGTGACGGTCTGCGTTTGATCTTCCATCCGACCGTTGATCAGGACTTCGATCTCGTAGGTCAGGATCACATCAACTTTGTCCTCGGGTAGGATGAATCCGCTTGAAGCGGACTCCGCCGAGATTTCCACCGCGATGGCGCGCATGCCAGGATCGACCAGGGCGGCCATGACGCCGGTCTCTCCCTTGGCGATCACCTTTTGAGGAAGCACCGGCTCGCTCTCAAAGATCTGGGTGCGCACCACCCAGCCCGCCGCTTCTTCGAGCGCGTCGGGGTTGTCCTCCTGCGTCAAGAAGGACGGGTTGAGGTTCGCTTCGGGCCACGGCGCCCAATCCAGATCTTCTGGCACAATCAACGTACCGACGGGCAATTGCCGCCGCGCCACCAGAACATGCGCCTTGGGCACTTCGATAATCTTCTCGACCTGCTCGACCTGAGGCGGCGTGCGCGACATCGAAAACACCAAGTATCCCGCGAGCACAGCGGACCCCGCTGCGACGATGAGGATAATCAAACGAATCGGGGACACGGACGCCTCTCCTTCCCAAGACGAGCCCGGACTACGGGACTGTTGAGAGCGACTGTGTCAGCTTCGTCTCTACGCTTGGTTAACGAGACTCGCTCAATTACTTTAGTAATTCAGTAATAATCAGAGACGCAGGCGCGGCGTAGAGGGCCCCCGCCGCAATAGCAATCCCGTAGGGCGCGCCGGCGCCCTTGTCGAAGCTTGCGCGGGCGATCGCCGGCGCTGCGTGCATGGGCACAGCGGCGCGCCCCATGATCAGGAACAAGACCAAAATCCCTCCCGACACAGCCATCCCCGCCAAGAAATCGACGACGCCCGCAGGCCCGATCCATAGGAGCACCGCTGGGATCATCTTGGCGTCGCCGCCGCCGAACACGCCGATCTGGAAGAGCAAAAACGAGATGGCGAAGGCGATGAAGCCAACGCCGAGATGCATCGCGAACATCTCAAACGACACCCCCGCCGACAGGGCGGCCGGCGCGACGAGCAATGCAATGGCGGCGTTCAGAGGATTGTCTATCGTCAGTGAAGCAAGGTCGCGGACCGCGGCGAGGATGCACAAACAGAAGAATATGACAGCTAGCATTCGGCAACCTCGAGCAACGCCGTCACAGTATCTGGATTGGTTTAAGAAACATTTGCGGGCGACAAAGAAAAAGCCGCCGGGACGAACCCGACGGCTTTCACTCGAACTAAGTTCGAAACGTTCGTTCGATCGATTACGTGCTGGCGGTCAGCTGATCGGAAACGGCGTTGAACGTGTTGCCGACGTTGCTGCCGAGCGTGGTGACGGCGCCGATGATGGCAACCGCGATCAGAGCAGCGATCAGGCCGTATTCGATAGCCGTGGCGCCGGATTCGTTTTTGAAGAACTTGCGCATTGGAAACTCCCATCATGCATGTTGGTTCAGCTCCGAGTTATCGCTTTTCTTCCCGGAACGAGTGCAACCTAACCGACACCGCTGAACATCAAGTAAACTGAATGAGATAATCTATGAATGTTTCTCAGCGATCCGTTAAGAACTTTAATTGGAAGCCTCACGCACGTGAAACGGTGCATCTAAGTCCGGTCTAAGGTGGCGAAGTTAGCAATCCGGCAACCAAATTCGTTGATTTTTTGTTCAAACCTCAGGAGCCGTCATGTTCAAACGCCCGTCAGCCGCCATCACCGCGCTCTTCGCTTTTGCGACTGTTGGGGTCGCGGCTGCGGATAGCTTCCATGTAGAACCGAACAAGACGAAGCCTTTGCGCGTTCGCACGCCGGTCGCCAGCGTCGCGGTTGGCAATCCTGAAATCGCCGACATCTCTGTTCACGACGCCAACCTCATTTTAGTCACGGGTCGGACGTTCGGCCGGACCAACTTGATCCTGTTCGACGGCGAAGGCCGGCAAATATACGCCGCGGACCTTGTCGTCTCTGATAACGCACCCGGAAATGTGACGATCGCCCGCGCAGGTCAAACGCAGACCTATGATTGCGCGCCGCAATGCCGGCCGCTGCCAGGCCTCGACGGACGGTAGACCTGCGATCGATCAAACTTGATGGAAATTCGCGACCGCTCTTAAACCGCCGCGCAAGCAAGCTCTGATAGCCCACAGTCAAACAATCTAGTGGGCGCCGGCTATGAGTTTCGTTTCAAAATACGCCATCCTCACCCCGCGGCTGCGCGCGGCTTTTGAACGGTGGGCGGATGATCGACGCGGCGTTGCAGCGCTCGAATTCGCGATGATTTCTATTCCCTTCTTCTTTCTGGTCTTCGGCCTGATCGAGATCAGCATGATCTTCATATTCTCGACCATACTTGAGCATGGCGCCGGCGAAGCCGCGCGCCTTATTCGCACGGGACAGATTCAGTCCGGCCAAGTGACCGAGCAAGACTTCAAATTGCTGCTCTGCGGTGAGTTGTTCGGCCTGATCGATTGCGACGACCGGCTTCAGATCGACGTCCGGACGTTCAACAGCTTCAGCACGACGTCGAACAATTCGCCCATCGGCAATGATGGCGAGGTGGATGACACCGAATTCCAATTCACTCCAGGCAATGCAAACGACATCGTCGTCGTGCGCGCGTTCTACGAATGGCAATTGTTTACGCCGGTCCTCAGCGCGCCGCTTGCAAACCTATCCGGCGGCCGCCGCCTGCTACAGGCCACCGCCTCGTTCCGTAACGAACCTTTCTGAGGCGTCCGATGTTTAATTCCCTTATGGCGAAACCGCTTCGCAGCGCCCGTCAGTACACGCGAGATGAACGTGGCGTCTCGGCGGTTGAGTTCGCCCTGATCGCGCCGTTGATGCTGTTGATTTACTTTGGCTCGATCGAATTGTCGTTCTTGATGCTGGCGGAGCGGAAGACGACCGCCGCGGCCGCCACCTTGGGCGATCTGACCGCGCGGTCGGCCATCGTCACAGATCAAGACTTGCTGGAGATCGTGGAGGCGACGCGTCTTGTCTTTGAACCGTTCGACAATCTCGAAGCCCGCATGCGGATCTCAAGTCTGGAAGAGGATGACGGTCAGTTGGCGGTTGTCTGGAGCGATGCGACGGCGAACTGGACAGAACGCTCCGTCGACGAAATCGTCGAGGCGCCCGACGGTGTGATCCCCGACGGCGGGTCGCTGATCTACGCGGAAATCGAATTCGATTATGAATCGGCCCTCGGCTATTTCTTCACAACGGAGAAGATGTTGGGCGAAGAATTCTTTATGCGCCCGCGCAATGTGGACTTCGTCGAACGGGACGAGACATAAGCGTCGCGTCAGCGCGTCGTTTTTGAGGCTTTTACGGTTGTCAGAATCGCCAACCCGACAAAAAATAGAAGGCCGATCCCCGCCATTCCAACGCGTTGGCTGCCGCTGATGGACGTTAGGATGGTCACCAGCAACGGGCCCATCCAGACCGTGACCGTGCCGGCGATGGCGTACAATCCGAAAAACTCTCCAATTCGCGCCTCCGGCGCCACGTGAACAAGCATGGACCGGCTCGACGCGATCACGGCCACAACGAAGATCGCGCCCGGAATGATGGACGCAACGTAGACCACGTCGCTGAGTGTTGAGAACACGGGCGCGTCCCAGACCGGCTGATCAGCCGCCACGAGGCCATAGAGAATTGAGTCGCCGGTAATCGACAATTGGACGGCGGCGATCAAGACGACGGCGGCGATCTCTATCATGAGCGCCCTGCGACAGCCGAAGGCGCGGTCGAGCCATCCGCCAACCAAGCCCCCGATCGCGCCGAACAGAAGCCCGAATATGGCGTATATGCCTAGCTCGATCTCGCTCCAGTTCAAGAATGTCACCACATAGCCCGCGCCCAGGACAAGCAGGGCGTGCATTCCGTCGGCGTAGATGGTTCTCGCGACCAGGAAACGCATTGTGTTCGGCTCCTGCCGGAACAGCTCGGAGAGGTAGACTCCGAACACTTTCAGCCGATCGATCGCCGTCTGACCGGCCCCCTCGGCGCCGAACAAAAACGTCCTTGTCGCCCGCCGCCAAGACACGCCCCTCCCTGGGGCGTCAGGCATGTACAGGAAGAACGGAACCATAAAGACGATCATCCAGATCGCGATAAAGGGGCCGACGATGCGGTTGTGCTCGCCTGCGGTTTTGTCGAGGCCGAAGGCGGCGGCGTCCGGGCCGGCCATGAACAGGACGAAGACAATAAACATGCCGACGCTCGCCAGGTTCGCGCTCGCCAGCGCCATGCCGGACAGGAGCGGCACGGCGCTCGGTCGTGCAGCGGACGGCAGCATCGCGTTATGGAGCGTTTCGGAATACGTGTACGCCGCGTAGCCTATCACCATGACGGCCATGGTTGGATAAAGACCAAGGCCGCCCTGCCCCGCCGGCTTGGCGAACCAGAGCAACGTCGAGCACCCTGCGAGTATCGCGATGAAAAGCGCAATCGCCGGCTTTCGTCGCCCGGTTTGGTCCGCGATCGCGCCAAGGATGGGAGAGGTCGGCGCCGCAAACAGACCGGCGATCGTCCCGACAAGGGCCAGCCGCCCGAAACCGACATCGCCGCCGCCGGCCACCTCGGTCGCGAAGTAAGCCGCGAAGATATAGACGACGATCAAGTTGTAGTACGGGTTACGGGCGAACTCGAAGACCACCCAGGCGATCCCCTTCACGCCGAACGCACCGCCGCGGTCGGTTTCCGGCGCCGCCCCTTCGGATGGTGCGGATTGCACGGATATGTCTGTCATTCCTTGTCCTCCCGCACACCTCTCAACGGGAGCGCGCTGGCGCGTGAGCCTGCGCTATTCGCAGCGATCTGTGAACCGCCGCCGTCAGCCGCCTGGCCTCAGCCGCGATCGCCGGGATAGACTTCTTCGCCGTCGACTTCGAGACGGAAGAGGTCGGGCCGCGAATAATGGCCGGCGGGATCGCTCGCCATCTTGCATTTGCGGGCAAGCGACAGGTCGGCGTCGGCGACGATCACGCCTTCTTCGCCCACAAGCGGTCCCGCAACCACCTCGCCCCGGGGGTCGATGATCGCCGAACCGCCATTGTGATCGAAGCCGTACAGCGGCTGGAATCGTTCCGGCACGTGCGCTTTCATGCGGATGCCGGCGGCGCAAATTGTCCAGGCGCCGGCCTGGCTGGCGAAGGCGCGCGAAAGCAGGATCTGGCGCGCCCAAACGGGCTCGCTCGGCGCGGTCTCAGGTTCCCGACCAGGCCAAGCGGCGACATGCACATCGGTGCCGCGGGCCATGAGCGTATAGGCCGGCAAGACGGCGTTGTGCTCCCAACAATTCAGCGCCGACAGCCGGCCCCAGGGCCGCGAAACAGGGCGCAGACCCTTCACGTCCCCGTCGCCCCAGACGGAGCGCTCATGGTGGGTCGGCTTGATCTTGCGGTGGCGGTTCAGGATCTCGCCCTCGCGTGAGATCGTCAGCATGGTGCAATAGAGCGTCGCCTCGGTCTGGGGATCGAGCTCGACGATACCGATGACGACATCGGCCTTGGCCCGCTTCGCGGCCTCGCATAGCGCATCCGTCTCAGGCCCTCCAACGCGAATGCCGTTGGCCAGCAACTCAGCCGCCGCGTCCCACCAGAGACCGTCGACGGGACTGTCGACAAAAAAAGGATAGCCCGGCAGCCAGGCCTCGCCGAAGGCGATGACGTCGGGCTTGTCCTTGGCCGCCGCCTCGATCCAACGGACGGCAATATCCGTCGCTTCAGCCTTGTCGAAAAAGCTCGCAGCGGCCTGGATCGCGGCGAGACGGAGCGTATCGGCCATCTTCAGTTAAACCTTCAATCCAGCTTTTTCGGCGTCGGCCAGAAAGGCCGCCAAGCCCTTGTCGGTCAGCGGATGCTTGACCAAGCTGCGCAACACGCTTGGCGGCAGCGTGGCCACGTCGGCGCCCGCCAAGGCTGACAATTTCACGTGATTTGGGCTTCGGATCGACGCGGCCAGGATTTCCGTGTCGAACATGTAATTGTCGTAGATTGTCCGGATCTCTTCGATCAGCTCCATGCCGTCGATATTGATGTCGTCCAGCCGCCCGATGAAAGGAGAGATAAAGGCGGCCCCCGCCTTCGCCGCCATAAGCGCTTGGTTGGCGGAGAAACAGAGCGTGACGTTCACGGCGACGCCTTCGTCCGACAAGACGCGGCAAACGCGCAAGCCGTCCCAAGTCAGCGGCAGCTTAACCGCCACATTCTTTGCGATCTCGGCGAGTTTCCGCCCCTCCGCAAGCATGCCGTCATAATCGGTGGCGACCACTTCGGCGCTGACCGGTCCCGGCGTGAGATCGCAGATCGCAGTGATCACCTCTGTGAACGGACGGCCGGACTTGGCGACGAGCGAGGGATTGGTGGTCACCCCGTCGATGAAGCCGGCTTCGGCCAATTCAGCGATGTCGTGTACGTCTGCGGTGTCGACGAAGAATTTCAATCCGCCCTCCCGATGAAGAAAAAAGAGCCGGTATCAGGTATCGGCCGCTTCTGAAAGCAGCGCTTCAAAATAGGCGATCGTCTTCATCAGACCGTCCTTCAACGTCACCCTCGGCGACCAGCCCAATGTCTCTTTCGCCAGGGCGATGTCGGGTCGGCGCTGGCGCGGATCGTCCTCCGGCAACGGCGCGAAAACGAGCTTGGACTCGGACCCGGTCAGTTCGACCACCGTCTCGGCGAGGTCGCGAATGGTGAATTCGTCGGGATTGCCCAGATTGACCGGACCCGTCGCGTCGGGCGGCGTCGCCATCATGCGGGCCAGTCCATCGACCAGATCGTCAACATAACAGAAGCTCCGCGTCTGCGCGCCGTCTCCGTAGATCGTAATGTCTTCGCCCTTCAGCGCTTGAACGATAAAGTTCGACACCACCCGCCCGTCGCGCGGATGCATGCGGGGGCCATAGGTGTTGAAGATCCTCGCCACCTTGATCGGCAAAGCGTGTTGGCGGTGATAGTCGAAGAACAGCGTCTCCGCGCACCGCTTGCCCTCGTCGTAGCAAGAGCGCGGGCCGATCGGATTCACGTGCCCCCAATAATGCTCTGGCTGCGGATGGACTTGCGGATCGCCGTAAACTTCGCTGGTCGAGGCTTGAAGGATCGGCGCGTTCAGCCGTTTCGCCAGGCCCAGCATGTTGATCGCTCCGTGGACGCTGGTCTTCGTCGTCTGGACCGGATCGTACTGGTAGTGCACCGGGCTCGCAGGACAGGCGAGATTGTAGATCTGGTCAACTTCAACATAGAGCGGAAACGTGACGTCGTGGCGGAGCAATTCGAAGCGCGGATGGCCGAGCAGATGGGCGACGTTCGATCTGCGGCCCGTGAAGAAATTGTCCACGCACAGCACTTCCGCGCCGTCGGCGAGCAAGCGATCGCATAGGAAAGACCCGATAAACCCGGCGCCGCCCGTGACCAGAATTCGTGGAGCCAGGTCCATCCGCGCCTACGGCCGCCCGACGGACGTATAAGCGAAGCCGCGTTTCGCCATGTCTTCGGGCGAATAAATGTTACGAAGGTCGACCACGACGTCGCCCTTCAGCGCGGACTTCACACGATCCAGGTCGAGGGCGCGAAACTGATCCCATTCCGTGATGATCACCATGGCGTCAGCGCCGTCCAAGGCGCTCCACGGGCTGTCTGCGTAGGTCAGGCCGGCTTCCGGCAGCAGCTTCTTCGCCTCTCCCATCGATTCGGGATCGAAGGCCTGAACCGCCGCGCCCGAATCGATGAGGGCCGGTACAATGTCGAGGGCGGGCGCGTCGCGCATGTCGTCCGTGTTGGGCTTGAAGGCGAGCCCCAGGACAGCAATCGTCTTGCCGGACACGTCGCCGCCCATCGCCGCCTTGATCTTGTCCGCCATCGCTTTCTTCCGGGACGCATTCACCTCGACGACGGTATCGACGATGCGAACAGGCGCGTCGTATTCATTGGCCGTCTTCGTCAGCGCCAGCGTGTCCTTCGGGAAGCAAGAGCCCCCATATCCCGGGCCGGCGTTCAGAAATTTCGGGCCAATGCGTCCATCAAGGCCGATCCCGCGGGAGACCTCTTGCACATTGGCGCCGACCGCTTCGCAGAGGTCCGCCATCTCGTTGATGAAGGTGATCTTCACCGCCAAGAACGCGTTCGCGGCGTATTTGATCAATTCCGAGGTCCGCCGCGATGTGAACAGGATCGGCGTCTCATTCAGGAAAAGCGGGCGATAGAGCTCCCGCATCACCTCCTTGGCGCGCTCGCTATCGGTGCCGACGACCACGCGATCCGGGATCTTGAAATCCTTGATCGCCGCGCCTTCGCGCAAGAATTCCGGATTGGAGACCACAGCGAAATCAGCGTCAGGACGGGATTTGCGAATGATGGACTCGACCTCGTCGCCGGTGCCCACCGGAACCGTCGACTTGGTCACGACCACGGTGAACCCATCCATCAGGCCCGCGATCTCTTCGGCTGCGGCGTACACGTATGACAGATCGGCGTGGCCGTCGCCGCGGCGCGACGGCGTCCCGACGGCGATGAAGACAGCGTCTGCTTCTTTGATGGCGTCGGCCGCTTCCGTAGAGAAAAACAAGCGCTCCTCGGCGACGTTGTTCGCCACCAAGCGGTTCAATCCGGGTTCGAAGATCGGGATCTCGCCGGCCTTCAACCGAGCGATCTTATCGGCGTCCTTGTCGACGCACGTCACCACGTGTCCAAAATCGGCGAAGCACGCTCCGGACACGAGCCCGACATATCCCGTTCCGATCATCGCGACGCGCATCTTCGACCCCTCTTAACAACCGGTTGCGGCGAGGCGGCACGGTTGGAACGGAGACGACAAGAGGTCAAGACCGAACGCGGCGCGAAGCCATGGGTTACGCGCGGCCGCCCTTGGCGTGGTGTCTCAAGAATTTTGCAATCCAGGTCGCCACCTCGTCATTTGCGTGAGGCCGGTCGAGGCTCGCAATCGCCTCGTCCACTGCGCACGGCGCCAATGGCTGTCCGCGCCGCGCGGAATAAAGGGCGGCGGCGTAGCCGTTCTCGAATTCCGGATGGCCCTGAAAACTGACGACTGGCGCGGATTCATAGGCCAAGGCGGCGAAGGGCGTGAAACTTGATCGTGCAAGTGTCCGGGCGCCAGGGGGCGGGTCGAGAACCTGGTCCTGATGGCTCACCGCGATTGAAAACCGATCCGGCGCGTCGGCCATCCAATCGGGCCTGTAGACGATGTCATATTCGTGCCGGCCGATCCCCCATCCTTTTTCCGATTTCGCCACCCGGCCGCCTAAGGCCTGAGCGATTGCTTGGTGACCGAAACAGACGCCCACCTGCGGCGTCTCAGCGTCCGCCGCCCAGCGAATAAAGTCCATCAAGTGCGGCATCCAAGGCTCGGGGTCATAGACGCCGGCCGGCGAGCCGGTGATGAGGATCGCGTCGAGCGTCGCTGGATCCGGCGGCGCGGCGCCCGTGACGATCGAAACGGTCTCGAACGACAGCTCGCTGTCGGCCTTCCCGACGAGGCGCTGAAACATGTCCGGATAGCCGGGCCAATCGCTGCGGATCGCCGCCGGCGGCAACCCGGTTTCGATGATCGTCACCTTCATGGCCGCTCCTGTCAGCCGATGGATTGGGCGTTAGAGCCCAGGATCGCGCTGATACGCAAGCCCAGGG
>CAZQZC010000035.1:0-19941 GCA_964597685.1 uncultured Hyphomonadaceae bacterium | reverse complement strand
CAGGTGGCGGATTACAACGTCCCGCTGGAGGAGCGCTATGGGATTAAGAACACAGCGCCGTTCATCACGCACAGGATCCGCATGGAGGGGCTCGTCGTCTTCGACGACGCGCGCGCCTTCCCCGAAGCCCTCTCCGGCCTGGCCGACCTCATCGCCAAGGGCGCGCTGAAAGTGAAAGAAGAGCGCTTCGAGGGTGTGGCGCGCATGCCGGAGGCGTTCTGCGGGCTTTTCCGCGGCGAGAATTTCGGCCGGCGCGTGGTGAAAGTGGGGGAGGAATAAATATGACAACATCGTTCGACATCACCACCCAGCCCTACACCCGCTTCACCTTCACCCGCGACGGCAGGATCCTCACCGCGTGGATCACATCCGACCATCCGGTGAACGGCGTCGACGCGGCCATGCACGACGAACTGGCGCAGGTCTTCACAGACCTGCAGCGCGACGACGGCAGCGATATCATCGTGCTCTCGGCCAAGGGCCGGGCGTTTTGCGCGGGCGGGGATTTCGACTGGTTCGATGAGCAGATCTCGAACCCCGCCAAATTTCGTTCCATCGCCTGGGACGCCAAGCGCATCGTTACAAGTCTTTTGGAGATGGAGAAGCCGATCCTCTGCCGGCTAAACGGCGCAGCCGCCGGCCTCGGCGCCACGATCGCGCTCCTGTGCGACGTCATCGTCGCCGACGAAAAAGCGGTCATCGGCGACCCCCACGTGAAAGTGGGCCTCGTGGCCGGCGATGGCGGCGCGCTGATCTGGCCCCAGTTGATCGGCTTCGCGAAGGCCAAAGAGCTTCTGATGACCGGCGATTTGTTAACGGCGCCGGAGGCCAAGGAGCTCGGCCTGATCAATTACGCCGTGCCGGGCGATCAGCTCGACGCAAAACTCGGCGAGATCATCACGAAGCTCCGGGGCAATCCCCGTTGGGCCGTGCGCTGGACCAAGACCGTGGCGAACATCCCGCTGCGCGCCCTGGCCGCCCAGATGATGGACGCATCCGTCGGCTGGGAGAGCGTGTCGAACTTCCAGGCTGACCGGAAGGAGGCCGTCGACGCATTTCGCGAGAAGCGGAAGCCAAATCTGACGGGGGAGTAGGTGGCTGTCCGTTTCGCCCTCGAGTCGGATGCGACTGAGATCTGCGCCATCTATGCGCCGCATGTGACCGAAGGCGCGACCTCGTTTGAAGACCATGCGCCGGACGTCGCCGAGATGGCGCGCCGGATCGCTGCGAAGTGGCCGACCCACCCGTGGCTTGTCGACACGGACGATCACGGCGTGGCCGGATACGCCTACGCTGCGCCTTACCGCGACAGGGCGGCTTATCGATGGGTCTGCGAAGTGTCCGCCTATGTGCGGTCCGATCGAACAGGCCGGGGCGTTGGCAAACGGCTTTACGCCCATCTAATCGGGCTCTTGACCGCTCAGGGCTACACCCAGGCCTATGGCGGCATGACCCTCCCGAATCCTGCGAGCGCAGCGCTTCATGAAAGCGCGGGCTTCCGGCGCTTCGCGACTTACGAGAATGTCGGCTTCAAGAACGGCGCCTGGCGAGACGTCGGCTGGTGGGCGCTTGACTTGGCGCCCCGGCGGGCGCGCCAGCCTGACATCCGCCCGCTTTCCGAGATCATGGATCGAGATGCTGATCTGGAGCTGCGACCGTGGATATCCGCATGAAGCGCGAACCCAACCTAAGGGGAAGAATATGAGCGAACACCCACGGATCCCTCGAAGACGGATTGATGGGCAGCTCTTATCTCGGCTGCGGCGGCGGCGGCGGGCGACTGTCAGAAGCGCGAGAGATGATCGCCGCCGACCTCGAAGCTGGCCACGCGTTCAGCCTCCTCGACGTCGCCGATCTCGAGGATACCGACCGCGTCGCCAGTCCCTACGGCCTTGGCAGCCTGGCGCCTTTGAGCCGCGACCTGCAAGAACAACTCGCCCGCGTCGACCCGCCGATCGTCAACCCAACGCTCAACGCCTTCCGCCTGTTGGAGGCGCACCTCGACACGCGCTTCGCCGCCGTGATCCTCGGCGAGATCGGTCCTGTGAGCATGGCTGAGGGGCTTTCCATCGCCGCCCAATTGGGCGTGCCCGCTTTGGACGCTGATACGGTCGGCCGAGCGACGCCGGAGATCAACCAACATTCCGTCCGCGTCGCCGGTTACCCGCTTACCCCGGCCGCCGCCGTCACGCAGTTTGGCGATGAAGTGCTCCTGAAAGGCGTGCAGGATCCCGCGCGGGAAGAGGCTGTTTTCAGAAGTCTTTCAACTGTCAGCGGCGTCGTCGGCGTCACCGATGGTCCGATCACAGGCTCGGCGGCGAAGGCGCTGGGCACTCTGGTCACGGGCAGCTTCGGCCTCGCCCGCGCCATCGGCCGGGCCGTGCGGGAAACGCGCGCTGCTGGCGGCGATCCGATTGATGCGGCGCGCCGCGCCGGGGACGGCTACACCCTGTTCCAAGGGCGCGTGGGCCAGTTCGACTGGCGAGACGAGGACGGCTTTCTCGCAGGGGACCTGCTGCTCGACGGCGAGGGGGCTTACGCCGGCCAGCGACTCTATCTTGATTACAAGAACGAACACCTGGTCGCGCGGCGCGGCGGGCCGGGCGGCGACGTTGTCGCCACATGCCCCGACCTCATAACCGTGATCGATGCGAAGACACATGAAGGCGTGTCGAATCCGGATTTCACACGCGGCCAAGGCGTGCGGGTGCTTGGCTTCCGCTGCAATCCGATCTGGCGGCGCCCGGCTGGCCTCAAGGTCTTCCGACCGCGCTATTTCGGATATGACGTTGACTATGTCCCGATCGAAGAGAGGCTCGCTGGAGAATGACGGCCTTCGCCCCTGAACCGGATCACATCTCGGAAATTCGCCGGCAAATTCAGCGCTTTGTGTCCGAGAAGACGCCGCGGGAAAAGCGGATCGCCTGGGACAAGGCGCATACCTGGGACCGGTCCCTGTTCCGTGAGATTGCGGATATGGGCCTGATCGGCCTGACGATCCCTGAAGCATATGGCGGCGCGGGGCGGGACCTGGTGGCGGCGACGGCCGTCATTGAAGAGCTTTGCCAGGGCGGAACGTCGATGGCCGGCCCTTACATTCACGCGGCCTTTTATGGCGGGATGAACATCTCCGAGAACGGGTCAGACGCCCAGAAGGCCGACATGCTCCCGAAACTGGCGCGGGGCGACATGTTTCTTTGCTACGGCCTATCGGAGCCGAATGTGGGCGGCGACCTCGCCAGCGTGGAGACTCGGGCGGAGCGCAGGGGCGCCGAAATCGTCGTGAACGGCGCCAAACGATGGTGCACCGGCGCCGACTGGTCGGATTATATCTACTGTCTCGTCCGTTCCGGCCCCGAAAACGCGCGATACAAGAACCTGTCCTTCGTTTTGATCCCGACCGATGCGCCGGGCGTCTCGATGCAACCGATCGAGCATGTCAACCTCAGGTATACGTTGTCTCAAGACGTCTATTTTGATGATGTCCGCATCCCGGAGGATCACATCGTCGGCGGTCCGGGCATGTGGGATCGCGGATGGGAGCTGCTTGCCGGCCGGGCTCTGGACGTGGAGAAAATCGAGATCACGGCTGTCGCCTATGGAATCGCGCGCGCAGCCGTCGAGGAAGCGTGGCGCTACGCCCAGGAGCGCGTCCAGTTCGGCAAGCCGATCGCCCAGCACCAAGCGATCCGAAACAAGCTCGTCACCGCGCGGACCAAGCTCCAAGCCTGCCGGCACATGCTCTACCACGGCGCTTGGCTGGCCGACCAAGGCCTGCCCTGCTCGATTGAGACCTCCATGGCCAAATTGTTCGTGGCGGACACGGGCGTGGAGATCGCACTTGCTTGCCAGCAGGTCATGGGCGCCTACGCCCTCACCGACGCCTACGATCTGGAGCGCTGTGTACGCGACCTTCTGGGCATGCCGATTGTTGGCGGGTCGTCCGACATGCAACGGAACAATTTGGCCAGCTTGTTAAGGCTTTGATTGCCGCAGCGCACCATAGGTTTTCATTGCGGCGCAGCGGGATTCATGACTGATTGGCGACAGTGCTGCGTGTTCCGCCATCGAACCGAGAGGAGCCAAGCGAAGCGGCCATGTCGATAGACGCGACGGCGGACGAGAGCGCGCTCGCCTTTTCCTATGCGGCGTATTTCGCAGACCCGGTGAAACGGTCGCTCGTCCGCGCCGTTGAAGCGGTGTCCGGCCAGCCGAAGATGAAAAAGCTCTACGAGTATTACCGGGCCGAACTGGCGGAGCGGGAGAGTTTCTGGAGCGCGGCCGTCTCGCTGCTCGAACTTGACGTTCGATATGATGAAGATCGGTTGCGTCAAATGCCGGCCGAAGGCCCGCTGGTCGTCGTCGCCAATCATCCGTTCGGCGTGCTCGACGGCGTCATGATCGCCTGGTTGGTCGGCCAGCGGCGCGGCGATTTCAAGATCCTGACAAATGCAGTGCTCAACGCCGCGCCTGAGGTCCGCCCCTATTTGCTGCCTATTGATTTCGGGGAAACGCCCGAGGCGGTGAAGACCAATCTCAAGACGCGGGCTCAATCCATCGCTCATCTCAAAGACGGCGGCTGCATTGTCGTGTTTCCCGCCGGCGGCATTTCCACAGCGCCAACCGCGTTTTCCCGCGCCGCGATCGACGATGTCTGGAAACCCTTCACGGCCAAGCTGATCACGCAATCGGGCGCCTGCGTCACCCCGGTCTTCTTCGAGGGGCAGAACTCGCGCCTGTTCCAATGGGCGAGCCAAGTCAGCCTCGCGCTGCGTTTGTCGCTCATTTTCCGCGAGGTTCGGCGGCGCATGGGCGACACGATGCAAGTTCATATCGGAGAAACGCTCCACCCCGACGACCTGGCGAACGCCGGGAAGCGCGCGGAGCTGATGCAATTCCTTCGCGAGAGCACCTACGGCCTCGCGCCCGCCAAATGGCAGGGGCGGATTGCGCGCGCTGAGACCCGCTCCGCGAAGAAGGCTGAGAAGGCGGCGTGACGCCCTGACACTTTCATCCGGTCTCACACAGTCTGCATTTCTGGTCTATGCTGATGGAGGCGTTCCAATGGAGGCCCGGCATGGCTGATACAGAACAGATCTCAGATACAGTTTCCGCGGCCCGGCGCCTCGCTCCAGAGATCGCGGCCCGCGCCCAGGAGATCGAAGACGCGCGCCGCATGCCGGCTGACCTTGCACGCACGCTCGCCGAGGCCGGAATCTTCCGGATGGCGACCCCATCCTATCTCGACGGATTAGAGCTTTCGCCGCGCGCCATTGTCGAAACCGTTGAAGCGCTCGCGATCGCCGACGCCAGCACCGGGTGGTGCGCCATGATCGGCGCCACGACAGCGCTCAACGCCGCCTATATGGACCGCGAGACCGCGGCGGAGATCTATTCCGACCCCAAAGTCATCACGGGCGGCGTCTTCGCGCCCATGGGCAAGGCGGTGGCTGAAAACGGCCATTACCGCGTCACAGGCCGTTGGCAATGGGGCTCCGGCTCAGCCAATTGCGCTTGGCTCTGTGGCGGCGCCGTAATCGTCGAACAGGGCGAGGTTCGGCGATTGTCGAATGGGGCGCCCGACAATCGGATGATGGTGTTCCCCGCCGCGGAGGCGGAGCTGATCGATACATGGCGCGTCGCGGGCCTCAAGGGTACGGGGTCCGGCGATATCGCTGTCTCCGATATCCTGGTGCCGAAAGAACGATCCGTGTCGTTAATCACGGACAAGCCCGTCGCGGACGGCCCGCTCTACGCGTTCCCGGCCTTCGGTCTGTTAGCGCTGGGCGTCTGCGCCGTGGCGATGGGCAATGCGCGCGGCGCGCTGGACGCAATTATCGCGCTCGCCGGCGCGAAGAAATCCCAGGGCTCGAAGAAAACCCTGGCCGAACGTCAGACCGTCCAGAAAGAGCTCGCCCAGGCCGAAGCCGCTTGGCGCTCCGCACGCGCTTACTTGATGGACGAAATCGACAAGACCTGGGACGTGGCGACGTCGACCGGGGCGATCCCGATGGACCGCCGCGCAGATCTTCGACTCGCCTGCACGAACATGACCCGCACAGCGGCCGACGTGACCCGCGCCTGCTATGACATCGGCGGCGGCGCAGCCTTGTTCTTGGAGAACGAGCTGCAACGCCGCTTCCGCGACGCCCACGCCGCCACGCAGCACATCGTCACGGGACCCGCCACGTATGAGCTGACCGGACGGGTGATCCTCGGCCTGCCGACGGATGCGGGAATGCTCTAATCAGGTTCGGTCGACGTCGCCGCCGATGGCGAAGTAGGCGGCCGCCGCCACCGTAAAGAGAACAACCAACCACGTTGGAAAGATTATCAGCGCCAACACGCCGATGACGCCAATGATGACGATCAGACTGATCCAACCCAAAATCTCGCGCATGCCGCCCTCCCAGCACACGTGATACTAGCACGGCCTGCGGCCCAATGCGCCTGCTCAATCCGCCAGCACTCGCCGTTGCGTGAATCCGCATAGCCTTTGGCGGCTCCCTCCGAGCTGAAGGCGAGCGCGATCCTCATAGAAGCGAGCCCGCCCGTTCGAGGCCTTTCACGCCGGGACGCGGAGGGGTGAACGGACGTGATTTGCGGGCGGCATATCGGCTGCCACATTGCGTTCGACCAGCACCCGGAAACTGCGATGATCAGAAGAACCATTAATTGGGGCGGCGACCTCGTCAGGGGTCTCGGCGGCGGCCTGGCGCCGCTGGTGGATTTGGGCGCGCGTCTCTGGCTGGCGCAGCTTTTCTTTGTGGCGTCCGCGACCACGCTTGCGGGGGCGCCAGGCGCGGGCGCACGCCTATACAGCTGTTTCGCGGACTGGTCGCAGGCGCCCACCCATTTCGGAGCGGGGGTGCTCACTGCAAGCCTGTTCACCTCCGGCCTGCTCGCCGCCGGGATTGCGACGCGGTTTGCCGCCGCGGTCCTAATGGTTGGGTTGGCGCTCGGCCATTTCCACGGACCCGGCGAACCGCTGAACTTTGTCTGGGCCGCCATGCTCGGCTGGTTTGCGGTGCATGGCGGCGGCGCGCTCTCGATCGATCGTCTGCTGAGCCGAGGCGCTGAGGCGAGCGCAACGCCGCTCGCGGCTCCGACAGCCGCAGCAATGTCCGGCCTCAACGCCGCGTCGCCGTTCTATCTGTTCGCGCTTCGCATCGCCTTGACGACGCCGCCGCTGATGATGGCGCTCGGCGTCTCAGAGCCGATCGCCCATGTCGCTGACGCGCTGTTGGCTGGCGACGCGGTCGTGCGTTTCCTGTCGACGCCGCTCGCCCCGCAGGAGGCCTGGCTGCTCGGCGCTGCGTCCGTCTTGTTCGGAATAGGTCTGCTCACGCGCGGGATCGCGCTTGTTGTCGCCGTGCTGATGTATGTCGGCGCGAGCCGCGCCGGCCTGGGCGCCGAGGCCGTGGCGGCGGCCGTCCTGCCGCTGCTCTTTTTCGTACGCGGACCGGGGGTGTTGTCGCTGGACGGACTTTTGCGCTTCGAGGGCAAATCGAAGCCCGTCGACGAGTCCGCGCCGCATGTTGTCATCCTCGGCGCGGGCTTCGGCGGCCTCTCTGCAGCAAAGGCGCTGTCCGGCGCAAAGGTCCGCATCAGCGTGGTCGACCGATCCAACCACCATTTGTTCCAACCTTTGCTTTATCAGGTCGCGACAGCCGCCCTGTCGCCCGCCGATATCGCAACGCCGATCCGGGAATTGTTCCGAGGCCAGCCGAATGTGCGCACCGTGCTCGGCGAAGCGACGGGGATCGATCCGCAGTCCAAGTCCGTGACGCTGGGCGCGCGAACGCTGAATTACGATTATCTGATCGTCGCCACCGGCGCGCGGCACTCTTACTTCGGCAACGACGAATGGGGCGCGCATGCGCCGGGGCTCAAGCGCCTCGATGATGCGATTGCAATCCGCAACAGATTGCTCACCGCCTTTGAGCGGGCCGAACAAGCGGAGACGGACGCTGAGCGTCGCAAGCGCTTGACGTTCGTGATCGTCGGCGGCGGGCCGACGGGCGTCGAATTAGCCGGCGCCCTCGCCGAGCTCGCGCAGCATGGCATGGCCGGCGACTTCCGCGCTTGCGATCCGGCGTCAGCGCGCATCGTCTTGATTGATCGCGGCGACCGTCCGCTCAAGGCGATGTCCAAGTCGATGTCAGCGGTCACAGCCAAGGCGCTTCAGGATCTCGGCGTCGAGCTCAGGTTCGGCGAGGGGGTCGCCGCAATCGACAGCGACGGCGCGACGCTGAGCTCTGGCGGACGGATTGAGGCCGACAACGTCCTTTGGGCGGCGGGTGTTGCGTCGTCGCCCGCTGGCGCGTGGTTAGGCGTTGAGACCGATCGCGCCGGCCGCACGCCGGTCGGTCCCCACCTGGAGCCGGAGGGGCTGTCGGACGTCTTCGTCGTCGGCGACGCCGCGGCCATAACCTGCCAGCGCGGCCCCGTGCCGGGTATCGCGCCAGCGGACAAGCAGGCGGGCGCCTATGCGGCGCGCGTCATACGGGCGCGGATCGCTGGCCGCAAGGGTCCGAAGGGCTTCGAATACGGACATCTTGGCGATCTGGCGACGATTGGCCGGTCGGCGGCCGTGGTCGACTTCAACGGCTGGCGCTTGTCGGGCGGGCTGGCGTGGTGGTTGTGGGGCTTGGCGCATGTCTACTTCTTGACGGGCTTGCGCAACCGCGCGTCTGTGGCTGTGCACTGGCTTTGGTCGTACCTGACCTATCGTCGGCCCACGCGCATTATCACAGGCGTATTGAGCTGATCGCGATGCGCTTGCCGACGGCGGAACGGCCGATAAGGTGAGAAGATCAAAACAGGAGCGTGCATGCCCAGAGCGACAGCGAACGGGATAGAGATCGAGTACGACGAGATCGGCTCCGCCAGCGATCCGGCGATCCTTTTGATCATGGGGTTTTCCGGCCAGATGACACGCTGGCCCGCAGCGTTCAAACGCGGCCTCGCCGACGCTGGCCGACGTGTGATCTGGTTCGACAACCGCGATATCGGCCTGTCGACGGAATTCGCCGATCACGTCCCTCCGCCGCCGCAGAAGATCATCGAGCACGTGATGTCAGGCGGTTCGGCGGCGAGCCTCGTTCCTTATGTCCTCGACGACATGGCGGCCGATACGGCGGGCCTGCTCGATGCGCTCGACATTGGGGCCGCCGACGTGCTCGGCGTGTCCATGGGCGGTATGATCGCGCAATTGATGGCGCTCAATCACCCCGGCCGCGTGCGCCGGCTCGTCCCCGTTATGACAACGTCTGGCGATCCGTCCCTGCCGCCGGGCACGCCAGAGGCCATCGCCGCGCTGACCACGCCGCCGGCGGAGCGGACGGTCGACGCGGTGGTTGAAACCGCTTTGACGGCCCAGCGCGCCATTGGCTCGGATCCGGCGATCCGGAATGACGCCGCGCAGATCCGCGAGCGAGTCGCGGCTGATTTTCACCGTTCGGACCGGCCCATGGGCGTCGCGCGCCAATACGCGGCCATCCTGGCGCAGCCGCGCTGGCATGATCGGCTGTCCGACATCGGTCAGCCAACGCTTGTCCTGCATGGCGCGGTCGATCCGCTGATCCGCCCGGCTTGCGGCGAGGACATCGCCAAGCGCGTCCCGAACGCGCAGTTCAAATCCTTCGACCAATGGGGCCACGACATTCCGGAAAAGATGGTCGCGCCGCTGCTGGACGAATTGATCCCCTTCCTGGACGCTGACCAAAAATGCGCATCGACATCAGGCGAATTTTGGCGGCGGCGCTCTTGTGCTGCGCGCTCGGGCCTGGCGCCCTTGCGGGCGAGGCGGATGTTGTCGCCGTTGAGGCGCGCGACGTTGGCGACGGGCGGTGGCGGTTCGACGTGTCCGTGCGCCACGCCGACGCGGGTTGGGACCATTATGCGGATCTTTGGGTCGTGGTCGGACCGGATGGACAGGTGCTCGGTGAACGGATCCTCGCCCATCCCCATGTTCACGAACAACCCTTCACACGATCCGCCGCCATCAACATTCCAAGCGACGTCTCGACTGTCGTCGTCCGCGCCCGCGACAGCGTCCATGGGTTCGGCGGCGCGGAGATCGCGGTGGAGCTTGAGCGGTGATCTGCCGGGTTTGGCGCGGCTGGACGTCGCCTGAGAACGCGGCGGCGTACCAATCCCTTCTCACGGGTGAGATTATGCCGGAAATCCTGGGGCGCGGCATCCCGGGGCTTATTCGGTATCAGGCGGTGCAGCGCGCGGCGGACGGCGACGACGGCGCGCCGGAAGTTGAGCACATGACCTTAATCTGGTTCGAGAGCCTCGACGCTGTGCGCGGCTTCGTCGGCGACGAGATCGAACGCGCGAACATGCCAAAGAAGGCCGCGGCGATCCTCAAGCGCTGGGATGCGCGGGTGGCCCATTTCGAGGTGTTCGGCGAGGCCGACGCCTAGAGCCCTTTCATCCGAATTTGAGCCGCCTGAGCGCTGGCCTTTTGCGCCAGGGCGGCGTCGCAATCCTCGGCCGACGCCCGCATCGCCCTGCGGTATGCTCCTTGCCAGCACGAACCCGAGAGGCCGTCAGCCGGCTCAAATTCAGATGAAAGGGCTCTAGACCTCCCGGTTTGGCTGGGAATGATCCCATTCGGCCAACAAGGTGCGCAGCGCAGACACAAAGGCGAGCGGTTGGTCCAGCATGACATGGTGGCGCGCGTGCGGGATGGAGATGAAGGGAACCTGGTTGCCCAGCAATTCCTGCATGTAATCGCCGACATCGTCGGGCATGAGCGCGCTCTCCTCGCCGCGGAACAGCGCGATGCGGCACTTGGCGCCGCGCAGCATGTCGGCTGGCTCTCGTCCCGATTCAAAGCGGCGCCAGATCGAGGGATCGAATTTCCAGGTCCACCCCTCGCCGCCATCGTCGGTGTCGATCCTCTTGAGGCTCCAGCGCGCGATGTAATCCATCGCGTAGTGGTTTTCACAAGGCTGCGGCGGCGCCAGGCGGAACCGGGCGAGCGCGCTCTTCAGGTCTGGATAGACCTTGTTGCCCCGCGCGCGGCGGGGCGGTCCGGAATGCGGCCGGTCGGGCGGGTTCACAGGGCTGTCGACGATGACGACGCCCGAAAGCCGCTCACCGTAATCGGCTGCGGTCAACAGGGTGACGAAGCCGCCGAACGAATGGGCGACGATGGTCGGCTTGACCGCGTGTGCGAACATGCCTGCGGCCTCGGCGACGGCGATCTGCTCCTCCGCGAAGGTCGACATGTCGTAGGCCTCGCGCCAGGCGCTGTCGCCCATCCCGGAGAAGGTGAGGGCGGCGACATTGTAGCGTTCGGCGAAATAGGGGGCGACGAAGTCCCACCAATGGGCGTGCGCCCCGTTGCCATGGACGAGCAGAAGGCCGGGACGGTCCCGCCGGCCCCAGCGCTGGTAATGGACCCGGGCGCCTCTCACCTCGACATGGCCAGTCTCGCGCGGCGCGGCGACGGCGCGTTCAAACCAATCCGGCGCCGGCGGCTTCGCCCCGCCATAGGTCGACAGCGGCCCCGCTTCGGACGGCATCTCCGGCGGCTGGTCTTTGACGAGACGGTCCTCTGTCATGCGCGCGCCCCGTAGGCTTTCTCGCCCGGCCGCGGGTCTCGCTGTTCGATGGCCTTGAAGACGCCGGTTCCGGTCATGAGCGTCCGGTCGCCGCACCAGATGCGTCCGCGGACGGTATAGATCCTGTCGACTTCGGAGAGGATGTCGCCTGTCCCCTCGATCCATTCCCCATGCTTGGCGCCGGAGAGGAAGTCGCAGGTCAGTCGGATCGTCACCCACCAATGGGAGGCTTCCACGCTGATGGCGTGGCCCCAGGCCATGTCTGCGAAGCTCATCAGCATGCCGCCATGGGCGTTCAGCATGCCGTTGGTGTGGTGCTCCTCCACGCGGAAGGCGCGGACATAGGCGCCGTCCCCGGGCAGTTTCTCGAACAGCGGGCCAATCTGCCGGCCGAAGCCGCGATGCCAGTCGAGCGGTTGGAATCCGTCGGGGATCTCGGTGCAGACGCGTTCGTTGAGGTCGTCAGTCATGGGCGACAGGCATCCGCCCACAGGCGCGACGCGTCAAGCGCGATCACCGGAATGCATAATCGATGGGGATGACCATGGACTTCGAATCGTCCTTCAACTCGTCTTTCACCGTCAACGAAAGACCGGTCACCCGCGCGGACCGGCAGCCGTCGCCCTCGGCGAAAAAATCTCGCTGGCTGGTCCCCGATTGCTTCATTTCCTGAGAGCCGGTCCAACGTCCTGAACATCCGCCGCCTTCGATCACGGGCTGGAACCAGATCCGCGCCGTCATGTTGCAGCAAGCGTCGTAATTGAAATTGACAATGACCTTTTCGTTCGTCGCGATCCGCGACGGCGGCGCAGGCGAGAGGCGAATATTGGAGATATCGACCCCGTTCAGCCGGAAGGTTCGGCTGGACAGGTCCGCACCGGCGCGCGCCGCGCTCTGTTCGCGCAACGTCGCCAGGCGCGACTTGGCCGTCGCTGAAAACACGCCGGTCGGAAAATACCGAAGATACGTCTCATAGGCCTCGAGGGCCCCCTCTCCGCGCGCAATGCGGGCGGCGGCCTCGTCGGCTGAGGCCCGCTTGGAACTGCTCGAATAGCGCAGGGCGAACTCGCCATAGGCCTGGATGGTTCCGGCGCGCTGGGCCTGCGCCCACGCCTCGTCGTCGGCCGCCGGTCGCGGGCGGGGCGTGGAAACGGAGATCGGCGCACACGCGCTGGCGTTCAGCGGGGTGTCAGGCGACGTGGCGAGGCCGCAAATCCAATAGCGGCCATCCTCTGCGCCAGCGGGCAAAGTGAATTCGCCGCTGATGGAGGGCGACGCCTGGCCGCCTTTCAGAGCAGGGAAATCGGTCAAGGCGCCGATCGCCTCAACCTTGGCGGTCGCCAGGTTTTCGCCGTCGGCGAACAGAACGTCGACGCGCGGCGGCGTGTCGAACGGCGTAGAGCTTTCGTTTCGCAAGGCCGCCTGGAACGTCACGCGGCCGCCCGGCTCCACATTGGCCGGAAACGCGCCATAGCGGTCGAAGGCGAGTTGCGGCGCTTCGACGGCGACAGCTTGAGCCGGCGGGCTTCGATCCTCGGTCCGCATCTGCGTCCACCAGAAGCCCGCGCCAGCCAATGAGAGTATTGCGACCGCGACCATCGCCCACAGGGCGCCTCGCCCGCCGCCGCTCCGCTTGCCGGCGTTGACCTCGACGCGCTTGTTGATCCGAACGCTTTTCACATTGAGATCGGGCGTGCGAATCCCAGCGCCGATCCGCGCCTTCACCGCGGCGACGAGGTTCTTCCATTCGGGATGGTCCAGCGACCCGTCCCAATGGGCGAGATCCGCCCCCTCGATACGGGAGAAGCCGAGGGGCGCGCGGACGCGGTCGATGAAGACGGGGATCAGTTTGCCGGCGGCCTTGGCGATGTCGGCCTCCTCCTTCACCCAGTCGCTGCCGACCGAATGGTCCGACCAGAGGACGAGCACGCAGCGCGCATCCGCAATCTTCTGCTCGAGCACGCTCTCCCACGTGGAGCCCGGCGGAATCTGGACGTCGTAAAAAACGTCATAGCCTTCGGCCCGCAGCGCTTCGGCGAGCGGGGCGACCCGGCCATGCTCTTCCTGGTCTTCGCGTTTGTAGCTGATGAAGATATCGGCCATCGGCGTCCCCTCCCATGGTGACCCGACCCTAACCCGCCATCGCTCCGTCTCAAAGCCGTATTAGGGCCCGGGCTCACTAACGCGACAGAGCTCTGCATTATGCGGGCGGCAGGACTTCGGCGATTTACGCCGTTGCGATTGTTTTGCTCAAAGTCTGTTCTGGGCCAAATCTGGCCGACGGTCCTATCATGCTTGTCGAACAGGAAATGCCCGACGGCCTGCAGCCGCCGGGCGCTTCAGTTGTTTCGGCTTCTAGGCAAGCAAGCTGATGGCAGCGGTCAGATAGAGCCCTGCGGTTAGGACGCTGCCAAAGGTGCGCACATGGTTCAGCCGCGTCCAGTCGCGGCCATAGACCTGCCAGTAGTCTGCCGCTTCGATGGAACGATGATCCAAACGCTCCAGGCGGTTGTTCATGGGTACATTGCCGAACATCGTCATGAGAAAGACGGTTGGGACATAGACGAGTGGGGCGGCAATCAGCGCCATTCTGGCCGCACCGTCCAGGGCGTTGGCGGCGTAGACACCAATCGCGATGGAAAGGGGCGCAATCACAAGGATTCCGGCCACGAACTGCGTCCGGAGCACCGTGCGATTGATGTGCTGCATGGCTTGAATCCCGCCGGCAGGTTCGGCGCGCAAGAGCCCGCGCATCACGAATTCGGAGAAGGCTGAGAAAACACCGCCGATCACGGCGCTCCAGATGGCGAGGAACAGCGAGAGATAGAGGGTCAAGTCATGGGTCATTGCGGCGTCTCCATGGATCGCAAGCGTTGGTATTGGGGGGGAGTTCGACGCCGAAATCGCTTCGAACACGACTATCAGCAGTTCCTTGATGACCTGTCTCATGCGGCGCGCTCCCAGACGCCGGTGCGGGCGACATCGCGGGCATAGGCAGCAAAGTCCTTTGGCGGACGGCCAAGGGCGCGGGCGACCCCATCGGCCAGGCTGGCATTGCGCCCGTCCAGAACCGTGGAGAACAGATAGTCCAGCATCCAGGCGACGTCTTTCGGCGCGCCGGACGCCTCAATCTCGGCCATGAAGCCATCATGGGGCACATCCGCATACGCAATCTCGCGGCCCGTGGCGGCCGACAGGTCTGAGGCCACATCGGCGAGTGTCATCAGCCTTGGGCCAGTGACTTCATAGAGTTGCCCTGCGTGGTGGTCCTGGGTGAGCGCCGCAACAACCACGTCAGCGATGTCGTCTGCATCAACAAATGGCTCCGGCGTGTCGCCGGCCGGCAGCGTGATCGCCCCGTTCAGCACCATGTCGATGAAGGCGCCTTCCGAGAAGTTCTGGTTGAACCAGCTTGCGCGCACAATCGTCCAGTCGATGCCAGAGGCCTGGACAATGCGTTCGCTGGCCTGGGCCTCTTCCTCGCCACGGCCCGACAGCAGGACGAGACGCTTCACACCAGCCTTCTTCGCCTTTCTGACAAGCGCCTGAATGGCATCGGTTGCGCCCGGGAAGGCAAGATCAGGGGCGTAGGTGATATAGACGGCTGTCACCCCTTTCAGGGCGTCGTCCCAGCTGGCCTCATTGTCCCAGTCAAAGCCGGGCGCCGCGGACCGCGATCCGATCCGGACACTCTTGCCCATCGCCTGCAGGCGGTTCGCCACGCGCCGCCCGGTCTTGCCGGTGCCGCCGAGGACGAGGGTAAGCGGTTTGGTTTTGCTCAGGAAGTTCATCGACTTGCTCCTTTTCGGTTGCTGCAAGCCAATGGATAGGGATCAGGACCCGCCGGCTCTTGCCAGGGCGCGCCAAGGTTTTGGCCTATCGCGCCAAACAGGCCTTAGGGCGGCTTGCCGCAGCCCAGCCTGTAGGATCGCGGCGTTTGCCCCGCCCATCGTTTGAACGCCCGGGTAAAGCCGCTTTGCTCGGCAAACCCTGTCAGAAACGCCACTTCGGCCAGGCTGTAATCGGTGTCCCTGAGCAACTGCTCGGCAAGCTCACGGCGCGCCAGGTCCACCAGGCCCTGGAATGATGCGCCCTTGTCGGACAGCCGCCGCTGCAGGGTTCGCCCGCTCATGCCGAGCTGGCTGGCGATGTCGGTGACGGTTGGCACGCCTTCACTGAGGGTTTGGGAGACTGCAATCCTGACGCGTTGTTCCAGGCCCGTATCGTCCGTCCTTGCAGCCAGCTCCGCCGCCAGGTGTTGGTCGAAGAACCGGGCGATGGTCTCGTCGCCGAGTTTGTTGGGCGCCGACAGCATGTCGTCGCTCAACAGAAGGGCGTCGCGCTCTGCCTCGAAGTGAACAGGGCAACCGAAGTGCGCCTCATACACAGAGATGTCGCCCCGTGGTGGGTGCTTGAAGAAGATCCCCTTTGGCGCGAAGGGCGCGGTGCTCACTTCCTGGGTGATCGTCACAACGGCCGACATGCTGGCTTCATTGGAGAGCAGCATGCCAAGGCTTCCGTCGCCGGCCTTGTCCAGACTGAAGAACACGCCGTTTTCGGTTTGCTCCATCGAATAAGTTTCAGCGCTGCCCAGGACATGGCCATAGCGTTCCGAGCGCGCAAAGGAGCCGCGCAGGTCGGGCGCCGATTTCCAGGCCAGTCCAAATGCGCCGTACTCGTCGATCCGCATGGCCGCGCCGATCCTGAGAGGAAGGCGAAGGCCGTCAGGGTCTCTTTCAGAAAGCGCGGCGAAAAACCGGTAATAATCCGGAGATGACACCATTTGTGCCGGGTCAATGACGCCATCGGGGTCAAGACCCAGACTGTCGACAAGATCGCGCGTCTCAACACCGTCGCTGGCCTGTGCCACGACCTTGTATACATACAGTGATGTAATCTCCGCCATCAGGTGAGGATATTGCATCGATGCCAGAACAAGAAGGGTGAGTTCTGATCGTCCCTTTCAGACCCGAAACGAGACACTCGATTTCGTGGTACGTCAGGCAATTCAGGGCCAACCCCGATCATTGGACCTCCCGCAAACACTGATTCATGGCGTCCGAGGGGAGCCTTCCATGTCTGATCATCTGTTTTGGCTCAGCGAGGGCCAGTTCGCACGCCTGAAGCCTTTATAGGCCCGGAGCCTAGCCGGTCGCCCCGGCTTGCAGCCCCAGGAGAAAGACAGGCGCGGCGTTCGCGGCCATGTGGGCAACGATCGGGGCGGCCATGCCGCCGGTTCGGATGCGCAGCCAGGCGAAGAACATCCCCGTTGCAAAGATCGGAACGAGGCCGATGAGCGTATACTGAAAGTGCATCCCGGCGAAGGCGGCCGAACTTCCGACCGCCGCGACGCCCGGCGGCGCGCCGCGGCCAAGCAGGCATCCAAGCAGGATCCCGCGAAAGGCGACCTCTTCGACAATCGGCGACAGAATGACGACGTTGGCGATCATCATTAAGCCGAATCCGGCCGGCCCGAGCAGGTCGAGGTCGCGCTCTTCGCGAAACGCCCAATCGGGATCGCCCCCGCCGAACAGCGCCCCGGCGACGGCGTATCCGCCCATGAGGACGACGGGTCCAAGCAGCGCGGAGAGCGCCAGCCAATCCTGGCGCGCGCGCATGGTTCCAGCGAAGGGCCCCGCGCCGATCCGATCGGCCCATTGGGTCATGCGGATCAAGACGAGAAAGCTGATCAGCGTATAGATCAGCCATTGCAGGTTTTCGGTTCCCGGCCGCTCGCCGGCCAGCACCTCGCCGACGACAGGCATCATCGAAACGGAGATCCGAACGATGATCAACGCATAGAGCGTCGGCGCCAAGATCGCCCAATAGGCCGCATGCCAGGGATGGCTGGCGAGACTGAGATCGACGCGCTGCTGCTCCGTCACGCGGACGACAGGCCCGCGCCCTCAAGGGCTGCGCTTTGGCGTTGGGCGAGGGCGGCTTCGCCGAAACCGTCCAGGCTTTCTTCGAACAGGCGGTGGAAGTTCAGCTCCGCACGCAGACGCAGATACGCGGCGCCGAGCCCGATGGCGGCCCGGTCCATGAACACGAATTCCCGCGGGATCTTCACCGGCCCGCGCTCTTTCAACAGGCGGCGCACCTCGAACGCTTCGCGCCGGCCGTACTCGCCGGGCGTTACGCCGTCGGCGACGGATCGGACGCGGTCGTCCAACAGCGGGCCATAGATAAAGCGCGCCCAGACATTGAGCACCTCCACAAGGTCCTTGGAGAGGTTTTCGAAGCCCCATTGCTCGTAAGCGGCGTAGGCCGCGTCGAAATCGTCGGCCCGCATGGCGCGATAGAGATTGACCACGCCGTCGACGAAATGCGGATCAAAGATGCGGATGCAGCCGAAATCCAACAGATTGATTCCAGCGCCGCCGTCGGTGAGTTGGTAATTTCCAAGGTGCGGGTCGCCATGGATCACGCCATAGGCGTTCATCGGCCCCCACCAGGTCCAGAACAGCATTTCCGCAATGCGGTTTCGCGTCTCCTGCGGCGCGTCCTCGAACGCGCTGAGCGGGGCCCCTTCGAGCCAGGTCATGGTCAGAAGGCGACTTGTCGAGGCGTCTTCGATCGGTTCGGGTACGGTGACGAAATCGTGCGCAGCCAGCATGCCGCGATAGAGAACCATGGCCCGACGCTCCCGGTCGTAATCCAGCTCCTCGCGCAGGCGGTCGCCGATCTCATCCACCATCGCCGTCGGGTCGATGGCGCCGTCCAGCCGCTTGTACACCCCCAACAGGGTCCGCAATTGCCCGAGATCGCTTTCAACCGCGCTCGACATTTCGGGATATTGCAGCTTGCAGGCGACCTCCCGGCCATCGGGCAGGCGGGCGCGGTGGACCTGGCCGAGGCTGGCGGCATGGGCGGCCTCGCGCCCGAATTCTGCAAAAGCGTCCTGCCAGCCGGGGCCGAGTTCCGCCCGCATCCGGCGCTTCACGAACGGCCAGCCCATGGCCGGCGCGGCCGATTGCAGCTGGCTAAGTTCGCCGGCGTATTCCGCGGGGAGGAAATCCGGGATGGTGGACAACATCTGAGCCACCTTCATCAGGGGCCCTTTGGTGCGCCCCAATGCGTCGGCAAGCGCCCGGGCCACGCGCTCGTCGCTGGCGTCGCCGCCAAACAGACGGTTGGCGCCGAAGCTGAGCGCCGCGCCAGACAGGTTCGCCCCCACGCGCGCGGTGCGGCCCAGCCGCCCGGACAGGCGGTTGCGTTCCGGATCGCGGACAAGTTCAGACATGCGGAGGACTCCGTTAGAGGCGCACAGATCAGATAGGGCGGCGGCGGCCTGCGCTCCACTCAAAACGGCGCCAGGACGGCCTTCGGTGAAATTTCACCGATCCAGGAAACCATAAATCCATTCTTGTGTGCCAAACCGGGGCGGCTTGGATATCACGAGATTGGGGCCCCTTTCATGGCGAAGACCGTACTTGTCGTCGACGACGATCCGACCCAGCGCCGCCTGCTCCAGGCCGCCGTCGAGAAGGCCGGATTCGCCGCGCGCACGGCGCCGGACGGCGAGACCGGCTTCGCCATGGCGTCGGACGAACGCGGCGGCGTGGACGTGGTTCTGCTCGATCTGGTCATGCCGGGTCTTTCGGGGCTGGAAACGCTCGAGCGCCTGTCGGAGCGACGGCCGGAATTGCCCGTCATCGTGCTGACGGCGACCAGCGGCATCGATACGGTCGTCCAATCCATGCGCGCCGGCGCCATCGACTTCTTTGTAAAACCCGCAAGCCCCGAACGGATTGTCGTCTCGATCCGCAATGCGCTGAAAATGTCGAGCCTTCAGGGCGAGGTCAAACGGCTCGCCAAACAGGCTGACGGCGGCCTGAGCTTCGAAGATATGATCGCCGGCGCGGCGTCCATGCGCCAGGTCGTTCGCCTGGGCCAACGCGCCGCGGCGTCCAACATTCCCGTCCTTATCCTGGGGGAAAGCGGCGTCGGCAAGGAAGTGCTCGCCCGCTGCATCCAAGGCGCCAGCGAAAGAGCCGGCAAGCCCTTCGTCGCGGTGAATTGCGGGGCCATTCCGGAGAACCTCGTCGAGAGCATCCTCTTCGGCCACGAGAAGGGCGCGTTCACCGGCGCGGTCTCGAAATCGCTCGGCAAGTTCGTTGAAGCCGACGGCGGAACGCTCTTCCTCGACGAGGTTGGCGAACTGCCCCTCGACATCCAGGTTAAGCTTCTGCGGGCCCTACAGGAAGGCGAGGTTGACGCCGTTGGATCGCGCCGCCCCACAAAAGTCGACGTGCGCATCATCTCCGCGACGAACAAGGATCTCGCAGAGCAGGTCAAGACGGGCGCTTTCCGCGAGGATCTCTTCTACCGCCTGAACGTCTTCCCCATCGAATCCCCGCCC
>CAZQZC010000034.1:0-20038 GCA_964597685.1 uncultured Hyphomonadaceae bacterium | reverse complement strand
GCTTTTTGGAATCCTGGGTCAGGACGGCGATCTGGTCTTCGAACAGCAGCTTCGTGTCGTAGAGCAAGCGCCCGATCAGGGTCGACTTGCCGTCGTCGACCGATCCGCAAGTCAAGAAGCGCAAGACGCCGCCTTCGCCGGAGCGCGCCAGGCGCGAGACGAGTTCCTGGGCGTCGTCGGCGTGAACCGTATCGGCCATTAGAAGTACCCCTCGCGCTTCTTCTTCTCCATCGAGCCGGCTTCGTCAAAATCGATGACGCGGCCTTGGCGCTCCGACGTGCGCGCCGTCAGCATTTCGAGAACAATTTTCTCCATCGTATCGGCTTCGGACTCCACCGCGCCCGTCAGCGGGTAGCAGCCAAGCGTCCGAAACCGGACCGACCTCATGACCGGCGTCTCATTGGCCTCGAGCGGCATGCGCTCATCGTCGACCATGATGATCTGACCGTCGCGCTCCACGACCGGGCGCGGCCGGGCGAGATAAAGCGGAACGACCGGGATGTCTTCCTCGAAGATGTACTGCCAGACGTCCAATTCCGTCCAATTCGAGATTGGGAAAACGCGGATGGATTCGCCTTGCCGGATCCTGGTGTTGAACACTTGCCAAAGCTCTGGCCGCTGATTCTTTGGGTCCCATCCGTGGTTTTGGTTCCGGAACGAAAAGACACGCTCCTTGGCGCGGGATTTTTCCTCGTCCCGACGGCCGCCGCCGAAGGCCGCGTCGAACTTGCCTTCGTTCAACGCCTGCAGCAGCCCATCCGTGCGGGAGACCTGGGTGTGCAAAGCGGAGCCGTGCTCGAAGGGACTGATATTACGCTCAACCGCCTCCGGGTTCACATGCACGCGGATGTCGACACCCAGCTCGTCGCGCAGGGCGTCGCGAAACTCGCCCATCTCGCGGAACTCCCACCGGCTGTCGATGTGGAGGAAGGGGAATGGCGGCTTGGACGGCCAGAAGGCCTTCATCGCCAGGTGCAAAAGAACCGTCGAATCCTTGCCGATCGAATAGAGAAGCACCGGATTGGCGAATTCGGCCGCCACCTCGCGCATGATATAGATGGCTTCAGCTTCGAGCGCTTGGAGGTGCTTCGACAGCTGACGCTTGCGCGGCGGACGCGACCTGAACCGCTCGGCGTAGGCGCGGACGGTGTCTTGTATAATCGACATGGCCAAGGCCCCACTTTGGTGCGTCGGCTTCCAGGGGTGAAGCCAAGCGCGCTTTAACGACTTTTACAGCGGGTGGCCACCCGCCGCAGGTATGCGCATATCGATGGCGGCGCTGCGCCAATCAATGAGTTGTCCTAATGCGTTCATGCACGGAACGCGAAGCGTTGACCTGGCCGGCGAGAGGGGGCTTCTTGCCGGCGTTTCACCTCCATTCCAGCAAAGGGGCGCGTCGCCATGTCGATCACCACCTCAATTGTCGATTACCAACATTCCGGCGAAACGTATGAAGGCTTCCTCGCCCTGCCAGAAAGCGGAGGGCCTGCGCCCTTGGTTCTCGTGGCCCACGCCTGGGGCGGCCAAGGACAATTCGAACAGGATAAAGCGGCGTATCTCGCAGAGCTGGGCTATGCCGGCTTCGCCGTCGACGTCTACGGAAAGGGCAAGCGCGGAACGACGGTTGAGGAAAATCAAGCGCTGATGAACCCGCTCGTCGGCAACCGGGCGGAGCTGCAGGCGCGCCTCGCAGCGAGCCTCGACGCCGGGCGCGCTCAAACCGGCGTCGACGGATCGAAAGCGGCCGCAATCGGATTTTGCTTTGGCGGGCTTTGCGTGCTGGACCTCGCCCGCATGGGCGCCGACCTCAAAGGCGTCGTGTCCGTCCACGGCCTGTTCAACCGGGCCCCCAACCTGACCGAACCGAAGGTCGCGGCGAAGGTCCTCGCCCTCCATGGCTGGGACGATCCCATGGCGACGCCCGACACGGTGCTGGACCTCGCCAAAGAGATGTCGGCCGCCGGTGCGGACTGGCAGCTGCACGCCTATGGGAACACGCTGCACGCCTTCACAAATCCGGACGCGAACGATCTGACCCTAGGCGTGAAGTACGACGCCGCAGCCGACCGGCGCGCCTTCCAGGCGATCGAGAATTTCCTAGGCGAAGTGTTCGCTTGAGCGATCGGGCGCCGATGCGGGTTGGTTAGGCGCCATGGGGGCGGAACCGGGCGCCCGCGCGCACGGGTTTTGGGGGATGGGCCCGGCGCTTATTCCGCGTGCGCGGCCCGGCCTTCCGGCGTCGCCGCCTCGCCCTCAAGCTCCGCCACTTCGCGGCCGAGGAAGAACGAGATGGCGGTGCGGATCGCCACAAGGAGGCCGACGAAGTAGAGGTCGGCCACTTCCCGCGTGATCACCGTGTGCACGATGTCGGAGGCGATCATGAACTCGATACCGGTCAGAATGTAGCCGCCGAGCGTCAGCCGCGCGCCGCGGATATCGCCCAGATCGCGGCGCAAGCCCGCCCCCCGAAACAGCGCGGCGACGAGCTTGATCAGCGCGACATTGAAGCCGAAAATGATGATGCCGACACCGATCAGATCGATGCCAACCGCCATGACTTCCAGGACTTCGCTAAGCTGCTCGCCCAGATCGAACGGCAACGCCTCCAGCGACGACCCGCCCGTCATCGGCCCGTGGCCGGCCTCCCCCGCCTCCTGCATCAGATCAGTTCCGCGTCCATCACGATTTCAATGAGAGCTGGCCCGTCCATTGAGATCGCCTTCTCCAAGGCGGGTTGAAGCTCGTCGAGCGACCGGACGAGATCCCCATGGATCCCGCAGGAGCGCGCAAAGCCGGCGAAGCTCGGATTCACGAGCCCCGTTTGCCAAACCGGAAACTCGCCGGACCTCTGTTCTTTCGAGATTTTTCCAAGCTCGCCATTGTTCAAGACGATGTGGCAGATGTTCATGCGGTACTTCGACAACGTCGTCAGCTCCATCGCATACTGGCCGAGCCCGCCGTCGCCGGAAATCGAAATCACCTTTCGGCCTGCATATTCCGGAACATCCTGCGTCGCCGCCCAAGCGCCCATGGCGGCCGGCAAAGCAAAGCCGATGGAGCCAAGATAGCCCGACATCAAGACGCGCTGTTTTCCGGTCGTCTCGAAATAGCGGCCGAAGGAATAGGTGTTGTTGCCCACGTCCACAGGCAGGACCGCATCCTAGGGCGTGAGCTTCGAGAGGCTCTCAAACAAGGCGGCCGAGGA
This sequence comes from uncultured Hyphomonadaceae bacterium, assembly GCA_964597685.1. Classification (GTDB taxonomy): domain Bacteria; phylum Pseudomonadota; class Alphaproteobacteria; order Caulobacterales; family Hyphomonadaceae; genus JBCBTJ01. Next base: position 16,833 of record CAZQZC010000034.1, on the reverse strand, counting down.
GAGGCCCTTCGCGCGATCCTCTGTGATCCGACGGGTCTTCTCCGCCCGCCAGATGCGCCAACGCTCGGCGATCTCAGGCCTCTGATCGACGCCCTTCGGCTTGGTGAGGCGCAACATGTCGAGCAAGGCGTCAGCCGTAACGCCGACATCGCCGCGCACCGGCGCGTCGACGCCGTGACGCTTGCCGAGCCGCATGGGATCGAGATCGATCTGAATCGTCGGCTTGTAGGGATAGAGGCCGGTATGGTCGGAAAACGACGCGCCGAACACGATCATCAAATCGCATTCGTTCATGAACCAGGACGCGATGGGCGTCCCCGACCGCCCCATGACGCCAGCGGCCAGTGGATGGCTGTCGCCGATCTGCCCCTTCGCCTTGAACGTCGTCGCGACCGGCGCATTCAGGAATTCGGCGAGATCCATCACCTCCGGCATCCCCGCCAGAGCGCCATAGCCGACGATGATCAGCGGACGCTCCGCCGATTTGATCATGTCGATCGCGCCATTGAGGCTGTCTGGATCAGGGCTCAAACGATCCGAAGCCATGCGGCCTTCGGGACCGCCAGCCTGCGCGTCGTCGGCGGCGGGTATGATTTGGGTGTTGTCCGGAAACACGAGATGTCCCACGCCCTTGTGGACCAGCGCGGACTTGACCGCCTGGCTCATCAATTCGGCATGGTCGGAGGCGGGGTGGACTGTCTGGCTGAATTCCGAGACCGGCTCAAACGCGGCTTCCAAATCGATGTCCTGAAAGGCGTGAACGCCGATGACTTGCTCCTGGACTTGCCCGGTGAGCGCGATCGCCGGGGCCCCGTCCACCTTGGCGTCCCATAAGCCGGTCATGAGGTTCGTGGCGCCGGGGCCCGCGATCGTCAGCGCCGCGGCGCAGCGCCCCGTCAGCTTGCCATAACCTGAGATCGCGAACGCGGCCGCGCCCTCGTGGCGGATGCCATAATAGCGAAGCCGTCCGGCCTCCGCCTGCACCCGCAGCGCGTCGGCGAGGCCGAGATTGGAATGGCCCACCATGCCGAAAACGCTGGTGCAGCCCCAATTGACCATGGTTTCGGCCATGACGTCGGATACGGTCCGCGTGCGCGGCGGTTCCGCCTCGACGCCGACATAGATTCCATCGTCGCGCACCTCGACCGGATAGGTCTCCAACCCGTCCTCATGGGCGCCGGGCGAGAGGCCCGTCAAAGGATCGAAATCCCAGCCATGCCAAGGGCAACGCAGCCAACATTTGCCCTCGACGCCCTTTTCGATCGCGCCTTCGCCAAGCGGTCCGCCCTGGTGCGGGCAATGGTTCTGGAGGGCGGCGTATTGGCCCTCGAAATGTGTGAGCGCGATGAACCGCGTGCCGGCGGTGACGGACTTCGCCCGCCCCTCTTCCAATTCGTTCGGCTCTGCGACCTTGAACCAAACCAGATCGTTATGGGGCTGCGCCATCGTCCACCCTCCCTGCACGCCGACCGTTCCTAAAGCGCGCTTAACACTACCAATTTGATGACGCACGCGGGCGGCGATCACATTTATTAGAAACCCTCTTGGCCCGTCGGCTAAGCTCGTTATCGATGGCGTGGACGTGGACGCGGAGAGGGGCATGACGCCGAAATCGATCGCTCGACTGAGCGACCTAGGTGACCGCACACCCGCCCACGCGCTGGTGGCCAATGTGGATCTCGTCATCGTTCGCTACGACGACCAGATCTCGGTCATGTACGGCCGCTGCCTGCACCGCGGCGCGCTGATGGCCGACGGGCACGTGGACGAAAACGACAACCTGATCTGTGGCGTTCACAATTGGGATTACCGCATCGACAGCGGCGTATCGGAATACGCCAACGACGAAGCGCTCCATAAATTCCGGTCCTGGGTCGACGAGGGCGAGGTCTTCGTCGACGAACAGGAGATCGCGGCCTGGCATGAGAAAAACCCGCAGCCGTTCAAACGCGACGATTATCTGGGCCAATACCAGGACACGTCGCACGGCACGGCCGAGGAGCCCTATAACGGACTGATCCAGGCCTATGCGCGCGACGGGCTGTCGAAAACCGGCCACCACGGACTGGTCGACGCCATGGGCGTGCCGCGCCGCGAATTGCCCGATTGGGACGACCTTCAGATCCTCACCGCGCAGCTGAGACGGCTGCCGCTCCTGGACGAAGAGCCCGTTGAGACGCGCGTTGTCATCGGTCCCAACGCTCAAAAGCCCCTCAGTTTGGACATTCCGCTTTTCGTGTCCGACATGAGCTTTGGCGCGCTGTCGGAGCCCGCCAAAGTGGCGCTCGCCCGCGGCGCAGAGCTTGCCGGAACCGGCATCTGTTCCGGCGAGGGCGGCATGTTGGCCGATGAGCAAGCGGCGAATTCGCGCTACTTCTATGAATTGGCGTCCGGCCGGTTCGGCTTTTCCTGGGATAAGGTGAAACGCTGCCAAGCCTTCCATTTCAAGGGCGGTCAAGGCGCGAAGACGGGCACGGGCGGCCATTTGCCGGGCCACAAAGTGGTGGGCAAGATCGCGGAAACCCGCGGCCTGGCGGAGGGCGAAGCGGCGATTTCCCCGCCGCGCTTTCCAGATTGGGACAGCCTGGAGCCGTTGAAAGACTTCGCAGACGAGGTGCGTAACCAAACCGGCGGCATCCCCGTCGGCTACAAGCTCTCGGCCCAGCATATCGAGAAGGACATCGACGCCGCGCTCGAGATCGGGGTGGATTATGTCATCCTAGACGGCCGCGGCGGCGGCACGGGGGCGGCGCCGGTCATTTTCCGGGACAATATCTCGGTCCCCACCATTCCAGCGCTCGCCCGCGCGCGCCGCCACCTCGACACGTCGGGCCGCTCGGATGTGACGCTGATCATTACAGGCGGCCTCAGAAAACCGGCGGATTTTGTCAAGGCGCTTGCCCTGGGCGCAGACGCCGTTGCGGTGTCGAACGCCGCCATGCAGGCGATCGGCTGCATCGCCATGCGCGCCTGCCACACCAACAATTGCCCCGTCGGCATCGCCACGCAAAAGCCGCATCTTGTCTCGCGTTTGGTTGTTGAACAGTCCGCGCAGCGGTTGCGAAATTTCTTCGAGGCGTCGACGGAACTCATGAAGGTGATGGCGCGGGCCTGCGGTCATCGCAGCTTCTCAGACTTTAACGCCGACGACCTGACGACCTTTAAGCGCGACATGGCCGATCTGTCCGGCGTCGCCTATGCCGGCGTCGGAGCGGCGTCGTGAGCCTTGAAGCCGCCAGTGCGTTGGTCTCCGCGATCTCGCTTTATCTTGGCCTGGGGCTCGGCTTCGGCCTGTTGTTCGTCTTCGCGCTAGCCGGGCGGATCGATCATGCGGCGAAGGGCATGCCCGTCCAGGCGCGCCTCATCATCCTGCCGGGTGTGATGTTGCTCTGGCCGCTGATGCTCGCCAAGGCGTTCACGCAGAAGGAGCCGCCCGTCTCATGAAGCGCGCACACCGTCGCACGCACGGCCTCGTTTGGATCCTGATGGGTCCGATCCTGGCGGCGATCCTGTGGCTGTCGCTCGCGGTTCGTCCGAACGCGGCGACGCTGGAGAACGAGGCGCTGCCCGATGCGCTGCTTGAGGAGGCTCGGTAATGGCGGCGAGTTACAAGGCGGTCGGCTGGGGTCCTTTTAAACGACGCTATGATCTATGGATGGCGGTGCTGATCGTCGCGTATCTCGCCGCTTTTGTGGGCGGCACGATTGCGACGCGCCCAAGCGGCGAGACAATGTCGGAGATCCAGATCCTGATGCGGGCCACCGGCAGCCTCGCCTTCATCATGCTGACCTTCATCCTGGCGATCGGCCCGCTGGCGCGCCTGACGCCGCGGTTCAAGCCTTTCCTGTTCAACCGTCGCCATCTTGGCGTGACGACCTTCATCATCTCCCTCGTCCACGCCGGCCTGGTTGTGCTGTGGTACCATGGGTTCAGCGACCTCAACCCCTTCGTGTCGTTGTTCGCCAACAATCCGCGCTATGATTCCATCCAGGGCTTTCCATTCGAAAGCTTGGGCGTTGCAGCCTTTTTTATCCTCTTCGTCATGGCCGCGACGAGCCATGATTTCTGGAACGCCAATCTGGGGCCTGGCTTGTGGAAGGCGATCCACATGGCGGTTTACGCCGCCTACGCTCTGCTGGTCGCGCATGTGATGCTCGGTGTCGTTCAGTTTGAAAAGGCGCCAATCTATCCCGTCGCCGTCGGCGGATCGGCGGCGCTCATCGTCGCCTTGCATCTCGCCTCGGCGCTCGCCTCCCGCCACGCGGCCGTCAACGCTGAAGATTGGCTCGAGGTCGCAGCCGTTTCAGAAATGGAGGACGGACGGGCGAAGATCGTGGCCCCGGCCAACGGCGAACGTATTGCGGTCTTCCGTTATGGCGACAAGATTTCCGCCGTATCCAATGTCTGCCGCCACCAGGGCGGACCGCTTGGCGAGGGGCGCGTGGTCGACGGCTGCATCACCTGCCCGTGGCACGGCTATCAGTATCTGCCCGAGAGCGGGCGTTCGCCGCCGCCCTTCACGGAAAAGATCGCAACCTATGCGGTGAAGATCGAAAACGGCGTCGTCTACGTGGACCCCGCAGCCAATCCGCCCGGAACGGAAACGCAGCCGGCGCTTATCCCCGGAGCCGCGACATGAGCGACGACGCGTTTTTCAACGGCCTCTCACCTGACATGCCCGACGCCGATCGGCGGTTTTTCCTGGGCGCCGGGATTGCAGGCCTAGTGGGCGCAGGCGGCTTGGGGGCAGGCCTGTCGGCCGCCCAACGCGCGCCTGGCCCCGGATCTTGGAACCAGGGCGCGGAGATCAGCGAATGGCGCGGCGTGATCGCCCGCGATCCCTTCCCAATGCTGCGGACCCGGGACATGGACGGCGCCCCGCGAACAGCGTTGCTCGGCACCAATGGCAAGTGCGGCGTGCGCGACCGGCTGGCGGGGTATGAGGGGCGCTTCGTGGTGATCCGCGGCAGTCTCATTTCGCGTGGGCGCCACGCTATGATCGCCGTCGCCGACGGCCCGGATTGGATCGCGGCCGATGATCCGACATCGTCGGACCCCAGTTTGGCGTTTGGCGACTGGACCGATCTCGGCGAGACGGAACTGCGCGGCGAGATCCTGGATACAAAGTGCTGGTTCGGCGCCATGCGGCCGGGCGAAGGAAAACCCCACAAAGCATGCGCGACGCTTTGCATCAGAGGCGGGATGCCGCCGGGCTTTTACGTCACGGACGTCGCGCGCCAATCCAGATTGATGCTGCTCGTCGACGAGGCCGGGGCCGCGCACGGGCCGGACCTGCTGCCCTATGTGGCGGATCCCGTTTCGCTGTCAGGCCGAATCGCGGCGTATGCAGATCTAACCTATGTTCAGATTCGGCTCAGTGATGTCGTCAGGCTTGTTTAGTAATCAAACAGCGAGAGCTGTTTTTTTATTTGACGTAGCGTCAAGTTTAAAATTTCTCATAAAATAATGCTTTCATACTTCTGCTATTGACAGCGCAAGACACGTTCTCCGTTCGGAGGAATATAGCAAAATCTTTAACCGGTAACGCCCCTTGAGCGAAAAACTTGCGCGCCACTCGACCCCTAGGCGAGAAACTTGCAAGGCGCTCTTTGCCAGCAAGGGAGTTGCTAGCCAAGATTGTGTCATTGTATATGACGCGCAGTCCAGGGAATCGAACGACCCAAGTTACCACCAAGAAAAAGAGACAGAAAATGGCGCTTCAACATCGAGAACCAAAACAAGCTACCGAAGTCGACAAATCGGTCGGCGCTCAGATCAGGGTTGCGCGGCGACGGGCTGGGCTCACCCAGAAGGATCTCGCCGAACGTCTGAACCTCTCGTTCCAGCAGGTTCAGAAGTACGAGAAGGGTATGAATCGCGTCGCCGCAGGAACGCTGGCCGATATCGCCAAAGTGCTCGACATGCCGATCGCGTCTTTCTTTCCGGAAGACGAAGCTGTTCTCAGCCACGGCCCGATGACGATGTCCACGATGGTTGAGCTCAAGGCCGAGTGCCGGCGGCTGATCGGCCTGTTCAAAGAGCGCGACCAGCTCGAAGCGGCTCATGTCGTCCTGAAGACGTTGGTCGGGACCGACGCGACGTTGGATTAAAGCGCCGACGAGAGCGGTTGACTTTACGACGTCTCATCCGTCATGCCTGCCGGCGAACGCCGCAGGATGGGGGGGCGAATGCGGGTACTGATTGCAGGCGGTGCGGGCTATATCGGCTCGCACGCAGCCAAAGCTCTGGCGCGCCAGGGCCACGAGCCGATTGTCCTGGACAATCTATCCGCCGGCCACGAACACGCGGTCAAATGGTGCCCGTTGATCCGCGCCGATGTTCGCGATTACGAGGCGGTGCGCGCCGCTCTTCGCGAACACCGGCCCGACGCAGTGATGCATTTCGCGGCGTCCATCGAGGTTGGCATCGGCCAGCGAGAGCCGGCGGCGTTTTATGACAACAACGTCGTCGGCGCGCTGACGCTGGTCCGCGCCATGCTCGCAGAGGGCGTGTCGTCTCTCGTCTTCTCGTCCACCTGCGCCATCTATGGCGACCCTGAAAAGCTGCCCCTGACCGAAGACGCGCCGAAACGCCCGGTCAGCGTCTATGGGCGTTCAAAGCTGATGGTCGAGCAGATGCTGGAGGACATCTCCGCCGCGCACGACTTACGCTTCGCGGCGCTGCGATACTTCAACGCATCCGGCGCCGACCTTGAGGGCGAGATCGGCGAGGAGCACGATCCCGAGACGCACCTCATCCCCAACGCGCTGAAAGCGGCGGCGGGCCTCGGCGGACCGATGAAGCTGTTTGGAACCGATTACCCAACCGCCGACGGCACATGCGTGCGGGACTTCATCCACGTCGCCGATCTGGCCGACAGTCACATCCTCGCCGCCGAGCGATTGGTTGCGGGCGGCGACAACCTCCAACTCAACCTCGGCACCGGCGACGGGCGAACGGTGCGGCAGGTTCTTGAAGCGGTCGAACGCGCCACGGGCCTCCCCGTTCCCGTAGAGATCGCGCCGCGACGACCGGGCGACGCGATCGCCCTTTACGCCGATACGACAAAGTGCCGGGAAACACTGGACTGGTCGCCCAAATACTCCGACCTCGACACCGTGGTCGGCTCCGCCTGGGCGTTCCACAAGCCGCTTTGGAGCGTTTAACACGCGGCGCGCCCTTAGGCGGACCTTAAACAATCGTCGGCATCCTCTCAGGATCGAAACGAGGTGGACGCCGATGACACTCGCCAAGCGCGCGGCAATCATTGCTTTCGGGGCGTACATCGTCGCCTCGCCCGCACTGCCCCAGGTCTTTGGCGTTGCGAAGCAATATGTCCGCTATTGGACCATGTACGGCGACGTCGGCGCAGGCACCCTCAAGGGCGTTTTCACAGCGACGGCTGCCGACGGACGCCAGGTCGACTACACCCCTCTGGAGGTGCTGGGCGCTGAACGTTACCCGAACACATTCCACTACGAATTCAACCGACGCGTTCTTTCCTATGACGATTTGCGCCGCTTCGCCGCCGATTTTTGCCGCAGCCGCGCCGAAGACATCGTCCAGCTGGACTACGCTGGATTGGTGGGGCTGAACGAGGGGTGGGTCGACCTTGAGATGATCGATATCTGCGCCGACGCCCGTCCGGAGATATTCGCAGATGCGTAGACCGTCCGCCATCATCGCCTCCAAGCTCGAAGAAACCGGCTCGACACGGCCAATCGCCCTGTTTCGGATCGCAATCGGATGCTTGCTGTATGTCCGATTTGGCGAGGAATTATCGTTCCACACCGCCGGCTCACTGGCCGAGATCGCCTTCTCCGCGGCCTTCTATGCGTTCGCAGCCATGGTGATCGCAGGCGCCTTCACCCGCGTCGCTCTTATAGGCTCAGCCCTCGCGGTCGGATCGATGTACTATGGCGGATTGTTCGGCTGGACCGCGCCCGGTTGGGGGCATCACCACCATTATCTTCTGATGATCTCCTGCGTCGTGTTGGCCGTCTCCGGCAGCGGGCGGTCGTTTTCTTTGGACCGCATGCGCGCTGTCGCAAACGCTGAGAGAACAGGCGCCGCACCACCGCCCGAAACCGCGCCGACCTGGCCCCAGACCCTGCTCGTCCTGCAATTGTGCGCCATCTATTTTTGGGCTGCGGTCGACAAGACGTCGATAGAATATCTGCGCGGCGATTGGCTCGAACGCGTGTTGGAATGGGTCTATGCGGGCCACCCCGCCTATGACCTCGTCACCAATCGCGCCTTTCTCGTCGGCGGCTCGTGGATTGTGCTTATCCTGGAATACGCCTTGCCGATCGCGATCCTCTGTCGTTGGCGGCTGGCGATTGTGATCCCGATCGCCTTTGCGCTGCATGCGGGTTTCTATGTGATGCTGCCGGTGCAGACCTATTCCGCAACCATGATCGCGCTCTATCTCCTGGTGGTCGATCCCGATTGGCTCGACGCGCAGATGGATCGATTGATGTTCGGAAAGACCGCGAATGCCTAATCCCAAGCGATTTGAGTCGATCCGCATTCTCTATGACGGCGAGTGTCCGTTTTGCGCCGCCTATGTGTCTATGGCGCGCCTCCGGTCGCTCTCGGGCGCAGTGGACCTGATCGACGCGCGCGAACGACCCGACCTCGTCTCAGAGTACGCCGCACGCGGCATGGACATCGACGCAGGCATGATCGCCGATCTCGACGGAACCGCCTATTTTGGCGGCGAAGCCATGTGGGCGATCAACGCGCTGGTCAGTCGCAACCCGTTGATGCGCTTGGCCTCCAACCGGGCCGTCCTGGTGTGGATCTACCCCGCCCTGCGCGCCGTTCGAAACGCGACGGTCCGCCTGCTTGGACACAGCGCCATACGCGCTTGAGACCTCCATAGGATTGGCTGACGACGGCCGGAGCGCTACGCCCGCTCCATGTCCATGGCCACGCAGACCCCGCTGACGCGCCGACGCGTCCTGTCCTTGGCCTGGCCCGTGGTCCTGGCGCAGGCGGCGACCGCGATGACGGGCGTGGTCGACACCGCGATCATGGGTCGGTTCGGCGACAAGATCGATCTCGGCGCCGTCGGCGTCGCGGCCGTCACCTTCAGTTTCATCTATTGGGGGTTCGGCTTTCTGCGCATGTCGACCACCGGATTGACGGCGCAGGCCGCGGGCGGCGGCGACTATGCGGAGGCTCGCGCCACGCTGCTGCGGGCGTTGAGCATCGCGGCGGGGCTGGGCCTCGCGATCATTCTCATGCTTGCGCCGATCAAGTGGATCGCGTTCGCCGCATTCCAGGCGGACGGGGCGGTCGAAGCCTTGGCTGCGGACTACTTCGATGCGCGAATTTGGGGCGCGCCGGCCGCCTTGATGGGGTTCGCCGTTATGGGATGGCTTTTGGGCATGGGCCGCACCGGCGCGCTCCTGGCGTTTCAGATCGTCCTGAACGGCGTCAACGCCGCCCTGGACGCGTGGTTTGTCGCCGGCCTCGGATGGGGTCCGGCCGGCATCGGCGCCGGCACGGCGATTGCGGAATGGTGCGCGCTGGGATTCGGCCTTGTTCTCGTCTCCGGCGCGTTCCGGCGCCCAGCTCGCTTGTTCGACCCCGCGAAGCTGCGCGCCCTGTTCGCGGCGAACCGGGACATCATGATCCGCACCCTCGCCCTGCTTTTCTCCTTCGCCTGGTTCGTCAATTCCGGCGCGCGGGTCGGCGTTGCGGAACTCGCCGGCAATCAAGTGCTGCTGCAATTCATCGCCGTCGCAGCCTTCGTCTTGGACTCCTTCGCCTTCATCGCCGAGAAAGAGATCGGCGAAGCCTACGGCGCAAGGGACACAGACCGGCTGAATCGCGCCATGCGCAGGACGAGCGAATTGGCGATCCTCTTCGGCGTTCTGATCGCGATCGCGTTCTATATCGGCGGCGGGGCGGTCATCCGCCTCTTTGTCGCCGATCCCGAAGCCCGCGACGCAGCCCTCGCCTTTCTGCCTTTCTGCGCGGCGGTCCCCATCCTTGGCGTGCCGGCCTGGCAATTGGATGGGGCGTTTCTCGGCGCGACGCGCGGCGCGGCGTTGCGCAATGCGGGCGTCGCGGCCATGGCGCTTTACGTCGTTACGGACATCCTGTTGTCGTCTCGCTTCGGCAATATCGGCGTTTGGGCGGCGTTTCTGGCCATGTATGTCTTCCGGGCGATCTGCCTCGGCGCGCATTGGCCAGGCCTGGCGCGCGCAATCAGCGCAGATCCGCCCCCACAGCCTCGGACACGGATTTGAAGCCGTCTCGGCGCAGCAAGGCGGCGAGGTCTCGCTTGATGCGAGAGACCAGCCCCGGCCCCTCATAGACCAAGGCGGAATAGAGCTGCACCGCGTGGGCGCCGGCCCGGATCTTTGTATAGGCGTCCGCGCCGCTCGAGACCCCGCCAACGCCGATCAGATCCAAGCCGCCTGAGACCTCCGCCGCGAAGGCGCGCAGGACGTTCGTCGATGTCGTCATGAGCGGGGCGCCGGACAAGCCTCCCGCCTCTCCGGCGTCAGCGCTGCGCAGCGTGTCCGGCCGGGCGATCGTGGTGTTCGACACAATCAGGCCCGTCAGAAAGTCCGTGTCGCGGGTCGCGGCGGCGATGTCCGAAATGGCTTGAGGGTCGAGGTCCGGGGCAACCTTCAAGAAGACCGGTTTGCGCTGGGATTGCGCGCCGGCCGCAGCGGCGCATCGGGTGAGGAGCTCCTCAAGCGCGCCTCTGTCTTGGAGCCCGCGGAGCCCCGGCGTGTTGGGCGATGAGATGTTGATCGTGACGTAGTCGGCATGCGGCCAAACGGCGTTCAGGCCTGTCACATAATCGGCCGCGCGATCGGCCGCGTCCTTATTGGCGCCGACATTGGCGCCCACCGGGCCCCGCGATTGCGACCGGGCGGAAAGCCGACGGACAAAGGCCTCAAGCCCTTCATTGTTGAAGCCCATCCGGTTGATCACCGCGCGGTCTTCGGCGAGGCGGAACAAACGCGGCTTCGGATTGCCGGGCTGGGGCCGCGGGGTCGCCGTTCCGCACTCGACGAAGCCGAACCCAAAACGCAGCATCGGCTGGAACACCTCGGCGTTCTTGTCGAACCCAGCCGCGAGCCCGATCGGATTGGCGAGCGTCAATCCGGATTTCGGCAAAACGGTCTGAAGAATCGGATCGTCTTCGTCCGCTGGGGGCCGCGCCAAACCGGTCTTCAGCGCGCGGATGGTCGCGTTATGGGCGGCTTCGGGCGGAAGGATCCGAATGGCGCGCCCCGCAAGGTCGAACAGATCGCTCACAGATCGTCGGGCAGCTGCGGTCGTCCGTCCAAGACCGACAACGTCCACCGCCGCCGGGCCTCGCCGACGCGCAGATCGCCATAGAGATGCGGAAACAAAGCGCCGCCGCGCGAGGGCTCCCACAGCAAGTCGTCGCCGAGCGCCGCCGTCTCAAATTCGAGTAGGACAGCCCCTTCGGCCCCCGAATAATGCAGGCGCAGCGTCTCCCCGACCTGATCGCGCGCCGACAGATGGACATAGCCGTCGGCGGCGTCGAGGTCGGTTGCAGTGACCCCGTTGGCCTGGGCGGCCGACCAATCGTCGGCGGTCAGGATCTTGTAGACGAATCGTTGCTCCATCGCGGTCGGTTCAATCAGGTCGATGCAATTCATGCAATTGCGCCGGGTCGATTAGCGCCTTGATGATCCTATAATAGGCTGTTATTCCTAGAGCCTTAGGATATTTACGACGAGTTTTGGGATGGCTCGATGCGTCACAGCGATATCTGGAACGGCCTCGACCGCTTGGCCGCGCGCTATGGTTTGACGCCGTCGGGCCTCGCGAAACGCGCCGGTTTGGACCCGACCGCCTTCAACCCGTCCAAGCGCAAGGGACGCGACGGACGTCCGCGCTGGCCGTCGACCGAAAGCGTCGCGCGCGCGCTCGACGCGGTCGGCGCCGGATTCGACGACCTCGCTGCGATCATCGAAGGCAAGCGCGGCGCCACGGCGCCGTTGATCGGTTTCGCCCAAGCCGGCGCCGACGGCTTTTTCGACGATTCCGGCTTCCCCTTGGGCGAAGGTTGGGAGCAGGTGCGGTTTCCGGGCCTCGGCTCGGAGCCGGTCTACGCACTTGAGATCATGGGAAATTCGATGGAGCCGGTTTATCGCGAAGGCGACCGGATCATCGTCTCGCCCAGCGATCCGATCCGCCGGGGCGACCGCGTGGTGCTGAAAACGCTCGACGGCGAAGTGATGGCGAAGGCGATCGGCCGGCGCAGCGACACGCAGATCGAGCTTCTGTCGTTCAACCCTGACTTCCCACCGCGCCATCTGGATCCGAAGTCGGTCGCCTGGATGGCCCGCATCGTGTGGGCGAGCCAATAAAGCGGCGGGCCAAGCTCTTGCGATGTCTCGCGGAGCGCGCCACACCTCTGATCGATGGATTGGGACAAATTGAAATCCTTCCACGCGGCCGCTGAATCCGGCAGCCTCACGGCGGCTGGAGAGCGGCTCGGCATTTCGCAATCGGCCGTCTCGCGGCAGATCGCAGCGCTTGAAGAGGCGCTCGGCGTGTCGTTGTTCCAGCGTCATGCGCGTGGATTGGTGCTGACCGACGCCGGCCAAACGCTTCATCGCTCCACCAATGACATGGCCGCCGCAGCCACCGCTGCGACATCGGCTCTCAAAGACCAGAAAGACACGCCGCAGGGCGACCTTGTCGTCACGACGCCGGTTGCGTTCGGCTCGACGTGGCTGGTGCCGCGCCTCGCTCCCTTTGCGCGGGCTTATCCAGACCTGCGGCTGGACTTGCGCTTGGACGACAGAGAATACGACCTCCTGAAGCTTGAAGCGGAATGCGCGATCCGTCTCTGGGCCGCCGATAAGGCCGACCTAATCCAACGCAAGCTCGCAAGCGTGGCGACAAGCCTCTATGCGGCGCCCGATTACCTAAAGACCCACGGCGTGCCGAAGACGCCTCAGGATCTCGATAATCACCGGATCATCGTCTACGGCGATGAGAGATCCCCGATGCAGGAGGTCAATTGGGCCCAGCGGGTCGGCCGCGACGACCGCCCGCCCCGTGAAGCGGCCCTTCGGGTCAACAATGTGCTGGCGATGCTGCGCGCCGTCGAGGCGGGTCTTGGGGTCGCCGATCTGCCCGATTACATGGCGGCCGCCGCGCCCAAACTCATCCGCGTCCTGCCAGACCATATCGGACCGAGTTTCGACCTCTATTTCATCTATCCAAGCGATTTGCGCCGCTCGAAGCGCGTGGCGGCGTTTCGGGACTTCCTAACGCGAGAGGTCGACGCCCTGCGCGCCCTATCTATGCGCGCATGAACGCAGGCAAAATCGACACATGCGATATTGCATGGCTTTGTTGAAGAATTCGTGGGTGTGATCTGCGCGGGCGCCGCCTATGTACTCAGTGTTGCTTGGGTCCTGGGCACAACAGATTGGTTCCTCCCAATTTGGCGTTTCCTCCCCCTTACAGGACCACACTTATAGGCCGGGCGCGACATTCGCAGCCCGGCCTTTTTTCTGAAAGTCGCGCGCGTCAGAGGCTCGCGCGAAGCATCCACGCCGTTTTCTCGCTCGCGTCGGCACGCTGCGTCAGCAGATCGCCCGTTACGGCGTCGCCATTGGCCTCGGCGGTCTCGATACCCGCCTTCGCCGCGCGGGAGACCGCCTCGTGACCGCGCGCCAGGTTGGCGATCATTGCGTCGGCGTCAGGCACGCCATTGTCCGGCTTGATCGTCGCGTCTTGCAACAAATCGTCTGTCGAGCCCGGCGCGAAGACGCCGAGGGCGCGCATCCGCTCTGCAAGCTCGTCTAGAGCCGCCCACAATTCCCTGTACTGCGTCTCGAACTGGGCGTGCAGCGCCTGAAAGCGTTGGCCCGTGACGTTCCAGTGATATCCGTGCGTCTTCACATAGAGCGCATAGGTCTCGCCCAGCACGGCTCTTACGGCCTTCGCCGAAGACTCGCGTTGTGCGGCGCTCAATCCAATCTCGATGGTCATCGGTGCGTCCTTTCTTCCGTCGCCCTGGGCAGGATATGGACATGGCGCGCCGACGGACAAATCGATAATCGACCCTCTAAATATACACACTCTCTATACAATTTTTCAAAGTCATAGAAAATACAAAATTCAACGGGCGCCGCGTCATATATCAGCGGGCCTAAGAGACACTCACTCGCAACCAACGAGATCAGCGGGAAGCCGGTGACGCAGATGGCGCCTTATTGCGGGGATATGTCCAGGCAATCCGATTTGGAGCGACTACACCCATCGGCGTGGCGCTGGGCCCTCGCGGTGTGCGGCGGTGACCGCGATTTCGCCCATGACGTCTTGCATGAGGCCTATATTGCGATTTTGGAAGGTCGGGCGTCATGGTCCGAGCGATCCGCCTACAAGACTTGGGTGTTCGGCGTCATCCGGATGGTCGCCCGCGCGCAGGGGCGCCGACGGACGCTGGCGCGGTTCAGGTTCCCGGCGCTCGCCCCGGACACCCGCGACGCCGTCGGCCCTCCGCCCGGCGAGCCCATCCTGCAATCCCTTGTCGACGCCCTGAACGCCTTGCCGCGGCGACAAGCGCAGATCGCTGAGCTCGTCTTCGGACAGGACTTCACCGTGGAGGAGGCGGCGGAGGCCATGGGCGTGAGCCTGGGAAGCGCGCGCACCCATTATGCGCGGGCCAAAACGCGGTTGCGAGAGACCCTCGGCCAGAACACAGGAGAGCGGCATGACTGAGCCGACACTGCATCAAGCCTATCGCAAGGCCGCCGCCGGGCGCGCCTCTCCGGCTCCGGCGTTTACGGCGCTCCTGTCGCCACGCCCAGCCAATCGAGCGCGGCGGGCCGCATGGCGTGAGAGAGTCTGGATCGCCAGCGCGACCACGGCGGCCATCGTTGCGGCGGCTGCGCTCACGCTCTCACTCGACCACAGCGACGCGCCGGCGACGCCGCCCGATTTGCTCGCCTTCACTGAAACGCTGGCGCGAAGCGACCTGTTGCTCATGGAGCCGGTCCGAACGATCCGCACCGATGCGCTTCTCTACGGCGAGCCCGTCGACACGCTCGGCACGGACGCTTTGTTGCTGGACGCCGCTTTCACACTTGAAGTTCCAAAGGAAAGGACACCAAAATGATCAAGACCGCCGCCATGGCCGCATTCATGGCCCTTACGGGTGCGAGCGCCCTTGCGCAGAGCGTGGCGCAAGATCGGGCTGAGACCCAACGCTTTCGCATCATAACGGAGTCGGACAAGCCGCTTTCGTTGCAAGGGGAAAGCATCATAGTTCGCGGGCCGACGAGCGTAAACTTTACGTCGATTTTCTCCCCGAACCTGGTCTCGCCAGACAGAGTCTTGGAGCGCGCCGACGAGATCGGCCTGACCGAGGCCCAACGCGAGCAGATCATCGACATCGTGGCCGAAGGCGAAGCCGCGCTCACGCGCCATCGTCTGTCGAACGCCGGGCGTGAGTCCAATATGGACGAGCTGCTCGAAAGCTCTCCGATCGATCGCGAGGCCGCGCTGGAAACGTTCGACCGCGTGGTCGACGCTGAAAACGCCCTGAAGCGAACTCGCCTGGCCATGATGATCGACGTTCGCAACGTCCTGAGCGACGCCCAGGCGCAAGCCTATCGCGAAGTGGTTCGAACCGATGTGGAATCGGCTGCCCGCAAGCGCCTTCGCGCATTGGCGATCGAAGACTAGTCTCCAGCGTCCGCGTCGCCGCCAGCGGCGCGGACGCACGCCAAGCGTGTCACAATACAACAGACACAGGACCAAATTGAACCAAAACTGCGCTTAAGTTTCACCAAATATAATATTGGCTTCTGAATTTCCGGACTTTTTTCATAAGTTCTTAGCCGTCTCCGAGGTATATCAAGTATCCGGAGATTTGTGCAGACCGCAGTTATGACTGGTTCATCGCTGACACCGTATGAGAGCCTGTGGGGTGAGATCAAAGCGATTGCGCGCGACGCGACGTCGGATCTCCTGGTTTTCACTGCGCGCCTGTCAGACGAGCAGAAACTGATCGGATTGGGCCTATTCATCGCGATCCTCGCTATTCTCGCGATCGTCTATCCAGCGCGCGACAGGCACAAAAAGTCGCGGCCGATCCAGTCGATTCTGGCGTTCGGCCTGGTCATCGTCTTCAACTTCGTGGCCGGCTGGATCATCGCGACGCGGCCAGACTTGCCGACGTTTGGATGACGGCGTGGATTTTGCATTGTTTTGGGGCAAGGGCGTAACGTGAAGGGTTCTTGAGATGGAGCGTTTCAAACAGGCATGGAGCGACATGCTCCACGAAGTCTCGGGCTTCGCGAAAGATGGAAGCGACTGGTTCGGACATTTGCCGTTCGAGCAGCAATTGGGGCTAGGCGCGGGAGCGCTTTTGGTCGGCCTTCTCATTGTGCGCAGCCCCGTTAAGGCGCAGGCGGGCGGCGACTTCGTGAAAACGCTGCTGTTCGCCGGCGGCCTTCTGATGGCGTTCGCTCTGGGTGTCGACTGGTTGGTGGAGTTCACCTCGGGCGGCGCAAGGTCCCTCATCAATTAAGCGCACCGAATGGGGGTTCGCGCGGCGTCCCAGTCGCCTAAATTGGCCCCATGGACATGCCCGCCGCCGAGTCGGCCCCGATAAGGGGTGTCGACGTCATCAAAGACAATCTCAAGCGCCTGCCGGCGAAGCCGGGCGTGTATCGCATGTTCGGTCAGGACGGCGAGGCGCTCTATGTCGGCAAAGCGCGCAACCTGAAGAACCGCGTGGCGAATTACGCCAAGCTCGGCGGCCATACCCAGCGCATCGCGCTGATGATCTCGCTAACTGTGAAAATGGAA